>CAMNLM010000155.1 GCA_946543085.1 uncultured Clostridia bacterium | reverse complement strand
TGGGCAGGAAGAAGGTCTTGCCGGCGTACACGTCGTAGGGATCAGAGAAGGAAGCCACGAGGACGTAATAGAGGGGATAGGCCACGATCAGCAGGATGAGCACGGAGAAGACAATCAGAATGATGTCGCTCGTGCGGTCGCTCAGGCCGCCCAGCTCGCCCTGCTTTCTTTTCGTAAAGACAGACATTCGCTTGCTCCTCCCCTCTCACACAAAGTTGACTTCGCCGTACTTCTTGGCGATGCGGTTGACGATCACCAGCAGCACGATGTTGATGGCCGTGTTGAACAGGCCGACAGCGGTACCCAGTTCATACCGGGCGCTGACAATGCCCTGCTCGTACACGTAGATGGCGATGATATCGCTCGTGGCGCGGTTCAGATCGGTCTGCAGCAGGTAGGCCTTTTCAAAGCCGACGTTCATGATGCCGGAGGCGCTCATGATCAGCTGCAGGATGATCATCGGCAGCAGGCACGGGATGTCGATGTGGAGGATGCGCTGGAAGACGGACGCGCCGTCCACCTTCGCCGCCTCGTACAGGGCCGTGTCAATGCTGGAGAGGGTGGCCAGGTAGATGATGGTGCCCCAGCCGGCCTCCTGCCAGATGCCGCTTGCGACGTAGATTGTGCGGAACGCGCTGGACTCGGTCAGGAAGTCGATCTTCGTGCCCGCGATCAGGTTGATCAGACCGCCGGAGGGAGACAGGAAGATGCGCAGCATACCGCAGATGACCATCGTGGAGATGAAGTGCGGCGCGTAGATGACGGTCTGGACGGTGCGCTTGAGCTTCTTGAAGCGGAGCTGGTTCAGCGCAAGGCTCAGGATGATCGGCACCGGGAAGCCCCACAGCAGACCGTAGACGCTCAGCTTGATGGTGTTCCATAGCATGCGGTCAAAGTTGGGAGCCCGGAAGAAGCGGTCAAACCATTTCCAGCCGACCCAGGGGCTTGCCGTGATGCCAAGGCCGGGATTGTAATTCCGGAAGGCGATCTGGATGCCGTACATGGGACCATACTTGTACACGATGGTGATCACGACCGGAATCAGCAGCAGCACGTACAGCTGCCAGTGATCCGCCATCCGCTTCCCCAGGTTCTTGCGGTTCGCATGCTTTGCCGGCATGGCGGTCGAGGTCATAGGCATTCCTCCTTCATGAATTGTTCTCTCATGTTCATGAAACGTTTCATGAACCGTTGCTCAGATCATAGCACCGCCACTTTCGCTTGTCAATAGACGATTTGGTCATTCTTGTATTTTTCTTTTCCCAGAAGACACACACGCCGGCGATCGGAATCGCCGTGAAGCCTTTCATTGGATTTCGTGAAATCATTTGACAAGCGCGTGAAAGAATGATATGATTATCATATGAAAAAGTGCGATACGCAGAAATGAGGTGATTCCATGCCGAAAGCGAAGGGCCATCCCACCATGCTGGATGTCGCGCGGGAGGCAGGCGTCGCCCTGGGTACCGTGTCCAAGGTCGTCAACCGTCAGCCGGTCGGAGAAGACTATAAAAGGAAAGTCGAGCAGGCCATCCTGAAGCTGGGCTACCAGTACAACAGCAGCGGGCGCGTCCTGCGCACAGACAGAACCGACACCGTCGCGCTGATCATTCCGAACACGATCAACCCCTACTTCGCCAAGCTCGTCCATTACATCAACATTGCGCTGGAGCGCCGGGACAAGAAGACGCTGCTCTGCTTCACCGACTATGACAAGAACCGCGAGCTGGAGTTTATCCGCATGGCCCGCGAAAACCAGGTGGACGGCATCATTGCCCTCACCTACAACGCCGAGCTTGTCATCCCCGAGGACATCGCCTTTGTGACGATCGACCGCTTCTTCTCCGTCTCCGTGCCCTGCATCGCCTCGGACAACTTCGGCGGGGGCTGGCTCGCAGCGCACAGGCTCTATGACCTGGGCTGCAGGCGTCTGGCCTTCATGCGCATCGGCTCCTCCCTCTCGAATGAGCCGAGCAAGCGCAAGGAAGGCTTCGTCGCCGCCTGCGTCGAGCTGGATGTCCCCTTCGAGCTGAAGATCCTCGAGGACAACGCGCCCTTCGGCGAGTTCGAGGCGTTCCTGAGCAGCCACATCCAAAACGGGCGGCTCGACTTCGACGGCCTCTTCTGCGGAACCGATATGCTGGCCTGGCAGATGATTCAGGTCCTCAAGGGCAAGGGCATCCGCGTGCCGGAGGATGTGCAGGTCATCGGCTTCGACGGCATCCGGATGTTCGGCACGCTGGACTACACGGTTTCCACCATCATCCAGCCCGTGCAGGAGATCGCCGAAACGGCCGTGAGCACCGTGCTCTCATCCCACCTGTCCACCGTCCCGTCGCTGATCTGCCTCCCGGTGCAGTACGCCGCCGGCGGCACAACCCGGGACTGACTCGCACCCGACTTTGCATGCTTTGATGGAGAAAGGAGAATCCACCCATGTATGACGTTGTCGCGCTGGGGGAACTGCTCATCGACTTCGCGCCCCACGCCGTGAATGAATTCGGTTACCCGATCCTCTCCGCCAATCCCGGCGGCGCGCCCGGCAATTTCCTGGCCGCGCTGAACCGCTACGGCCGCACCACAGCCATGATCGGCAAGGTCGGCGACGACATGTTCGGCCGCAAGCTGATCGGCACGCTGAAGGAGGCCGGCATTGAGACCCGCGGCGTGATCGCCGATCCCGCGCAGTTCACCACGCTGGCCTTCGTGTCCCTCGACGCGAGCGGCAACCGCGATTTTTCC
>CAMNLM010000154.1 GCA_946543085.1 uncultured Clostridia bacterium | reverse complement strand
GACGAGCTGGTCGGCGTGCGTCTCTCCACCGGCAGCGACGAGCTGCTGATGGGCAGCCGCAGGGGCATGTGCATCCGCTTCAACGAGAGCCATGTGCGCTCGATGGGCCGCGGCGCGACCGGTGTGCGCGCCATGCGCCTGGACGAGGGCGACGAAATCATCGACCTGGCCATCATCGAGGAAGGCGCGAACGTGCTGGCCATCACTGAGAACGGTTACGGCAAGCGCGTCAGTCCCGACGAATTCCGCGAGCAGGCCCGCAACGGCAAGGGTCTGCGCGTGCTCAAGCCCAGCGAAAAGACCGGCGATCTGGCCGCCCTGCTGCTCGTGCACGACGATGAGGACATCCTGCTGATCACCGACGAGGGCACGATCATCCGCAGCCCCGTGGACGCGATCAACGTCTACAGCCGCTATGCCGCCGGCGTACGCCTGATGCGCATCCAGGAGGGCGCGCGTGTGATTGGCGTGGCCCGCGCCGAGCGGGAGGTCACCGAGGAAGAAGCCGCAGTGGTTGCCGAGGCGGACGACAGCGAAGAGCTCGTTCCGACTGAGGATGCGGATTCCATGGACATGGACCTGCCCGAGGGCGAAAGCGAGCCCACGGACGCCGATCCCGGCATCTGAGCGAAAACCTGAATACCTATCCGGCCCTTCCGCGCGGTTCGCGGAAGGGCTTTTCTCTGGCTGTCCCGAAGACGGCGGTATGATCCGGCAGACGTCTGCGGGAGACAGCGCCGCCCTTCCCGCAGTTGATCAAAGAATTTTCATCTATCAATGCGAAACCCTTGACAAACAGGCGGGAAGCGGTATAATACTATCTGTCAACGGAGAACCCTTGACAACGAGGTGAACCATGGCGCGTGAGGATTTGGCACGCAAGGCCGAGCTGAGCTATCTGTCCGCGTTCTACAGCGGACTGCTGACCGACAAGCAGCGGGAAGCGCTTTCGCTCCACTGCGAGGAGGACATGTCCCTCGGCGAGATCGCCGAAGAGCTGGGCATCAGCCGGCAGGGCGTGCACGAGCTGCTTGCCCGAGCCGTCGCCAAGATGACGGACATGGAGGAAAAGCTCCACCTGGCCGCAAGGTTCAGCCGCACCGAAAAGATCCTGGTCGACTGCCGCGCCGCGCTCGACGCCGGACAATACCAGGAAGCGCGAAACCTGCTGGATGCCATCATCCGGCTGGAGCAGGAGGATGAAAATGGCCTTTGAAGGCTTGAGTGAAAAGCTACAGTCCGCGCTCAGAAAGATGTCCGGCAAGGGCAAGCTGAACGAGCAGAACATCAAGGAGGGCATGCGCGAGGTGCGCATGGCGCTGCTTGAGGCGGACGTCAACTATGCCGTGGCCAAGGACTTTATCAAGAAGGTCACGGAAAAGTGCATGGGCCAGGAGGTGCTCTCCTCCCTCACGCCCAGCCAGCAGATCATCAAGATCGTCAGCGAGGAAATGACCGAGCTGATGGGCGGTTCCATCAGCAAGCTGACCTGGTCCTCCTCCACGCCGACCATCTACATGCTCTGCGGTCTGCAGGGCGCAGGCAAGACGACCATGGCCGCCAAGCTGGCCGGCATGCTGATCAAGCAGGGCAAGAAGCCGATGCTCGCCGCGTGCGACATCTATCGCCCCGCCGCCATCAAGCAGCTGCAGGTCGTCGGTGGACAGGTCGGCGCCCGCGTCTATGAGAAGGGCACCCAGGATCCCGTCAAGACCGCGAAGGAAGCTGTCGAACAGGCGCGCTACTACGGCTGCGACGTGCTGATCATCGATACCGCCGGCCGCCTGCACATCGACACCGAGCTGATGGACGAGCTGGCCCGCATCCGCGAGACCGTGCACCCGCAGGAAATTCTGCTGGTGGTCGACGCCATGACCGGTCAGGATGCCGTGAATGTCGCCAAGACCTTCAACGAAAAGCTGGAGATCAGCGGCGTGATCCTGACCAAGCTGGACGGCGACACCCGCGGCGGCGCTGCCCTCTCCGTGCGCGCCGTGACCGGCAAACCGATCAAGTTCAGCGGCACGGGCGAAAAGCTCAGCGACATCGAGCCCTTCTACCCGGACCGCATGGCCTCCCGCATCCTGGGCATGGGCGACATCCTGTCCATGATCGACAAGGCGCAGGAAGCCTTCGATCCCAAGGATATGGAGGCCCTGAGCAACAAGAGCAAGACCACCGACCTCGATCTCGAGGTCTTCCTGGAGCAGATGCAGTCCATGAAAAAGATGGGCGGCCTGCGCCATATGGTCGAGATGCTCCCCGGCATGAGCGGCAAGAACGTCGACATCGACGACAGCGCGATGAAGAAGCCCGAAGCCATCATCCGTTCCATGACGCCCCAGGAGCGCCGCAATCCCGGCATCCTCAACGCCTCCCGGCGCAAGCGCATTGCGGCCGGCTCCGGCACCACCGTGCAGGACGTGAACACCCTGATCCGCCAGTTCGACCAGGCGAAGCAGATGATGAAGCAGTTCTCCGGCGTCAAGGGCAAGGGCAAGCTTCGCCGCCTGATGAAGTCGATGCCCCAGTAAACCCCGTCCCCGGCTTTCCCTCTTTTTCCCGGCGTGGTACCGCAAAAGGCGGTTTCCATATACAGAACAACATTGTTTCAATTCAAGGAGGAAACAACCATGGTCAAGATTCGTCTGAAGAGAATGGGCATGAAGAAGCACCCCTTCTATCGCGTGGTCATTGCTGACGAGCGCAGCCCCCGTGACGGCCGCTTCATCGAGCAGATCGGCTACTACAACCCCATGACCAAGCCCGCCCAGGTGCATGTGGACGGTGAAAA
>CAMNLM010000153.1 GCA_946543085.1 uncultured Clostridia bacterium | reverse complement strand
GGTTGACCACCTTCAGGCAGTGGCTCTCCCGTGTGATGCTCCCGCCATAGAAGCGGAAAACCTCGCGCAGGAACATCTTCCCGTCGCGGTAAAAGGTCATCACGCCGCCGTCATTGACCGTGACGCTGACGCGGCCGTTGGCGATCGCAGCCGTGGCGTGCGGGTGCATCTCCCCGTCGCTCCCGCGCAGCAGCTCCTCGCCGAAGGTGATGACGGCGCCGCGCGCCTCCGGCGTCTGCGTCAGCGCCCAGTCGCGGCCCGAAAACGTCTGATACATCGTAGCGCGCACGCGCAGGGCGTCCCGTCCCCATGGCTCGATGCGCAGGGTTTCGCCCTTGCGGCGGCAGATCAGGGCGCTGCTGTCCTGGATAAACTGCATCGTTCATTTCTCCTTTTTCAATCATGCGGAGCGGCTGAAGCCCGGCGGGAAAGCTCCGCGCCGCGCTCAGCTGCTGTTATGGTTTTCATCCGTTGAACCAAGCATAGCAAAAACACAGGCAGATTACAAGAGGCCCGCCTGATTTTGCTTTTCGCCGCGATCCGCGCCGCGGCGAGTGGTGCGACTGGGAGGAGAAAGGCGAAAAGGCCGAAAAGCCGCGCCGTCCTTGCCATCCACCAGAAAATCGTGTATGATACACCCGAATGATTTCAAGCCTTTCCGAACTGTTCCGAACCGTCAGCCTTCCCGGAGGGATGTCTATGAAACGATTCTTCGCCCTGCTGCTCTGCCTGGCGCTCTGCGCGATGCCGGCAGCCGCCTGCCTGGCAGAAAGCGCGGAAAACGCGGAAAACGTGGAAAACGTAGAAGCCGTGGAAAAAACAGAGAACGCGGCTTCCCCGGCCGCCAGAGACGCCGAGATCTTCACCCTCTACTGGGAGGGCAAGGCCATCGCGGACGCGGTCGCGGCTTGCCGCATGGACGGCAGCGTCATTCTGGTGACCTCCGCGGACGCGATCCCGACCTCCGACGCGCTGATGAACGCCGAACCGCTGACCACCATGGACCAGCGGCTGGGCGACATCGCCGGCATCTGGCGGGTCGACCTGACGCCGCTGGCGCTCGTCGCCTTCGAGACGGACACGCACATCGCCGCGCTCACCGATTTCCCCTACGCGGGCGCGCCGGCTCTCTGCGCCGGCTCGACCCTGCGCGGCGGCCTGCAGGGCTACAGCTCCCACGATGTCAGCCGCGTCTCCGCCGTCACCCTGGACGGGGTGAACGGATGGACCTTCTTCTCGGCGGAGGATTTCCTGCCCGGCTCGGTTGTCATGGACGAGCGCGCGGATATCTGCGGCATCGTGCTCTCCTCCTGGGGCGAGGGCCTGGGCAAGTACTTCGCCGTCTCCACCGAGAGCATCATGGACGCGCTGTCCGAGAACGACATCACCGAGGTCGCCCTGGAGGGTCTGCCCGCCTACCAGAACGACAGCGGCATCGAGTTCACCTACGACGGCGGCATCCTGACCATCGACCTCAGCGGCGTCCCGCTGACCGAGGAGCAGGCGGCGCAGAATCTGCGCGTGTATGTCAACGCCTACCCGAACCAATACCAGGAGTGGCATGATTTTGCGCCCGGGGACAGCCTGGTGACGCGCGTCCTCGCCCTCCCGGAAAGCTCGCTGGCCGTGTTCCTCTGTCAGGGCGAAGGCGAGGACGAAAACACCCTGCTCGTCCAGCCCTACACCGTCCCCGCCGCTTCCTTCATGGACCGCTACAGCTACGCGGACAGCGAGATCTACCTCGGCGTGTCCGGCTCGGGCGATCCGCTCGCGGATGACGAGGCCGCGCTGCCCGTGGACCATGTGACCGTCGACGAGCTCTTCGGCGGCGAAAAGCGCTTCTATTTCCAGATGATCTCCTCCTACAGGGTGGAGCAGGAGACCCGGGAGCCGCTGCTCATGGCCCTGACCGCGCCGGACGGCCAGTTCGTCTGCCAGAGCGGCACCTTCATCTATATGCCGGAGATCGAGGAGCGCGACGTGTGGCACTTCGACCTGACCAATTCGCTCGCCATGATGGCGGAGTTCACCGGCAAACAGTCCGGCACCTACACGCTGGCGTACTACCTGGACGGCTCCATCGCCGGCATGATCGAATTCGAGGTCGGGGAGTAAACGCCGCCCCGGACGGCGCGCTGTCCCGGAGCCATTCGCGGCTTCCGCCGACAGTCCCCGGTCGCAAAGCCGAACGAAAAAACGTAAAACTTGCCTATTGACCGTCTTTGTGCGGTTTGATATAATACATGCGTCACCGAGAAGGGGAACGCGCCTGTCACTCCGATGCAGAGAGCTGTGGGCTGGTGGAACACAGCCGGAGGATATGCGCCGCTCGCCCCGGAGTGATTTGGCCGAGAGGCCGACGGGCGCGCCCGATACAGCGCCTTGAGAGGCTGTCCGCACAGCGGACGGCAAGCAGAGTGGTACCGCGAAACAGCCGTTTCGTCTTTGCGCAGCAGGGACGGACGGCTTTCTTGTATCCTGCGACTGCTGCCAATGATCGACAAGGAGGTCACAAGCCCATGCCCACCATCGCCCCCTACAACCCAAAAGCCATTGAACCCAAGTGGCAGAAGATCTGGGAGGAAACCCACGCCTTTGAGGCGGAGGCCAGCCATGACAAGCCCAAGTTCTACGGCCTGATTGAGTTCCCCTATCCCTCCGGCCACGGCCTGCACGTGGGCCATCCCCGCTCCAACACGGCCATGGACATCATCGCCCGCAAGCGCCGCATGCAGGGCTACAACGTGCTCTTCCCCATCGGCTGGGACGCCTTCGGCCTGCCCACCGAGAACTATGCCATCAAGAACAACATCCACCCCGCCATCGTCACCAGGGAGAATATCGACCACTTCCGCCAGCAGCTGAAGATGATCGGCTTCTCCTTCGACTAC
>CAMNLM010000152.1 GCA_946543085.1 uncultured Clostridia bacterium | reverse complement strand
AGAACTGGATGGCTTCCTTGTCCGTGCTCATCACGCAGGGCACCATGGCGGACTTGATGACCGTGGAGGTCATGCAGTTGGTGTACATGGCGTCGGCGTCGATCTGGTCGAAGATGCGGCGCGTGATCGCGCTGGCCAGGCCGATGCCCAGGGAATTTCCGTGGCTCTCCTCCGTCAGGTCCAGGAAGCAGGTGCGCTGCACCTGGACGCCGCCCGTGGCGTAGGGCGTGGAGAAGGTGCCGGTGATGTTGGGGTCGACGCCCGTGCCGGAGAAGTTCTTGCCGATGCGGTCGACGATCAGCACGTCGCCCTCGCCCACCAGGATGGAGGGCATATTGGCGAAAGCGATCTTCAGCAGCTCCGGCTCGCGTTCCAGGATCTTCTCGGCGGGGATGGCCTCGAACATCAGGGTCTGGTCGTAGGCGTTCTCCAGGCAGGGGATCGCGAAGAGGATTTTCCCGGTGCCGAGGGTGACCTTGGCCATGGTGGGGATATTCTTCGCGATGATGTCCATGCCGTCCGAGTGCACCTGCTCCGCGCCCTTCTGCTTGCCCAGGCCCACCGTCATCATCTTGCAGGGGCCGCTCTCCACGGGGCCGCGGAAGGCGTTGTGCGGCTTCAGGCGGCAGGAGAGGATCACGCCGTCGGACTCCCAGGCGTTTTTGTCCATATAGACGGGCTTGCCGAGCTCGCTGCGGCCGAGGAGCACGGTCTCCATGGAGGAGCGGATTTCGCAGCCCATGGTCTCCTCCGTGATACCGTAGCCCGCGAGCATTTCCCGCTGGCCCTCGGCGGTTGCGCCGCCGTGGCTGCCCATGGCGGGCACGATGAAGGGCGTGGCCCCGCGGGACTTCACATAGGCGACCACCGAGCGGGTGATCTCATCCACATTGCGGATGCCGCGGCTGCCCGCCGTGATGGCGATGCGCATGCCGGGCTTCACGCGCTCCCCCATGCCGCTGCGGTCGATCTCGGCGAAGATGGTCTTCTCGATGTCCCCGCGGTCGATGTGGGCGTCCGGGAACTGCTGGGACGCGTGGAACATCCGTGGGAGCGGCACGTCCCGGAGCAGCCGGGAGACGGTTCCGTCGTTTCGGATTCTCATAGCGGTCTTCCTTCTTGATATCGGTTGGTTGGGGCAGTCTCCCGGGCAGCCCCTGAGAGGGGAGGGGTCATCTCCTGAAGCTCGAATCGATATCCATCTGCGAGCGGTACTTCGCAACCGTCCTTCTTGAGACGGTGACGCCCCTCTTCCCCAGCTCCTCGGAAATCTCCCTGTCGGAGAGCTTCCCGCCCTCCCGGCAGATCTCCTGGATCATGTCCTTCACGCGGGCCGTGCTCGCCCCGGCCGAGACCTCTCTCTGGAAGAAGTGGCTCAGCGGGAAGGTGCCCCGCGCGCAGTAGAGGTACTTGTTCTGGATCGCGCGGTAGACTGTGGTCTCATGCACGCCGATCTCCCGGGCCGCGCTGTCGATGCGCAGCGGCAGAAGGCTGTTCTGCCCGAGGAAGAACGCGCGCTGCTCCCGCACAATGATGCGGGCCAGTTTCTCCATGGTGCTCTGGCGCATCTCCACGGCGCGGATGAGCTGGCTGGCTGCGCTCAGCATGCGCCGCGCGTAGGCCTGCTCATGGCCCTCCAGGGAGTCGGAGAGGCGGCGGAAGTTGACGTCCTGGCGGATGGTGGGGTAATAGTCGTTGTGGAACTGAATGGTCAGCTGGCCGTCCGCCTCCGCCTCGACGGAGAATTCCGGCATGATGTACTGCGCGGTCTCCGTGTGCAGGGAGCAGGGGGCCGGCGAGAGGCTGCGGATGGTCTCCACGCACTGCTGCACGTGGGCCAGGGTCGCGCCGGTTTCGCGGGCGATCTGCCGGATGCTGCCCTTGCCGATGTCCAGCAGGTACATGCGGATCAGGTCGTAGCACAGCGGGTCGGCGTCGGGGCGCTCGCGGAGCTGCAGCTCCAGGCATTCCTCCACGGTGCGCGCGCCGATGCCGGCGGGTTCCAGGGCCTGCACGGCCTCCAGCGCCTTGTACGCCGTCTCGACGGGGATGCCCGCCTCCGCGGCGAAGCTGTCCAGGTCCTGGGTGAAGTAGCCGCGGGGCGAGAGAAGGTGGAGCATGATGTTCGCCGCCCTGCCGGTCGGCCCGTCCAGGCCGCTCAGCCGGAGCTGCTGCTCCAGGTCCTCCATGGTGGTGTCGGCCTCGTCGGCCATGTCCGCCGCGCTGAATTCGCCGCGCGGGCTGCGGTAGCGGGTCTTGACCTGCATCGCGTAGTCCTGCGCGGATTTCTGCGGGGGCACGTACTCCAGCGCGGGGTTTTCCTGGATGGCGTTCTGCATGAAGTCGCTCAGGCCGTCCAGGTCGAGGGAGAGAAGGTGAATGACCGTCTGCAGGCTCTGGGAGAGCTTTTGGCTCTGGCTTTGCTGCACCTCGAGTCTGTTTTCGGTCATGGCGTTCACCTCCTCGGAATGGGATAAGCCGCGGGGTGCAAAAGGGCTTTCCTGCGCCGGGTGAAAGGCGGCTGCGCTCCGCGCCTATGCCCCTCCCGCCGCCCGACGTCCGGGCCGCGGGAGGCATGCGCGCGGATTACTTCGCGGCTTTGGCGGCCTTGCGCTTCTGGCGCAGGGGCTTCGTCGCGTAGAGCACCAGCACCGCGATGGCGATGGCCAGGAAGATGGCGGAGATGGGGCTGGTCAGGAAGGGAGCAAAGCTGCCCTTGGTGCGGATCATGCCGCGGCGGTAGTTGACCTCAGCCAGCGGGCCTAGGATGAAGCCGAGGATGAACGGCGTCGAGGGGATCTCGAGTTTCTTGAAGGCAAAGCCCAGCGCGCCGAAGATCAGGCAGGCGAACACCTGGCTCATGTTGTTCTTCAGGGCGTAAGCGCCGATCGTGCACAGCACGAACACGCAGGGCAGCAGGATGTACTTCGGGATGGACAGCAGCTTGACGAACACGCGCA
>CAMNLM010000151.1 GCA_946543085.1 uncultured Clostridia bacterium | reverse complement strand
GATTTCGAGTCAGGGCCGTTGTGACCACTTCGATACCGCTCCAAGGTTATTTCCACCCTGATTTTCACCCTGTAAATTGGAGAGAAAACCAGGAGAGAAAGCAAGAGGTTCTAACCTTTTCAAGACCCGGGAAGCCTTGAAAAATAAGGATTTCCGCCAGGGGGTGTTCCAAATTGCCGGGACGATTTCGAGTCAGGGCCGTTATGACCGCTTCGATACCGCTCCATGTATGTTTCCCTCAAAAATCGTCTCCCGGAAAAAGGAGAGAACTCTTGGAGAGAACTTAGCCCCGTTTTCGCCCAGGGGCATCCGGAAAGTCTTGTGGCGCAAGGGCCTCCGAAAAGAGAGTGCCGCGTGAACGGATCGGCTTCAAGGCGTGCCGCCCACTTCTTCACCGGTCCCATCCGCGTCCGGACCGCACCCGCGAATCCCTTCGCCCGGTGGAATCCTCGCTTAGTATACTACAAAGAAAGGGCAAATGCAAGCAAAGCGCCCGATGAAAATGTCATTGCACTTGATCTTTCCCTTCATTGCCTGTAAGATGGATACAGCGTCGCTGCTCCGGCCTTTTTGCCGCGGCGGGTGCGCTCTTCTCCCCTTGACAAGTTCATGAAAGCATTATATAATTCATCACGTTACCACTTTATCATGTGAAAGCGGTGAGATCATGAAGACCCAACGCCTGCAGATTCCCGGCGGTATGCAGGATACGCTGCCCGGCGAATGCCGCGCCAAGCGCGAGATGGAGGCCATGCTGCGGGAGCTGTTCTCCCTGCACGGCTACGCGGAGATCGAGACGCCCATCCTGGAATACTATGACGCCCTCGACGACGATACCTACGGCTATCGCCCGGAGCACGTCTGGAAGACCTTTGACCGCGCGGGGCGCATTCTCGCGGTGCGGCCGGACTCCACCATTCCCGCCGTGCGTCTGGCCACCGGCGCGCTGGCGAACGAGCCGCTTCCGCTGCGCCTGTGCTATCTGCAGTCCGCCACGGAATACGAGCAGGACGCCCTCTCGATGCTCTGCGAGCAGGCCCAGGCCGGTGTGGAGCTGATGGGGGAAAGCGCCCCCGAATCCGACGCGGAAGTGATCTCTCTCGCCGTGGAGGCGCTGCGCAGGGCCGGGCTGAAGAACTTCCAGGTGGAGCTCGGCCAGGCCGGTTTCTTCACGGGCTTCATGCGCGAGGCGGGCCTGGACGAGGAGCAGACCGCCGTGATGCGCCGTCTCACCGAGGAGAAGAACACCCTCGGCATTCAGATCTATCTGCGCGAGCTGGCCGTCAGCGAGAGCGTCACGCGGCGTCTGATGCGTCTTCCCCGCCTCTATGGCGGCGTGGAGGTGCTGTATGAAGCCGAGAAGCTGACCAGCGCTCCGGCCTGCCGCGAAGCGCTGAGCAATCTGCGCGGGGTCATCGCCGCCCTGCGCGAAAACGGCTGCGAGGACATCGCGGTGGATCTCGGCATGGTGCACACGGCGGGCTATTACACCGGTTCCATCTTCACCATCCAGACCAGCGAAGTCGGCCAGCCGATCGTCTCCGGCGGACGCTATGACCGTCTCCCCGCGCTCTACGGGCGGTCCATGCCGGCTGTGGGCTTTGCTCTGCGGCTGAAGCTGCTGATGATTGCGCTGGAGCGCCAGGGCGCGTCGTTTGTGCCGCCCGTGCCGCAGCGGCTGATTGCCTTTGAACCCGGCTGCTATGCGGAAGCCGTGGCCTGCGCCGCCGCCCTGCGCGCGCAGGGGGTGAGCGCCGTCCTCGCCTACGGGACGGGCAGGGAAGAGGCTGCCGCCCGCGTCGCCGCGGGTCAGGCGGAGGCCGGCATCTACGTCGGCAGGGACGGTGCCGCCGAGCTGAAGGAGGCGAAGGAGCATGCGTGAAATGGAGAAGCCGACCGTGACCTTCGCGCTGAGCAAGGGGCGTCTCGCCGAGCAGACCTTCGATCTCCTGGAACGCATGGGCGTCGACTGCACGGACGCCCGCAATCCCGGACGCCGTCTGGTACTGGAGGACAAGGCGGGGGCCGTGCGCTTTATCCTCGTAAAACCCAGCGACGTGCCGACCTACGTCGACCACGGAGTGGCCGACCTCGGCGTCGTCGGCAAGGACACGCTGATGGAGGCCGGGCGTCCGCTGTACGAGGTGCTGGATCTCGGCTTTGGCCGGTGCAGGCTCTGCATCGCCGGCTATCCCGGGCAGGTGAACGCGACCGTCGGCCACGCGACCTTTCGCGTCGCGACGAAATATCCGAACATCGCGCGCAGCTATTACGCGGCGAAGGGACGCGCCATCGAGATCATCGAGCTGCACGGCTCGGTGGAGCTGGGGCCGGTCATCGGTCTGAGCGACGTCATCCTCGACATCGTGGAGAGCGGTTCCACGCTGCGGGCCAACGGCCTGACCGTGCTGGAGGATGTCTGCGACGTCTCCGCCCGCCTCGTGTGCAACCGCGTCAGCCTGAAAACCAAGCGCGACAGGATTCGCGAGCTGATCGACGGCCTGGAGAGGCAGGTCAGCCTCGCCGCGCAGACATAAGCAAGCAGCAAGGAGGTTTCCGCCATGGTACCGATCCTTTCATCCAACGATACAAAGGCCCTCCGCGCGCGGGTCATGAACCGCAGCCAGCTCAACCAGGACGACCTGACCGCGCGTGTCAAGGCCATCATCGCCCGCGTCCGCGAGGAGGGCGACGCCGCCCTGATCGATTACACCGAACGCTTCGACCATGTGAAGCTGACCGCGGAGACCCTCGAGGTGACCCGTGAGGAGATCGAGGCGGCCTACCGCGCGGCCTCCCCCGCCTGGCTGGAGGCCATGCGCGAGGCGGCCCGCCGCATCCGCGCCTTCCACGAGAAGCAGAAGCAGAATACCTGGGTGGATTTCCAGCCGGAAATCGCCCTGGGCCAGCGCATCACGCCGCTGCGGCGCGTGGGCGTCTACGTCCCGGGCGGCACGGCGGCCTATCCCTCCTCCGTGCTGATGAACGTGATTCCGGCCA
>CAMNLM010000150.1 GCA_946543085.1 uncultured Clostridia bacterium | reverse complement strand
CTTTCAAGGGGGTCCGGGGGACGCTTTCGGCAGAAAGCGTCCCCCGGCTCAACCTGAATCTCCCCTCCCCGCCTGCGGGGAGGGGCCGGGGGTGGGGCAACCCACTCCTCTCAAACATGCTGCACGTTTGCCAAAGGAACAGCTGATCGTTATCTATTATGAACAAAACCAATGCCAGGCTGCTGCTTGCAGCCGTCTTCATGGCGCGGGGAACCTCATTCCTCTTCTCCAAAACCCTCCTCCGGGACCTCACCCCGATGGGAATCCTGGCGGTGCGCTTTGTGTGCGCCTTTCTGGTGCTCGGCGCTCTCTTTCACAGAAAGCTGCTGCGCTGCAGCCGGGCCAGCCTGCGCGGCGGAATCATCCTGGGCGTGCTCTATACCGTCTGCATGGCCTTTGAGATGTACGGCCTGCGCCTGGTGGATACCGGCGTCAGCGCGCTGATCGAGAACATGGCCATCGTGCTGGTGCCCATCTTCACGGCGATCACCGCGCGCGCCTGGCCCAACCGGAAAACCATGGTCTGCGCGGCCCTCGCCGTCATCGGCGTGGGCTTCCTCTCGCGGACGCAGGGCCACAGCCCCAACGCCGCGCTGGGCATCCTGCTGGTCGTCCTCGCCGCGGTGACCTACGCCTTCTGCATCCTCGCGACGGAGCGCGTCAGCCGGGACGGCGACCCCGTGGCCATCGGCATCATCCAGCTGGGCACCATGGGCGCGCTGAGCCTCGCCGCGTCCCTGTGCATGGGCGGCTTCTCCCTGCCGCAGACGGGCCATCAGTGGCTGATGATGATGCTCCTGGTGCTGCTGTGCAGCTGCTTCGGCTTCGCCTTCCAGCCCCTCGGCCAGAAATATCTCCCCGCGGAGGAGGCCGCTGTGCTCACCGTGCTGAACCCCGTGACCGCGAGCGTGATGGGCATCCTGATCGCCGGGGAGAGCATGAGCGTCTCCAAGGCCATCGGCTATCTGCTGATTCTCATCGCCCTCGTGCTCTACAATCTGCACGCCAGCCGGCGCGCCTCTTGACATTTCGCGGGAATCGCCTACAATCAGTGCGTCCGCATGGATGCCATCACCCACGAAAGGAACCCGGTTTTATGACCCGTATCGTCTCCCTGATTCTCCTGGCGCTGCTCCTCCTGGCCCTGCCGCTGGCCGGCTCGGCGGAGGTCGTCGCGTCCTCCTTTTATCCGATTCATCTGCTGGCGCTGAACCTGGTGGACGGCATCGACGGCGTCGAGGCCCGCTGCGTGGCCGCGCCGCAGACCGGCTGCCTGCACGATTATCAGCTGAGCGCGGGCGACATGCGCGCGCTGGCCGAGGCCGATGTCTTCCTCATCAACGGTGCGGACATGGAGAGCTACCTGAGCCACGTGTTCGAGGCGCTGCCGGAGCTGCGCGTGGTGGACGCGTCCGCGGATGTTCCGCTGCTCCCCTCCGAAACCGGCGAGACCGCTTACAACCCGCACATCTGGCTCTCGCCCGCCAACGTGCGGATCATGATCCGCAACCTCGCCGCGGGCCTGGCGGAGGCGCTGCCCGGGCACGCGGAGGCCATCGAGGCGAACCGGGCCGCGTATGACGCGCGTCTGGAGAAACTGGACGCAGAGCTGCGCGAGGGCCTCGCTCCCTTCAGCGGGGCGGAGATCATCACCTTTCACGAGGCCTTTCCCTATTTCGCCGAGGCCTACGGCCTGCGCGTGGCGGCGGTGATCGCCCGCGAGCCCGGCGACGCCCTGAGCCCCCGCGAGATCGCGGAGCTGGTGGAGACCGTGCGAGGTCTGGGAAATCCGCCGCTCTTCACCGAGCCGCAGTATACCGACCTCGCGGCGAAAACGGTCGCCGCCGAGACCGGCGCGGGCGTGTGGGTGCTGGATCCCTGCGTCACCGGCCCGGAGAAGGACATTCCGCTGACCTATTACGAGGACGTCATGCTGGAAAACCTGCGCGTCCTGGAGGAAGCGCTGGGATCAGACAAGTGAAAAGGAAAAAGCACAGGGCCCCGCAGGCAATTTACCGCGGCGGCTCTGTGCTTTTTTGCGCTGAAGGGAAAGCGTCCGGAAATTCTCCAGGCAGAGGGGAAAAGACGGCGCGGTGTCTCCGCGGCCGCCGCGTCAGTTCTGCCCGTAGTAGGCGTTGGCGCCGTGCTTGCGGAGATAGTGCTTGTCCAGCAGGGTCTGCTGCATGGAGCCGAGGGAGGGGTTCAGCGTCATGGCGTGATAGGCCATGAAGGCGCACTCCTCCATCACGACGGCGTTGTGCACCGCGTTCATGGGATCGGAGCCCCAGGCGAAGGGGCCGTGGCTGCAGACCAGCACGCCGGGCACGGCGGCGGGGTCGATGCCGCGTTCGCGGAAGGTCTCGATGATGACCGTGCCGGTCTCCTTCTCGTACCAGCCCCGGATCTCCGCGTCGGTCAGCTGGCGGGTGCAGGGGATCGCGCCGTAGAAGTAGTCGGCCTGCGTCGTGCCGAGGGCGGGGATATCCAGCCGCGCCTGGGCGAAGCTGGTGGCCCACCGGCTGTGGGTGTGCACGATGCCGCCGCAGTCCGGGAAGGCCTTGTAGAGCTCGACGTGGGTGGGGGTGTCGCTGCTGGGCTTCCACTTGCCCTCGACCACCTTGCAGTCGAGGTCGACGACCACCATGTCCTCGGGGGTCATGCCGTCGTAGTCGACGCCGCTGGGCTTGATGACGATGAGGCCGCTGTCGCGGTCGATGCCGCTGACGTTGCCCCAGGTGAAGGTGACGAGGTTGTGTTTGGGGAGGAGAAGGTTGGCCTGGCAGACCTGGTGTCTGAGTGCTTCCAGCATCAATGTGATTCACCTCGTGAGAAGATTTGGAGGAAGATGTGTGATTGCGGTCGAACAGTCGCGGAAGGCGGGCTGTGGCCCCACCCCCGCCCTTCCCCGCAAGCGGGGAGGAGAGACTTTGAGTGAGCCCTTGAAAGAAACTCCTGCGGAGGGGTTTCAGCCCATTGTTTCTATCGCGGCCTTTTCGACCGGGAGGGCCTTGCGGTACTGTTCCAGGAAGGCGGCGAAGCCTGCGATGTCGGCCTCGTCGGCCATGAGGGTCGAGGATTTCGCGCCGGCGAAGACCACGTCGTTCAGGTAGCTCTCCAGGGTCTGGCCGTCCTGCTTCCAGAGCATATAGCCCGCGAGCAGCGCCATGCCGTAGGGACCGCCCTCGCCCGCCGTCTCCATCACGGAGACCGGTGCGCCGACCGCCGCGGAGAGCATCCGCTGGCCCA
>CAMNLM010000149.1 GCA_946543085.1 uncultured Clostridia bacterium | reverse complement strand
TCGGCGCGCTGCTGCGCGGCATCCAGCGCAATGAGGTGGAGCGCGGCCAGGTGCTTGCGAAGCCCGGCACGATCCATCCGCACACCCACTGCATCGGCCAGGTGTACGTGCTGACCAAGGAAGAGGGCGGCCGTCATACGCCTTTCTTCAACGGCTATCGTCCGCAGTTCTACTTCCGCACGACGGACGTGACCGGCACCATCAAGCTGCCCGAGGGCGTTGAAATGGTGATGCCCGGCGACAACATCGACATGGAAATCACCCTGATCACGCCCATCGCCATGGAGCAGGGCCTGCGCTTCGCTATCCGCGAGGGTGGCCGCACGGTCGGTTCCGGCGTCGTCGCGAAGGTCATCGAGTAATTCACAAGTGACATACGTGTAACCACGCGGAAGGCACTCTCTCCTATGCGGGGAGAGTGCCTTTTGTCAGGTTGCCGGCTTTGGAGGCAGTTTTTTCCCCACCCCCCGCCTCCGGAGCCCAGAAGGAGGACTCCCTATGTTTCATTACCGGACGCACGGCACCTGCTCCACCGGCATCGATCTCGACATCGACGAGAACGGCGTCATCACCTACTGCAAGATCATCGATGGCTGCCGCGGCAACACCGAGGGCCTCGGCCGCATGGTGATCGGCCGCAGCGCCGAGGAGGTTGCGGATCTGCTCGCGGGCATCCCCTGCCGGGGAAACACCTCCTGCCCGGATCAGCTCTCCCGGGCCATCCGCGCCTATACCCAGCAAGCGTAAACGAAAGGGGCATCATTTTGTCGGAAACCCAAGAGAATTTCCCACAGAGCTTTGAGGAAATGGATCTCTCCGAAGAGATCATGCGCGCAGTGAAGGACATGGGCTTCACCGAGCCCAGCACCGTGCAAAAAAAGACCATCCCCCTGATGATGCGCGGCGTGGACATCAACGCCATCGCCCCGACCGGCACCGGCAAAACCTGCGCCTTCGGCATTCCCATGCTCGAGTACATCCAGCTGAAGGACAGCCGCATCCAGGAGGTCGTGCTCGCGCCGACGCGTGAGCTCGCGGTTCAGATCGGCGAGGAGCTGACCAAGCTGGCGAAGTTCATTCCCGGCTGCCGCATCGCCGTCATCTACGGCGGCCAGCCCTTCGCCAAACAGATTAACGCGCTGAAGAGAAAGCCGCAGATCATCATCGCCACGCCCGGCCGCCTGCTCGACCATATGACGCGCGGCAACATCCGCCTGGACGCCGTGCACACCATGGTGCTGGACGAGGCGGACGAGATGCTGAACATGGGCTTCGTGAAGGACGTGACCAGGATCATCGAGTCCACGCCCAGCGAGCGCCAGCTTGTGCTCTTCTCAGCCACCACCAACCAGGACGTGCTGACCATCGCCTGGAAATACCAGCACGATCCGGTCGAGATCACCGTGGAGGCGACCAAGGAGGACCGTCCGCAGATCACCCAGTACGTCATCGCGACCGAGCATGACCGCAAGGTGGACGACCTGCTGTACCTGCTCGACTCCGACGTCTACGGCCGCGTGATGGTCTTCTGCAACACGAAGTTCATGACCGACCGTCTCACCAGCCGCCTGCAGAAGGAGGGCTACAACGCCCAGGCCCTGCACGGGGACATCCCGCAGAGCAAGCGCAACATCGTGATGAGCGACTTCAAGAAGGGCCGCTTCCCGGTGCTGGTCTCCACAGACGTGGCGGCCCGCGGCATCGACGTGGACGATGTGGAAGCCGTCATCAACTTTGACCTGCCGAACGAGAACGAGTATTACCTGCACCGCATCGGGCGCACGGGCCGCGCGCACAAGCACGGCGTCAGCTTCTCCCTGGTCACCTTCCAGGAGAGCGTGCGCATGGATGAGATTCTGAAATACATGATCGCCAAGCCCGTGCCGCTGCACTTTGAGGACGGCGTGCTGCGCGACGCTGAAGGCGAAGCGTTCTTCGAGAACATCTGACCGCAGCGCTCTCCCCTGTGATGAACGCCCGGCCACTCCTGAAGCGCGAGCCATCGGCAAGCCGGGCGGACGTCCTCATGAGGAAAACAGCAAACAGAAAAAGCCTGCCAGCGCGCGAAGCATTCGCGCCGAAGACGCAGGCTTTTGTTTTTTTGTGTTCTTGGGAGAAGCGCGGATCGGAGGCCCGCCGCGGCCCTGCTTGTCCGGCTTCGGCTGTGGATCAGAGAATCTCCTGCACGATCGCGCCGAGTAGGCCCGGACCGGTATGGATCGCCAGGCACGGGCTCACCGGGCACACCATGCACGAGACCGCGTGCAGATGCTCCATAAACTGGTCACGCAGCTTCAGCGCCTCCTCGCGGGCGTTGCCGTGCACGATCGCGAGGCGCACGGGTTTCCCGGCGTAGCGGCGGAAGAATTCCTCGGACATGGCGCCGAGCGCCTTGGAGAAGCCGCGGCCCTTCGCCAGGGTCTGGTAGACACCGTCGTCGTTGACGAAGATCACGGGCTTGATCTGCAGCAGGCTGCCGACCACGCCCTCGACAAGGCCGATGCGGCCGCCCTTGCGCAGATACTCCAGCGTCCGGATGACGAAGGTGCCGAGCTGCGTGGTGCGGGTGCGCTCCACCAGGTCGACGACCTCCTCCACCGTTTGGCCGGCCTGAAGCGCTTCCGCCGCCGTCAGCACGAGCAGCCCGAGGCCGCAGGAGAGGGTCTTGCTGTCCACCACATGGATGGGCATCGGCGCAAAGTCGTCCGCAATCATCCGCACCATATTGAAGGTGCCGCTGAGGCCGGACGAAATGCTGATATGCAGAATGCGGTCGCAGCCCTCGCTGCGCAGCTGGCGATACAGGTCGGAGACATCCTCCGGCAGCGGCAGCGACGTCTTGGGCAGCTCGGTCTTCAGGACTTCGTAGAGCTCATCCTGGCTGATCTCGAGACGGTCACGGAATTCCCCCTGCGAGGTGGACAGGCGAAGACAGACGACGCGAATATCATATTTGGCCAGCATCTCGTCGTCAAGGTCACAGGAAGAGTCCGTCACCAGGGCGACATTTTCCCCATGGATGCGAAACATGGCTCCGCCTCCTTCCTTCATCTTTTGCTGTCTCTATTATATCCCCGCGGATGGAAACCGTCAAGCGAACGCGGCGGACGTCACGCGCCGGCCCACGTCCTCCCCCCGGCCGCCATGCGCTGGGCCAGGTGCTCGACGTGGCGGCGCGCGTAGTTCGCGTCCTCCTCCTCCTGCTGGGGCGTACGCGGGGTGTCCCCCATCAGGCCGACAAACTGGCTGACCTTGAGGCCCAGGGCCTCCTGCATCTCCGCGTCCGACCCGCCCGGGGACACCAGGTAGTAGCAGAGCAGGGAGTCCTCCTGACCGATGCGATGGGCGCGGTCCTCCGCCTGGGAGTGCACGGCGGGGCTCCAGTCCAGCTCGCCGAAGACCACGCAGGTTGCGCGCTGAAGGT
>CAMNLM010000148.1 GCA_946543085.1 uncultured Clostridia bacterium | reverse complement strand
GGAGAGGCGGAGCGGAAATTGGTTTTCCGGCAAACCTGTCCGGAAAATCATTTCCGTCCGCGCGCCTGCGGGGCTCCGCCGCCCGGCCATGGGAATGATGTTGCATTTTGTGGAAAATGTGTATCTTTGCACGTTGTACTATTGATTAAACCGTACCGAATGAAAAAGATTTTGAACGAGCTCTGCGCCAAGGATACGCGCGCAGTTGAGGCAAGGGCAGCCGGGATCTATCCGTACTACCGTCCCATTTCCTCCGGTCAGGACCCGCTTGTCACCATGGCTGACGGCACCCAGGTCCTGATGTTCGGCTCCAACTCCTACCTCGGACTCTCCGACGATCCCCGGCTCAAGGAAGCCGCGATCAAAGCCATAGAAAAATACGGCACCAGCTGCTCCGGCAGCCGTTTCCTCAACGGCACCCTCGACATCCACGAGGAGCTGGAGGCCAAGCTCGCCAAGTTCGTGGGCAAGCAGGCCGCCGTGACCTACAGCACCGGTTTCCAGGTCAACCTCGGCGTCATCAGCGCCCTGGGTTTCCGCGGCGGATTCATCTTCCTGGACGCCCTGGACCACGCCTGCATCATCGACGGCAGCCGCCTGAGTTTCAGCGAGGTGCGCAAGTTCCGCCACAACGACATGGGCGACCTGGAGAAGAAACTCTGGCTCACCCCGCGCAATGCCCCGAAACTCATCGTCGTGGACGGCGTCTATTCCATGGAAGGCGACATCGCCCCGCTGCCCGACATCGTCAAGCTCTGCAAGAAATACAACGCCGCCGTGATGGTGGACGACGCCCACGGACTCGGCGTCATCGGCAAGAACGGTTCCGGCACCGCCAGCCACTTCGGGCTGACCAAGGACACCGACCTCATCATGGGCACCTTCTCCAAGAGCTTCGGTTCGCTGGGCGGCTTCATCGCCGGCGACAACGACGTGATCGACTACCTCAAGCACAACTCCCGTTCGCTGATCTTCAGCGCCTCCATGACCCCGGCCGCCGTGGCCGCCGCCAGCACCGCGCTGGACATCATGATCCACGAACCGGAGCGCCGCGAGAACCTCTGGAAGGTCACGCGTCACGCGCAGGAGGCCTTTGCGGCCAACGGCTTCGACACGGGCCACACCCAGTCCCCGATCATCCCGCTCTTCGTGCGCGACACCGTCAAGGCCATGACCGTCGTGCGCAAGGCCTACGAGGTCGGCGTGTTCATCACCCCGGTCATCGCCCCGGCCGTGCCGGAGAAGGATGTGCTCATCCGTTTCGCCCTCATGGCCACCCACAGCATCGCGCAGGTGGACGAGGCCGTGGAGAAACTCACCAAGATCTTCCGCGAACTCGAAATCATCCAGTAATGGTCATCCTCATCACCGGCATCACCTCCGGCTTCGGCCGCGCGATGGCCGAGCGTCTGTCCGCAGACGGCCACAAGGTCTATGGCACCCACCGCAAGGCCCAGGATTTCCTGCCCGGCGTCACCTACATCAAGGCGGACGCCCAGCGGGAGGAGGACTGTGAAGCGGCCGTGAAGCAGGTGGTGGACGCCGAAGGGCGCATTGACGTGTTCATCAACAATGCGGGGATGGGCATCGGCGGGCCGCTGGAGTTCTGCTCCCTGGAGGATGCGGAGCGCCAGATGGACGTGAACTGGATGGGGATGGTGCGCTTCCTGCACCACGTGCTGCCGGTGATGCGGCGGCAGGGCGGAGGCAAGATCCTGTGTTTCAGCTCCATCGGCGGCCTGATGGGTCTCCCGTTCCAGGGGCTCTATTCCGCTTCCAAATTCGCCATCGAGGGCTATTGCGAGGCCCTGCGCCTGGAGACGAAGGCCTTCGGCATCCAGGTGGTCGTGATCGAGCCGGGCGACTTCGCCACCGCTTTCACGGCGCAGCGCAAGAGCGTCGCGAACCCCGAAGCTTACGAAGTCTATCAGACCTACGCCAAGTCGCTGGCGAGCATCGAGAAGGACGAGACGACCGGTCTCAAGCCGGAGTACCTGGCGGACAAGATCGCGAAGATCGTGCGCAAGAAGCGTCCGCGCTACCACTACATCATCTCCACGCTGGAGCAGCGCCTGTCGGTGACGCTCAAGAAGATCCTGCCGCCGAGCTGGTTCGCTGCGATTCTGGGCTCCTACTACAAGCTCTAGCTCTTCTCCAGCCAGCGAAGAAATTCATCTTCGCGGGAACGGGTGACGGTCAGCGACACGTCGCCGGGCGAGGGGTGCACCTCGACGGTGTAGCGGCCATCGTTCACAACGGCGCTGTCGATGG
Source organism: uncultured Clostridia bacterium (assembly GCA_946543085.1). Taxonomy (GTDB): domain Bacteria; phylum Bacillota; class Clostridia; order Christensenellales; family Aristaeellaceae; genus RUG11272. The sequence continues at coordinate 1,167 of CAMNLM010000148.1, read as the reverse complement.
AGCCGAGTGCGAGAATGCAGCTGCGGTTGATGCGGAAGAAACGCTCCGGATCCAGTTCCCCGGAGATGGTTTCCATCGTGGCATCCACGATGTACCGCTGTCCGTCCAAGGTCATCAGGTAGTTGCTTTTGTCTTCCGAAAAGAAACAGGCAATCTGGTCCGTCATCACCGGAACGATCCGGTTGCCCAGCCGGACCACCCAGCGGACCCGGTAGGTCCTGGGGGAATCCATCTCTTTCGCTTTGCTGAAGGACGGATAGTCGGACAAGATGCTGAGGGCAGCCACGAGCAGCCCGCCCAGCACGAGGGTGGTCACCAGGGTCGATACGGCGTGCGTCCACATCGTCTCCCCGAACAACGGATCCAGCAGGGGCGGGAGCGCATTACCGATCAGATAGGCCATCACATTGACGAGGACCAGCGCGACCAGCGTGAAATAGATTCTGAAACCGCCCTGCGTGCAGAGGATGAACACCATGGCCAGGGTCAGCAGGGTCAGCGCCTGCGTGTCCTCGACATTCAACGACCGGCAGGCGATGCAGGTCAAAGCATGGAGCACGGCAAAAGCGAGGACCATCCAGACGGAAGTGCGTGTACGAACTTTATCCATAAAGGAGCAATTCTGTTCTCCAAAGTTAAAAATTCGTCACCAAAAACACAAAATTCATCCGGATTTTCATCGTAATCCATCGTACGCGCGGACAACGGAAAAGAAAAGCGCTTTATCTTAGCCCCGAAATAACACTAACCATGGCCGCAAAATCATCGCTTTCTTTCTGGGACATGTGGAACCTCAGCTTCGGATTTTTCGGAGTGCAGATCGCCTATGCCCTGCAGAGCGCCAACATCAGCCGCATCTTCGCGACGCTCGGTGCGGATCCGCACCAGCTCAGTTTCTTCTGGATCCTTCCCCCGCTCATGGGCATGATCGTCCAGCCCCTCATCGGCAAATATTCCGACCGCACCTGGTGCCGGATGGGCCGCCGCAAGCCGTATCTGCTCGTCGGCGCCATCGTGGCCGTGCTCGTGATGATCTTCCTGCCCAATGCCGGAAGCCTGAATTTCAGCAGCCGCCTGCTGCTGGGCCTGAACGGCGCGATGTGGTTCGGCCTCTTCTCCCTGATCTTCCTGGACACCTCCATCAACGTGGCCATGCAGCCCTTCAAG
>CAMNLM010000147.1 GCA_946543085.1 uncultured Clostridia bacterium | reverse complement strand
TCCGCGGGAAAGCGTCCCCTGGAACCCCTTGAAAGGCGCTCCTGCGGAGGGCTTGGCTTGAGCTCATTCAATCACCCCTCAAAAGGCGCTTCTGTGGAGGGCATGGTTTCCGCTCATTAAATCAGATGGAAGCGCCCGCGGGCGGCGAGATCCTCCTGCGGCGGACAGGTCTGCCCTAAAGAAAGCAAGCCGGAGGGGCAAGAAAAACGCCCCTCCGAAGAGGGGCGCGGGGAAACTTACTCTTCCTCGTCCTTGACAAGGGCGATGTGCAGCTCGTCCAGCTGCTTCTGATCCACGACGCTGGGAGCACCCATCATCACGTCCTGGGCGTTCTTGTTCATCGGGAACGGGATCACCTCGCGGATGGAATCCTCGCCGGCGAGCAGCATCACCATGCGGTCGACGCCGGGAGCGATGCCCGCGTGCGGCGGCGCGCCGTAGCAGAAGGCGTTGTACATGGCCGGGAACTTGGCCTTCACGTCCTCCTCGCCCAGGCGCACGAGCTGGAAGGCCTCGATCATGATCTCCGGGTCGTGGTTCCGCACCGCGCCGGAGGAGAGCTCCACGCCGTTGCACACCAGGTCGTATTGGAAGGCGTTGATGGTCAGGGGATCGACCTCGCCCGCCGCGGCTTTCTGCAGGATCTCCAGGCCGCCGTTGGGCATGGAGAAGGGATTGTGGCAGAACTCCAGCTCGCCGCTCTCCTCGCCGATCTCATACATCGGGAAGTCGACGATCCAGCAGAACTCATAGCGCTCCTTGTCCATATGGCCGGGCACGGCCGCGCCGAAGGTCTTGATGGCGACGCCGGCGGCCTTCTGGGCCAGGGCCTTCTTGCCGCTGCAGAGGATGACCAGGGTGTTGGGGGTCAGGGACAGGGCCTCGGTCAGCTCCTCCTTCTTCTCCTGGACGAATTTGGCGACGCCGCCGGCGATGGCGCCGGTCTCGTCGGTCTTGAACCAGTAGCTCTTGACGCCCGCGGTCACCTCGCAGTCCGAGAGGAGCTTTTCGATCTGCTTGCGGGTCAGGCCGCAGTTGCTCACGGGGATGGCCTTCACTTCGCCCTCAGCAAAGGGCTCAAAGCCGCAGTCGGAGAGCAGGGCCGTCACGTCCTTCGCGGTCAGGTCGATGCGCAGGTCGGGCTTGTCGCTGCCGTAGGTCTCCAGCGCATCCAGATATTTGATGCGGCGGAAGGGCGCGGTGGAGGCGATGTCATAGGTGCCGTACTTGGCAAAGATCGGGGGCAGCACGTCCTCGAGAACGGCGAACACGTCCTCCTGGCTGGCGAAGGCCATCTCCATATCCAGCTGATAGAACTCGCCGGGGCTGCGGTCGCCGCGGGCGTCCTCGTCGCGGAAGCAGGGGGCGATCTGGAAATAGCGGTCGAAGCCGGAGGTCATCAGCAGCTGCTTGAACTGCTGCGGGGCCTGGGGCAGGGCATAGAACTTGCCAGGATGCTTGCGGGCGGGCACCAGGTAGTCGCGCGCGCCCTCGGGGGAGGAGGCGGTCAGGATGGGGGTGGTGATCTCCAGGAAGTCATGGGCCTGCATGGCCTGGCGCAGGGCGGCCACCACGTTGCAGCGCAGCACGATGTTCTTCTTCACGTCGGGGTTGCGCAGGTCGAGGTAGCGGTACTTCAGGCGCAGGGACTCGTCGGCCTCGCGGCTGCGGTTCACCTGGAAGGGCAGGGCGTTGTAGCGGCAGCGGCCCAGCACCTCGATGGCGGTGGGCACCACCTCGATGTCGCCGGTGGGGATCTTCGGGTTCTTGCTGGCGCGCTCGCGCACGACGCCGTCGACTGCGATGGTGGATTCCTTGTTCAGGTCCTTCACGGCGGCCATCATGTCCTCGGTCTCAATGACGAGCTGGGTGGAGCCGTAGAAGTCGCGGAGGATGACGAAGGCCAGCGAGCCGCTGACTTCGCGCACGTTCTCCATCCAGCCGCAGAGGCGGACGGTCTTGCCCGCGTCGGCCAGACGGAGTTCGCCGCAGGTATGGGTACGGTTTTGCATGGCGGATGTACTTCCTTTCCTTGGATGGTGATCTGTGAGTGGCAGGATTGTTTCAGATATCAGCGACCGGGGACGATGCGGGAAGCCGCGGGGAGGGGAGGGGGCGGAAAAAAACTTATTCCCCGATCATCCCGCGCACGGCCTCCGCCGCGTCGGCGTACCCCACCGTCTTCTCCTCGCGGGTCTCCATGTGCTTGAGCTTCACGGCCTGCTGAGCCGCTTCCTCGTCGCCGATGGTCGCGGTGACCGCGGCGCTGACCTTGTTGGCGTACTTGAACTGCGCCTTGAGGCTGCGTCCGCAGTGATCCATGTCCGCCTTGAGGCCGGCCGCGCGCAGGCGCTGCACCAGGGAGAAGGCTTCGATGGCGTGGTCGCCCATGTAGGTGACGAACACGTCGTAGAGGCGGGGCTTGGGCAGCTCGATGCCCTCGCCGTCCAGCAGCATCAGCACGCGCTCGAGGCCCATGCCGAAGCCCACGGCGGGCAGCTCGGGGCCGCCGAGCTCGGCGACCAGATTGTCGTAGCGTCCGCCGCCGCAGACGGTCAGGTTGCCGTCTTTGGTGGCGGTGATCAGCTCGAACACGGTCTTGGTGTAATAGTCGAGGCCGCGCACGATGTGGCTGTCGATTTCAAAGGGAACGCCCGCGGCCGTGAGGCACTGCTGGAGCTTCGCGAAGTGATCCGCGCACTCGGGGCAGAGCATATCCAGCATGGAGGGCGCGTTGCGAACGATCTCCTTGTCGTGCGGCACCTTGCAGTCCAGCACGCGCAGGGGGTTGCGCTCGAAGCGGCTGCGGCAGTCCGCGCACAGGTCGTTCACGTGGCCGGCCAGGAACTCCTTCAGCTTCGCGTGATAGAGCGGGCGGCAATTCGGGCAGCCGATGGAATTGATGTGCACGGAGAGGTTCTTCACGCCGAGGTCGCTGAGCAGGTTGTAGGCCAGGAGGATCAGCTCGGCGTCGGCGGTGGCGTCCTTCGCGCCGAAGCACTCCAGGCCGAACTGGTGGTGCTCGCGCAGGCGGCCCGCCTGGGGCGCCTCATAGCGGAAGACCGGAGCGGCCAGGTAGTACATCTTGCAGGGCAGCGCGTCCGCGTAGAGATTGCTCTCCAGGAACGCGCGCACCGCGCCCGCCGTGCCCTCGGGCTTCAGCGTGATGGAACGGTCGCCCTTGTCCTTGAAGGTATACATCTCCTTCTGCACCACATCGGTGGTATCGCCGATGCCGCGCAGGAAGAGCTCGGTGTGCTCGAATACGGGCGTGCGCACCTCGCGGTAGCCGGCCTCGGCCGCCGCCTTGCGCATCTTCGCCTCCAGGTATTGCCACCGATAGCTGTCGGTCGGCAGCACGTCACGTGTTCCGCGGGGTGCCTGGGTCAACATAGGGATCCGCTCCTTTGCTGGTGATGGTTTCTTGCTGTATGTGATTCTGCGGATGCCTTCATCCGTCAGCTGGCTTTTTGATCTCTCCGCCCTGCAAGGAAGGGCCGCAGGGGAAAGCCCTCCGCAGGAGCGCCTTTACAAGGGGTCCGGGGATTCTGAGCGCCCGGAAAACTCCAC
>CAMNLM010000146.1 GCA_946543085.1 uncultured Clostridia bacterium | reverse complement strand
ATCGCCCTCATGGGGCATGGCGGCGAGGGCAAAACCACGCTGACCGAGGCTATGCTCTACGCCGCGCATATTGTGGATCGCCAGGGCAGGGTGGAAGACGGCAACGCGACCACCGACTTTGAGCCCGAAGAGATGAAGCGCCATATCTCTATCTCCGCTGCTATCGCTCCCGTTGATTGGCAGGGCAAGAGCATCAACGTCATTGACGTGCCCGGCTATTTCGACTTCCTCGGTGAGACCGCCGGCCCCCTGCGCGTTGTGGAGACCGTCGGCATTGTGGTCAGCGCTGTGACCGGCCTGAGCGTTGGCGCTGAAAAGGCTTTCACCGCCGCCACCAAGGCGCACACCTGCCGTATGTTCATCGTCAACCAGATGGACCGCGACAATGCCAGCTTCGACAAGACTTTCACCGCGCTCCATGAGCACTGCGGTTCCAGTGTTGTGCCGGTGCTGCTGCCCCTGGGCGAAGGGCCCAAGTTCCGCGGCGTCGTGAACGTGCTGGAGCAGAAAGCCTATGAAGGCGCCTATGACAAGAGCAAGGAAGTGCCGCTGCCCGAAGATATGAAGGGCAAGGTGCAGGAAGCCCTGGAGTACCTCACCGAGCAGGCTGCCGCCGCTGACGACGACCTGATGATGAAGTACCTCGAAGGCGAGGAGCTGACCCATGAGGAAATCCTGAGCGGCTTCCACAAGGGCATGAAGGACGGCAGCATTGTGCCCGTCTGCGCCGTCTCCGCCGTCACCGGCGTCGGTATCGCCCGCCTGCTCGACCTCATCACCAAGTACATGCCTTCCCCCGCTCACCTGGGCCTCACCCACAAGGGTATCAACCCCGCGAACGGCGAAGAGATTTCCCGCACGAGCCATGACGACGAGCCCTTCTCCGCGTTCGTCTTCAAGACCATCGCTGACCCCTATGTGGGCAAGCTGAGCCTCTTCCGTATCTTCTCCGGCAAGCTGACCGCCACCACTCCGCTCTACAACGTCAACAAAGAAAAGCTGGAAAAGTCCAACGCGATCTATGTGCTGCGCGGCAAAAAGCAGATTCCGAAGCAGCTGCTGCACTCCGGCGATCTGGGCGCCCTGGCCAAGCTGCAGTATACCTCCACGGGCGACACCCTGTGCGACCCGAACAATCCGATCAAGTATCCCGACCTGGTGTTCCCGGATGCCTGCCTGAGCAAGGCTGTGTATGCCGCGAAGCAGGGCGAGGAAGACAAGGTCTTCGGCGGTCTGAACCGTCTGATTGAAGAAGACTGCGCCCTGAAGCTTGAGAAGAACACCGAGACCAACGAGACCTTGCTTTCCGGTCTGGGCGAAATGCACCTGGATGTCGTGAAGAACAAGCTCGAGGCGAAGTTCGGCGCGAAGTGCGTGCTGGCTGACCCCAAGATTCCCTACCGCGAGGCGATCCGTAAGAAGGTCTCCGTGGAAGGCCGTCACAAGAAACAGACCGGCGGTCACGGTCAGTTCGCCGACGTATGGATTGAGTTCTCCCCCATCCTCGACAAGGAAGTCGACTTTGAGTTTGAAGATGCCGTGGTCGGCGGTGCCGTACCGCGCAACTTCATCCCCTCTGTCGAAAAAGGACTCCGCGAGAACATCGTGCACGGTGTGCTGGCTGGCTATCCCATGGTTCATCTCCATGCGAAGCTGTTTGACGGCGGCTACCATCCGGTAGACTCCTCTGAAATGGCCTTCAAGACCGCTGCCCGCATCGCCTATAAGAAGGGCTGCATGGACGCGAATCCCGTTCTCCTTGAGCCGATCCTGCATGTGGAAATCACCGTGCCGGATGAGTACATGGGCGACATCATGGGCGACATCACCAAGCGCCGCGGCCGCATCATTGGCATGAGCCAGCATGACGGCATGCAGTTGGTGGAAGCGGAAGCGCCTCAGGGCGAAATGTCCAAGTACGCTACCGACCTGCGCTCCATGACGCAGGCCCGCGGTTCCTTCACCACCCGCTTCGAGCGCTATGAAGAAGTGCCGAAGGATGTGGCGGACAAGATCATCGCCGCTGCCGAGAAGACCGACGACGATGATGACGAATAATACCTTTCCGTTGTGCTGAAAACAGCATAACCTGAGCAGCGCCCCGGATGAACAGGATTCATCCGGGGTGTTCTGATGGAAACTGTATAGAAAAGCAAAACAGTGTTTTCTGCGGCTTCATCGTCAAAAAAGCACGCTCATCACACCTTGTGACAGCGTGCTTTTCGGTTCTCATGAATGAACGGCCGGGCATGCAAGGCGCATCATTCCTTCAGCCAGGTTTCCCACACGTCGGGACAATATCCGACCGTCACCTTGCCGCCATTGCGGACGATGGGGCTGCGCAGCAGCCATGGCGCCTCCAGCACGGCGGGCAGTAGCATGCTCTCGCGGTCGTAATAGCAGGCCGGATGTTCCTTGACCTTCCTGTCCTCACGGTCGATCAGCCCGTCCAGCTTGCCCTTTGCGAGATTCTGAAGCTCCCGTTCCCCCAGCTTGTGCTTCTTGAGATCCACCATCTGCACCGCAATCCGGCGTTCCTTGAAGAAGCGCTCCGCTTTCTGCGTGTCGAAGTTCTTTTTGCTGACATACATCAGGATTGTCATGCCTGCATCCTTTCCATCCGTCCGGCTGCCTCGGTCTCGAAGCGGCTGAGAATCTCCCGCAGTTCAGCTGACAGTCTGCTCTCCGCTTCCGCGCGGATCTCTGCGGGCACGCCGTAGCTCGCCTCCGCGATGCTGCCCGCAATGCAGGTCAGTGTATCACAGTCGCCTCCCAGCGATACCGCGGTGCGTATCACGTCCTCAAAGTCTCTGCCTTCCATATACGCGGTGATGGCTTCAGGAACCGTCTGCTGGCAAGTCTCGACATGATGATAGGCCGGGCGGATTTCGTCGCACGTTCTGCTGAGATCATAGCCAAATTCGCGCGCAATATAAGCCTTGATGGCTTCCTTCGTTTCGCCGTGACGTGCCATGAAGATCGCGCTGGCTGTCGCTTCCGCCCCTTTTACACCTTCCGGATGGTTGTGGGTGACTTCCGCGGTCCAGTGCGCCACCTCCCGCGTTTTCTCCAGGGTCGGATAAAACCAGCCGACCGATGAAACGCGCATGGCTGAACCGTTGCCAAAGCTCCAGTACGGCTTAGGATCCCTGTCCTTCAGCCAATGGACGAACATCCCGCCGTAGCCCGCGTAGGGGTACTTGCGTCCCCAGTGCTGCATGGAGTAGACAAGAACGCGCTTGAATGCATCTTCTTCCTGATCCCCGGCTTCCAGCAGGGCGTCCGCTACGGCAAGCGTCATCACCGAATCGTCCGTGAACTGGCTTCGTTTGTCCCAGAGCGGAAAGTCTTTTGTCTTGTCGCCCTGATCAAACTCATAGGGCGCTCCAACCATATCTCCAATAATAGCTCCGATCATGCTGCCTCACGATCTCCTTTGCAACAGCCTCAGATCATCTCCGCAGAAGACCAGAACAAGCGCGTTTCTCCTGTCGGTCATCCGGGAGACAATCCGCTCACCATAGCGTTCACGCAGATGCTCCGGGTTGAGATTTGTGCTGATGACCGTCGCCCTGCCCGCGCGATCGCGCTCATTGATCAGGCTGTACAGCTGCTCCACCGTGATGTTGGGAATCATCGGCTCGCTGCCGAGATCATCCAGCAGCAGGCATTCAACTTCCATACAGGCTGCGAGCTCATCGCCTTCTCCGTTGAAGATGGACTTTCTCGCGGCATCCATCAGCTGATAGGCGGAAACCATCAGAA
>CAMNLM010000145.1 GCA_946543085.1 uncultured Clostridia bacterium | reverse complement strand
AGAAAGGAGGTCCGCCCCGTGAGCTGTGGCAAAACGGCCAGGGTGAGCACCAGCACGCCCATGCCGCCGACCCAGTGCGTAAAGGAGCGCCAGAAGGCGCAGCCGTGGGGGAGCGTCTCAAAGCTTGTCACGACCGTGGATCCGGTGGTCGTGAAACCGGATACCGCTTCAAACAGCGCGTCGATGTAGTTGGGAATCATGCCGCTGAAGACGAATGGCAGTGCGCCAAAGAGACTCATGAGCACCCAGGAGAGACCGACGACCGCGAAACCCTCCCGTGCCCGCAGATTGGTGCGCTCCGGTTTTGCCAGGAGGCGCATGGGCAGTCCGAACAGCAGGACGATGCCGAGCGACCAAAGCAGCGCTCTGGCGTCTCCGGGATCGCGGTAGATGAGCGCGACGGCCAGAGAGGGTACCATGCAGACTGCCTCCACCAGGAGAATAGCGCCTAGCAGGCGTATGACTTGCTGTTTATTCATCGGCTGATGACCTCATTCAGATCCCGCAGGCCTCGTTCCTTGGCGATGATGATGACGCTGTCCCCGGCCTCGATGTGGTCGTTGCCGAAGGGAACAATCACCTTGCCGCGCCGCGCAATCACGGCGATCAGCGTGTTCCTGCGCATGGTGAGGTCCTTGAGCGGAATCCCGATGTAGGAATCGGTGAGCCGCGCCTCGAATTCGAGCGCTTCCGCCGCGCCGCCCAGGAGACGGTAGAGCTTCTCGACCTTTGCGCCTTCCGCGTTGACGCGGGCGCGCACGTAGCGGAGCAGGGTCGCGCCCGTGATATAGCGCGGACTGACCACGCTGTCCAGACCCATGGATTCGATAATATCCGTGTAAGTGACGCGGTTGTTTTTCACAATGACCTTTGGCACGCCGTGACGCGCCGCATAGAGGCCGGTCATGAGGTTCTCTTCGTCGCGGTCGCACAGCGCGATAAAAGCGTCTGTGTTGGAGATGCCCTCCTGCTCCAGCAGTTCCTGACTGGTGCCATCGCCGCAGATGACGTTGACCTGGGGGAGGTCTTCGCTCAGGCGGCGGGCCTTTGCCGGATCAATCTCGATCATCGTGACGCGGATGCCTGTCGGCACGATCATCTTCGCCAGGTAGTAGCTGATGCGGCCGCCGCCAAGAATCATGACGTCCTTGATGCGGAGCGTGTCGCGCCCAAGATAGCGGAAGAAGCTGGTCACTGTGACCACATCGCCTGTCACAAATACGCGGTCGCCTTCCTGCAGGACAAAATCGCCGGTCGGGATCGTGACTTCGCCGTTGCGCTCCACAGCCGCGTACAGCACGCGGGGAAGCCCCGGGTGGCGCGTGGAGAGATCCTTCAGCGCAAGGCCATTCAGCGGATCCCTGGCCTGCACCCGGAACTCGACCATCTCCACCAGGCCCTTCGCGAAGGGTTCGATGTTGCTGGCAAAGGGATAGCGGAGGAGGCGGCTGATCTCTTGGGCCGTCGCGCGCTCCGGATTGATGGCAAGGTCGATGCCCAGCTCCCTCTGGAGCAGCGTGAGGCTTTCGTTGTACTGCGGGTCGCGAATGCGGGCAATTGCGTACTTCGCGCCGAGGCGCTTGCCGATGAGGCAGACGAGCATATTGACCTCGTCGCCTGCCGTGGCGGCAATCAGGATGTCGGTGTGATCAACGCCGGCGTCGATCAGAGTCTTCGCGTTCGCGCCGTTGCCGTGCACGCACATCACGTCAAAGCGGTCCTCGCATTGCCGCAGGACCTCTTCATTCTGATCGATAATCGTTACATCATACTCTTCGCCGCTCAGATGCTCGGCAAGCGTCCGTCCGACCTTGCCGGCGCCGATCAACATGATTCGCATGATTCTCTTGATGCCTCCGATTCTTGGTTCCGGGTATTCACCCAGTATATTGTACCATAGAACCAGTGATTTGCAAAGCATTGACCGCGGCTTCGCGGCCGCAAAACATATCTGAAAAGCATATCTGCGGGCAATAAAAGAGACCTGCTGTTGCAAGCAGGTCGAGGAAAATCGAAAAGATTACTTGTTGACAGCGTCCTTCAGGGTCTTGCCGGGCTTGAAGGCAGGAGCCTTGGAAGCGGCGACTTCGATGGTTTCGCCAGTGCGGGGATTGCGGGCGGTGCGGGCGGCATGCTCGCGCACCTCAAAAGTGCCGAAACCGGGCAGGGAAACCTTTTCGCCATTGGTCAGCGCGGCGCTCACGGTCTCAAAAACGGAAGCGACAGCAGCAGTGGCGTCCTTGCGGGTGAGGCCGGTGGCCTGAGCGACCTGTGCAATGAGTTCATTCCTGTTCATTTTCATTTCCTCCTTGATCCAAATGGAACCACTATAATATATAAGAGAGAGCGGCAATTGTCAATCCCTTTGCGTGGAAAACCTTGAAGAGATTGAGAATTTCTGCGCTTTTTTGTCCCTGATCGGGCTGAAATGGGGAAAAGCGCGCCGCGTCTCACTCGGCTTTCTTTTCGCCGATGCCGCGGACAAGGGCTGTCGACAGGACGTCGTCGATGAATTCAACGGCGACGATTCGGAAGACGCTCAGGACATGCGGCGGAATATCCTCCAGATCCTTCTGGTTTTCCTTGGGGATCACGAGCGTCCGAATGCCGGCGCGGTAGGCGGCGAGTGTCTTTTCCTTCAGACCGCCAATGGGCAGCACGCGTCCGCGCAGGGTGATCTCACCCGTCATGGCGACATCCTGGCGAACCGGAATGCCTGTGAAGGCGGAGACCAGCGCCGTGGTCATCGTGACGCCGGCGGAAGGACCATCCTTGGGCACGGCGCCTTCCGGCACATGAATATGGATATCCTTGTCCTGATAGAAGCTGTCCGGAAGCCCGAGCTGCGCGGAATGCGCGCGCACCCATGTGAAGGCAGCCTGCGCGGATTCCTTCATCACGTCGCCGAGCTGACCGGTCAGGTTCAGCGTGCCCTTGCCGGGCATCGTGGAGCACTCGACCTCCAACAGCTCGCCGCCGACGCTCGTCCACGCGAGACCGTTTACAATGCCGACGCGCGGCTCCTTCTCAGGCATCTCGCGCGTATAGCGTTTCGCGCCGAGATCCTCGTAAAGCACCTTTTCCGTCACGGTGACTGTTTTCACGCCGGTGTCCAGCATCGTGACCGCGCTTTTGCGGATGACGCGGGCAATGGTGCGCTCAAGTGTGCGGACACCGGCCTCGCGCGTGTATCCCTCGATGAGCAGACTCATGACTTTATCGCTGATGCGCACGGATTTCGGCTGCAGGCCGTGTGCCTTGATCTGCTTCGGCAGCAGGTGGCGGCGGGCAATCTGGAGCTTTTCCTCCTCCGTATAGGAGGGAACCTCGATGATTTCCATGCGGTCCAGCAGGGGAGCGGGGATCGTATCCACCGTATTGGCGGTCGTGATAAACATGACCTTGCTCAAATCGAAGGGGATTTCCATGTAGTGGTCGCGGAAAGCGTTGTTCTGCTCTGCGTCGAGCACTTCCAGCATCGCGCTGGCGGGATCACCGCGCACGTCCGCGCCCATCTTGTCAATCTCGTCAAAGAGGAAGACCGGATTCATGGTTCCGGCCTGCTTCAGCGAGGAGATGATGCGTCCCGGAATCGCGCCGAGATAGGTGCGCCTGTGGCCGCGAATCTCTGCCTCGTCGCGCACACCGCCGAGAGACATCTGTACAAACTTGCGCCCGACGGCCTCGGCAATCGCCCGGACAATGGACGTCTTACCGACACCGGGCGGGCCGACAAAGCACAGGATCGGTCCGCGCGTGTCCTGCTTCATGTGGAGAACAGCG
>CAMNLM010000144.1 GCA_946543085.1 uncultured Clostridia bacterium | reverse complement strand
GGGCCAGGACGTCGTCAACATGAACTTCGCCGCCATCGACGCCGCCATCGACGGCCTCGTGGAAGTGAAGATCCCCGAGAGCTGGGCCACCACCACCACCGGCGCCGTGCCGATGAAGGTCAATGGCACCACCAAGTACTTTGACGAATTCGTGCAGCCCGTGCTGGCCCAGGAAGGCAACAGCCTGCCCGTCAGCATGCTGGATCCCCGCGGCATCGTGCCCACCGGCACCACGAAGTTCGAGAAACGCGGCATCGCCGTGTTCGTCCCCGAATGGCAGATCGACAACTGCATCCAGTGCGGCAACTGCGCCATCGTCTGCCCGCACGCCTGCATCCGTCCGATCTATGTGCCTGAGGACATGGAAGCTCCCGCCTCCTTCGCCACCAAGCCCGCCACCGGCGCCGAGTTCAAGGGCATGAAGTACCGCATGCAGGTCTCCCCCATGGACTGCACCGGCTGCGGCAACTGCGTGGACGTCTGCCCGCTGCACGGCAAGGAAGGCAAGGAAGCCCTCATCATGAAGCCGCTCGACAGCCAGCGCAACCAGGAAGCCAACTGGGAGTTCGCGATGACTGTGCCTGAGGTTGCGGACCGCGTGAAGAACAAGGCCACCGTGAAGAACAGCCAGGCTCTGAAGCCCCTGTTTGAGTTCTCCGGCGCCTGCGCCGGCTGCGGCGAGACTCCCTATGTGAAGCTCGTCACCCAGCTCTTCGGCGACCGCATGATCGTGGCCAACGCCACCGGCTGCTCCTCCATCTACGGCGGTTCCGCCCCCACCTGCCCCTACACCACCAATGAAAAGGGCCAGGGCCCCGCTTGGTCCAACTCCCTGTTCGAGGACAACGCTGAATTCGGCTTCGGCATGAACCTGGCCGTGACCCAGCGCCGCGCCAAGCTGGCCGACGTCATCACCAAGGTGACCGAGGTTGGCAAGGACGAAGCCATCGTGGCTGCCGCCAAGGAATGGCTAGCGAACATGGAAGACGCTGAAGGCAGCCGCGCGGCCGGCGAGAAGCTGGTCTCCCTGCTGGAAGCCAAGACCGAGGGCGGCGAATACCGCGACTACATCCTGGCCAACAAGGACCTGCTGACCAAGAAGTCCATCTGGATCTTCGGCGGCGACGGCTGGGCCTATGACATCGGCTACGGCGGCGTGGACCACGTGCTGGCGCAGAACCAGGACGTGAACATCCTCGTGCTGGATACCGAGGTGTATTCCAACACCGGCGGCCAGGCCTCCAAGGCGACGCCCACCGGCTCCGTGGCGAAGTTCGCCGCCGCCGGCAAGCGCACCAAGAAGAAGGACCTCGGCATGATGGCCATGAGCTATGGCTATGTGTATGTGGCGCAGGTCGCCATGAGCAATCCCGCTCAGGTGATCAAGGCCATGCTCGAAGCCGAAGCCTATCATGGACCGTCCCTGATCATCGCCTACGCGCCCTGCATCAACCATGGCCTGCGCGCCAAGGGCGGCATGGGCAAGGCTCAGGCCGAGATCAAGAAGGCCGTGGAATGCGGCTACTGGCAGACCTATCGCTACAATCCTGAGCTGACCGAGCAGGGCAAGAACCCCATGACGGTCGACAGCAAGGATCCCACCGGCGATTACCAGGAGTTCCTGAAGGGCGAGGTTCGTTACACCTCTCTGGCCCAGCAGTTCCCGGATGCCGCCGCGACTCTGTTCGCGCAGCAGGAAGAGGACGCCAAGGAACGCCTCGCTTCCTACAAGAAGCTGGCTGCCCAGTAATCCACCCAACGGTAACCCCTGCCCGGGAGGACGAAAGCCTTCCCGGGCTTTTCTTGTCTCTTTCCCCCGTTTCTCCCCCGGATGCGCAGATTTCTCATTGACAGAAAGGCGCAAAACATGTACAATAAGGTTGAGATTCATCCGAATCCACCGGGAGAGGAGTCTGAGAACATGACGCGTTATCGTGTACTGAACGGAATCGCCGCAGATGACCTGATTGCAGACTGGTCCAAATACTGCGCCGCGAACGGTATGAAGCTGGGCGTTCCCGCCGACGAAAGGCATCACGCCGTGCTGATGATCGCCGAGAGACGCGAGGCGAGACTGTATATTGAGCATCCCGCGGGGGCCACATCGGATGAGACCCTTGAGCAGTATCTGACCGACTACCTCCGCCGCCATCCGCAGGACAGCGTCGAGGACGTGGACAGCGAGGAGATTCTCCGCGAGGCCTGCGTGGATGAGGACAACGTCGGTTTTATCGTGGAGGGATAACCATCGCCACCGAACGCATGAACCGGGAGAACGCCTCCCCGATCCATCAGAAAAATGAAATTCACCGCCTGACCTGCGAGGATCTCGGCGCGGACATGGCCGGCGTTTGCCGGCTGGACGGTCAGGCGGTGTTTGTGTCGGGACTTTTACCGGGAGAGACGGCGGACGTGCGCCTCACCAAGGTGCTCAGCCGCTACGCCTTTGGCCGCGTCGAACGGCTCCTGACGCCGAATCCCGCCCTTCGCCGGGAGAACGACTGCCCCGCCTACCCGCGCTGCGGCGGCTGCGCTGCCCGCCACATGACCTACGCCGCGACGCTGGAGGCCAAGCGCGCCCAGGTCGCCGACTGCTTCCGCCGCATCGGCCACCTGGACGTGGACGTCCTGCCGGTGCTCGGCATGGAGCAGCCCGACCACTACCGCAACAAGACAGCCCTGCCGATTGGCGGCACCGCCGATGCGCCTGTCGCCGGTTTTTTTGCGCCCAGAAGTCACGCGATCATCCCCGCGGAAAGCTGCCCCAACGCCATGCCGCCCGCCGGCGACATCGCGAAAGCGCTGCTCCGCTGGATGCGCGAAAACCGCGTCGCGCCCTATGACGAGCGGACCCGCGCCGGCCTCATCCGCCACCTCGTGGTGCGCGTCAGCCGCCTCGGTCAGGCCATGGCGGTCGTTGTGGTCAACGGCAGCCGCCTGCCTGGGGAAGAATCCCTCGTGCGCGCGCTGACGGGCGCGGGGGCCACCAGCGTCCTGCTGAATCCGAACCGGGAAGACACGAACGTCATCCTCGGCCGCCAGTTCCGCACGCTGCACGGCCCGGACGTGCTGACCGACACGCTCTGCGGCTTTACCTTCGAGATTGCCCCCGCCGCCTTCTTCCAGGTGAACCCCGCGCAGGCCGAGCGGCTCTATGAAACCGCCGTCCGCTATGCGGAGCTTCGCCCGGAGGACATCGTCTGCGACGTGTACTGCGGCGCGGGAACCATCAGCCTGGCGCTCGCCCGCCACTGCAGGCAGGTGGTCGGCATCGAGATTGTGCCCGCCGCCGTGGAGAACGCGAAGCAGAACGCCCGCAGGAACGGCGTGACCAACACCGCCTTCCACGCCGGCGCCGCCGAGGAGGTGCTCCCCCGCCTCGTGCGCGAGGGCCTGCGCCCGGACGTGCTGGTCGTGGATCCCCCGCGCAAGGGGCTCGAGCCCGCGGTGATCGAGGCGATGGCCGCCGTCCAGCCCCGCTCCATCGTCTACGTCTCCTGCAACGCCGCGACCCAGGCCCGCGACGCCGCCCTCCTCGCCGCGCACGGCTATCGCCCCGAGCGCGTCCAGCCGGTGGACATGTTTTGCTGGACAGAGGGTGTCGAAACGGTATGCTGCTTGTACCACCAAAAGAAAGAGTTCATCTCAGTGCCCTATGAACCGAAAGATGCAAAGCACCTGAAACAGAATCTGTCGAATAAAAAGGATTGAATACGGAGAATTCTATGAAACGGGAACTTGGAATCGCACGCTGTGGTTTGGCCTGCTGTTTGTGCTCTGAAAATGTGGCATGCAAAGGCTGTAAAC
>CAMNLM010000143.1 GCA_946543085.1 uncultured Clostridia bacterium | reverse complement strand
CTGGGAGTGCACGGCGGGGCTCCAGTCCAGCTCGCCGAAGACCACGCAGGTGGCCCGCTGAAGGTTGAGGCCGCTCGCCGCGCGCAGGCTGATGCACAGGAGATTCGTGCGCCCCTCCATGAAGCGCTCCACCGCGCGGTCCTTCTGCGCCACGGTCTCGCGGCCCGTGATGAAGCCCGGGGAGAAGCTCTTCAGTTCCTCCTTGTAGATGTCCATCACCGCGTGGTGGTGCGCGAAGAGCAGCACGCTCTCCCCGCCCTCCAGCAGGGCGCGGACAAACTGGCAGACATAAGGTGCCTTCGCGACGCCGGTGGCCTGACGCTCATGGCGGCTGATGCTCTCCTCCAGCATGGCGCGCTGGGAGGCGGTCAGCTCCGCGTCCTGCCTCCACCGCGTGAGCTCAGCCAGCGCCGGGGCCATCAGCTGGGCATAGACGCGGTCGTTCCAGTCGAGCTCCTGCACCAGGCGGCGCTTAGGCGGCAGCTGCTTGAGCACTTCCTGCTTGGTGCGGCGGAGCATCAGGCCCTCGCGCCTGAGGTACTGCCCCAGCAGTTCCGGCTTGGCGACGATGGCGCTGCCGTAGCCGTAGCACCACTCGCGGGAGAAGCTCTCCCAGTCGCCGAGGAAGTGATAATCCAGGATGTTGATGACGTTCCAGATCTCGCCGCCCCGGTTGTAGATGGGCGTGCCGGAGAGACCGATCACCCGCTCGCAGGCCTCGCTCAGAATGCTCGCGGCGGAATACTTCTCCGTGCCCGTGTGGCGCAGCTCCTGTACCTCGTCGAACACGACGCACCGCACGGGCATTTCCCGCAGGCGCTCCTTCCAGCCGCGCAGCAGCAGATAGTGCATGATGTAGAGGTCGGCCTCCGGCAGGTCGTACGGCTTGAGGCCGCGGATGATGTGCACACGCGGCTTTTGCCCATTCACGCGCAGGAAGCGCAGGGCCTCCTCCTGCCAGTTGATCGTCAGGTGCGGCGGCGGAATGATCAGCGCGGGCAGGGCGCGCTCCGCCGCCAGGCAGGCCAGGGCCTGCACCGTCTTGCCAAGGCCCATCTCGTCGGCAAGGAGGCACCTGTCGTGCTGCATCAGGTAAGCCAGGCCCTCCTGCTGGAAGGGCATCAGCGTCGCCTCGAAGGTGCCTTCCGGCGGCGTCATCAGGGCGGGCATCCGCGCGGCCTTCTGCTGGCGAATGGCGTAGCGCCGCGCCTCGTCCACCGCCTTGTCCCAGAGGGGGAGGTCGGAGAGCTTGACCTCCAGCGGAAAGCGCATCATCAGCCACATCAGATCGCCGACGGCCCGCCGGTGCGCCGTGAAGCGCGCCTCGCCGCGCCTGGCCCCCGCCGAGCCCGGGAACAGCCGCTTGCACATCTCCGTGACGGACGGATCCCCGCGCACCACCCAGCAGCGGCTGCGCCGGTTGTAGCTCAGCGTGCCGAAGGTCTGCGTACCGGGAGCGTGCTCGATGCCGCGCAGATAGGGCGGCAGCAGCTCCCAGTCGTCGCCCTCGTCCGGCGCGGAGAAGCCGTTCAGGTCGTCCATGTAGTCGTCCATCAAAGCGCTATCCCCCACAATCGGTTCAGACAGATCAGCCGCAAGGGTTTGCCGCACAGGGTGTCCGGCAGGTCGACATTGCGCTCGCATACCGCGATCAGGGCTTCCACCTGCGGGCACGCGGCGTAGCGGCTGAGCTGGCGGAGCAGCACGGCGCGGTTGGGCTTGCCGCGCTTCATCTCGATGCCCACAGCGCCGCACATCAGGTCGATGCGGCAGCGCGGCGCGAGCGGCACCTCGTGGGCGAAGGGCAGACCGGCCTCGGCCAG
Source organism: uncultured Clostridia bacterium (assembly GCA_946543085.1). Lineage (GTDB taxonomy): Bacteria > Bacillota > Clostridia > Christensenellales > Aristaeellaceae > RUG11272. Next base: position 1,990 of record CAMNLM010000143.1, on the reverse strand, counting down.
CGCTTCCTCGGCCAGCCGATGCAGGTCATATTCGCCCCGTTGGAGGGGGACCCGCAGGGCGGAGAGGGCGGAAATCACCCTCTCCAATTCTTCATGATTCATGGTCATTCCTGTTTCAAATGATGATTCGCAGTCGCAGCAATTCCGCGCCTGCGGGCGCGGGCAGGGGGCTTTGCGATCGCCCCCTGCACCCCTTCGCATCGCCCATTTACGCAGCTTTTTAACAAAGGCAACTGAAGGGCCTCAATAGAACCCAGCCATCGCCTGGGTCAGGGCGCTCATGGCGTTGATCACCTGGGCCTGGCTGTAGCTGCCGCTGGCCAGAAGCGTCTGCAGATTCACGATGGCGGTCTGCATCGCGCTGTACTGGCGGGAGGAGGGATCCATGCCGTAGAGCATATTCACCGCCTGATTGATCAGGCTCATCGCGTCGTTGTAGAAGATCGCGCCGCTGGTGTCCTGCTGCGCGGGCAGCTGATAGCCCGTGTGCAGCGTGCACGTCTCGCCGGTGCCGGTGACATAGCTGCCGAGGTATTCGCGCAGCTCGTCCTCATATTCCGTGCCGATGAAGCTGTAGAGCGGGTGGCCCTGCGGCAGGGTGATGACCGCCTGGGTCACCACATTGGTGCAATAGGGCGAAGCCGCCATGCCGGTGTCCGCGCAGACGCTCTCCTCGTGGTGCAGCTGGCAGGTGACGGTCGGCTGGGTGCCGTCGGCCCACCAGTCGGTGACCGTGCCGTACCCCATCGCGTCGTGATAGCAGGCGTCCGTGGCGAGCTGGCCGGAGACCGCGCAGGTCGTCACCCGCACGACGCCCCACTGGCTCGCGTCGCCCTGAAGGATGTCCTGGTTTCCCTTGCCGCTGTGAATCTTGCTCATGTACGCCTGCCAGAGCGGAGCCGCCGCCCCGCTGCCGGTCGACTTGCCGGAGAGGGCCTTATAGTTGTCGTGGCCCACCCAGAGCGACGAGGCGTAATAGCCGGTCATGCCCGCGAAGAACACGCCGCGCTGGTCGGAGTTGGTGCCGGTCTTACCCGCCACCGTCTGGCCGCTGATCTTCGCGGAGGTGCCCGTGCCGGAGGAGACGACCGTCTTGAGCATGTCGACGATCATATAGCTGGTCGAAGGCGCGAACACCCGGCGGCGCTCCTGGTTGGCATGGCCGTCCCAGATCGTGCGGCCCTCGCTGTCCGAGATGCCGAGCACCGAGATCGGTTCCTGGTAGACGCCGCCGTTGGCGAGCACGCCGTAGGCCACCGTCATCTGCATGGGCGTGATGCCGCTGGAGCCGAGCGTCACGCCGAAGGGCGTCGCGTCGATGTGATCGTCGTCCACGCCGAGGCGGTGCAGGTATTCCACCGCGTTGCTCACGCCGACCAGGTTCATCATGGTCTGCGCGGCGGCGGTGTTGTAGCTGCGGCGCATGGACTCGCGCAGCGTGGTCGGGCCGGTGTAGCTGGAGCCGGAGTAGTTCTTGGGCCAGGTGTCCTCCTGGCGGTTGTTCTTCCAGCCCGTGATCGGCAGCGGCATGTTGAAGACGATGCTCGCCGGCGAGGAGCCGCGCTCGAGCGCCGGCGCGTAGACCGCGATGGGCTTGATGGAGGAGCCGACGGGCATCTTCATGTCCGTGGCGCGGTTGAGCGTCTTGCGGGCGGTGGGGGCGTCCCGGCCGCCGATGATCGCCTTCAGCTCGCCCGTGCGGTAATCCAGCACGGCGGTGGCCGCCTGGGGCTGGATGATCTCGGTGTAGGTGCCGTCCGGGTTCTGGCTGCGGAAGACCTTGTCCTTCGGGTCGCGGAGGGCGGGGTACTTCGTCCAGTTGGAAAGGGTGTCCTGCACAGTCTGCTGGATATCGGGATCGATCGCCAGCTTGATGCGGTAGCCGCCCGTGCGCAGGCGGTTCTCCATGGCGGCACGGTTGGCGGGGGTGTTCTCCAGCCCGTTCAGCCGCAGCAGGATGTCCACGCACTCGCCGCTGGCGTACTCCACA
>CAMNLM010000142.1 GCA_946543085.1 uncultured Clostridia bacterium | reverse complement strand
CTCATTTTGTGTCCTCCTGTTCAGGGGCGGTCTCCGAGGTCTGCTCGGTGCCGTAGATCTTGTAACCGAAGAGGTAGATGCTGTCGTTGCCGGACTGCATCCGGTTGATAATGCCGTAGAGGAGCATCAGGATGACGATGACGATCAGGAGCCGGTTGCTGCGGCGGACACGTTCGGGATCACGCATGGGGTGAGCCTCCTTTTTTTTGTTCCCATTATAGCATGTTCTGCAGGATCGGGGACGGGGAGGGGGCGGCTTCGGGGACTTTTTCTTCGGTGTAGGAGCCCAGGTAGCGGTATTCGGGGCACTCGGCTCCGAGGCGCTGCAGGATCGCCGTGACCGCGGGGTCGGAGACCGTGGCGGCGAGGTCGATGTAGAAGCGGAATTCGAAGTCGCGGCCGGGGACGGGCGCGCTCTCGATCTTGAGCATGTCGATGCCGGCCTTCGCGAACTCCTGCAGGACGGCGGCGAGGGCGCCGGGGCGGTGCTGCACGGAGAGGACGATGGAGAGGCGGCTCGCGCCGGGAAGGATCTCCGGGGCGGCGGCGATGCAGATGAAGCGGGTGTAGTTGTGGGTGGTGTCGGCGATGTCTTTTTTCAGGGTCTTGAGGTCGTAGAGGGCGGCGCACTCCGGGGAGGAGATGGCCGCGGCGTGGGGATCGCCCCCCTGCGCGACGGTGCGGGCCGCGACGGCGGTGTTGAGGCAGGGGACGACGCGGACCTTGTCACCGAGGGAGTGGAGGAAGTCCGCGCACTGGCCCAGGGCCTGCTCGTGGGAGTAGATCCTGGTGATGCCGCTGAGGGAGGCGCCGGGGAGGGCCAGGAGGCGGTGGGAGATCCGGAGCGTGGTGCTGCGGACGATGCAGACGTTCTCCTCGCCGATCACGCGATAGACCTCGCGCACGGAGCCGTAGGTGTTGTTCTCGATGGGCAGGACGCCGTAGCGGCACATGCCCTGGCTGACCGCGCGCGCAACAGCGCGAAAATTGCGAAAATAGAGCAGCGAACTGTCCGGAAACAGGGACCGGGCAGCCAGGTGGGAGTAGGCGCCTTCGATGCCCTGGCAGGCGACGAGGGCGGGGGCGGCAGGGGATGCGGCGGGGGTCACTGCGGGCGCTGCGGCGGGTGCGGGCTGCGAGGGGGTTCTATTATCGGATGATGACATCGGTCTGTTCTCCTCTGACAAGGTCGTGGATCTGGTGGAGCTGCGGGGCGAGGGCGTCGAAGACCTTCGGTGTGATGGACTGGGGACCGTCGCAGAGGGCGTGGGCAGGGTCGTTGTGGACCTCGATGAGGAGGCCGTCCGCGCCGCCGGCGGCTGCTGCGCGCGCCAGGGAGGGGACGAGGGCGGACTTGCCCGCGGCGTGGCTGGGGTCGATGATGACCGGCAGGTGGGAGAGCGTCTTGAGGGCCGGGATGCACGAGAGATCCAGCGTGTTGCGCGTGTAGGTCTCGAAGGTGCGGATGCCGCGCTCGCAGAGGATGACGTTCGGGTTGCCGCCGGCCAGGATGTATTCGGCACTCATGAGGAGGTCCTGGTAGCTGGAGGCCATGCCGCGCTTGAGGAGGACGGGCTTGTTTGTTTTGCCAAGGGCTTTCAGAAGGGCAAAATTCTGCATGTTCCTGGCGCCCACCTGGAGGATGTCGATGTCCTCGAAGAGGGGCAGCTGGGAGGCGTCCATGATCTCGGTGCAGATCGGGAGGCCGGTGGCTTCCTTGGCCTTGAGGAGCAGGTGCAGGCCCTCGTCGCCCATGCCCTGGAAGGCGTAGGGGGAGGTGCGGGGCTTGAAAGCGCCGCCGCGGAGGATGGCTGCACCGCTCTTCTTGACAGCGCGGGCGATGCCGACGATCTGTTCCTCGGACTCCACGGAGCAGGGCCCGGCAAAAAGCGTGAGCGACCCGCCGCCGATCTGCACGTCGCCGACGCGGATGACGGTGTCGTCCGGGTGGAACTTGCGGTTGGCGTTCTTGTAGGGCTCCTGCACGCGCTTGACGTCCTCGACGATCTCGAGCGCCGAGATCAGGTCGATGTCGATGCGAGAGGTGTCGCCGATGAGGCCGAGGATGGTCTGGTGCACGCCGACGGTCGGGTGCACTTCGATCTGCTGGTCGCCGAGCCAGCGGATGAGGCCGTCCAGCTGCTGGCGGTCGGGATTATCTTTGAGGATGACGATCATGGGGGACTCCTTTCTTGGTGGCTATCGTCGGGGGGATTCAATGAGCCATGCCGACAGTCACAGGCTGCGCAGCAGCCTGTGACTGTCGCGGCGTTCGCCGTATGCAGCCAATGAGGCCGCCAGCTGTCTGGGAGCGAGCTCCCGCCAGCTGTCATCCTCATTGGCTGCGCATGGCTCATTGCTACGCGCAAGAAAACCCCGCGGCCGGCTTGACCGCGGGGTGCTGCATGTTCCTTCTCTATGAAAGACCGGTCACTCGCTGAGGTCACGCCAAACAAACTCTGCCTTTGCAAAAGTAAAGGCAAAGCCCGTAAAGGCGAAATACAGGTCGTTCAGGCGGCGGTCTGTCATGGAAACTCCTTTGTTTTTTCAGGTGAAACTGTATGAAGTTAAAGTAGCACTGCGGGAAAGTGGTGTCAAGATGATTTTTCCGGGGTGGGCGGGCTGGCGAGAGGGCCGGGCGGCGGTGGCGGGCCGGGCCGGAATGCCCGAAATTCCGTACAAACTGGACATGCGGGACAGTGGTACTCTATAATATAGGCAGTATGGCCTCGCACTCAGGCAGGGGCCGGTTTACATGAAATGACGTGGATAAAGGAGGAGATGACGAGATGATTTCCTGGAAGAATTTTGACCAGCTGGACGCGTACGGGAAGCTGGATGCGCTGAAGGGGCGTGTCCGCCTGCAGACCGCGATGGCAGGGGAAGCCGGTGCGGAGCGCGTCGCGAAATACAGTGTGCCGATGGCCTGCGGTTACAGCTACAATTTTGCCGCGAAGGAAGTGGATGACGAGATCCTTGCGGCACTGGCGCAGCTCGCGGACGAGGCACAGCTGACCGAGAAATACGCCGCCCTCTACAACGGCGAAATGATCAATACGGGTGAGAAGAGGCTGGTGCTGCATCAGCTCTGCCGCGGCCAGCTCGGCGAGGATGTCGTCGCGGACGGCGTCAACAAGCGCGACTTCTATGTCGGCGAGCAGAAGAAGGCGGCGGACTTCGCGAACCGCGTCCACGCGGGTGAGATCACCAATGCCGCGGGCGAGAAGTTCACGACCGTCGTGCAGATCGGCATCGGCGGCAGCGACCTGGGCCCCCGCGCGATGTACCTCGCGCTGGAGAACTGGGCGAGACAGAACGGCACGCTGAAGATGGAGGCGCGCTTCATCAGCAACGTCGATCCCGATGACGCGGCGGCGGTGCTGAAGACCGTGGATATCCCGCACTCCCTGTTCATCGTCGTCTCCAAGTCCGGCACGACGCTGGAGACTCTGACCAATGAGACCTTCGTGCGCAACGCGCTGAAGGATGCCGGCGTCGATCCTTCCAAGCACATGCTCGCCGTGACCAGCGAGACTTCCCCGCTGGCTTCCAGCACGGATTATCTGGCTGCTTTCTTCATGGATGATTACATCGGCGGCCGCTACTCCGCTTCCTCCTGCGTGGGCGGCGTGGTGCTGTCCCTGGCGTTCGGGCCGGAAGTGTTCGCGCGCTTCCTCGATGGCGCCGCGAAGGCGGATCTCACCGCGAAGAACCGCGACATCATGAAGAACCCGGCGATGCTTGACGCGCTGATCGGCGTCTACGAGCGCAATTTCCTCGGCTATCCTTCCACGGCGGTCCTGCCGTACTCGCAGGCGCTGAGCCGCTTCCCGGCGCACCTGCAGCAGCTCGACATGGAGTCCAACGGCAAGAGCGTCAACCGCTTCGGCGAGCCCGTGGACTATGTCACCGGCCCGGTCATCTTCGGCGAGCCCGGCACCAACGGCCAGCACTCCTTCTACCAGC
>CAMNLM010000141.1 GCA_946543085.1 uncultured Clostridia bacterium | reverse complement strand
CGAACAGCAGGCGGTGGAATTCGCTGTGGCTGCGAGCTGCCTGAAGCACACCATCCCAGGCGACTGCAACCGCATGAGCGTCGCGGAAGTCGAGAGCCTGATGAAGGGCTCCGGCAGCGGCCGCGTGCAGCGCTGATTTCTCAGACTGAGGACATCCTCCCGGTATCCACATTGCCGGGAGGATGCTTTTTCGTGTGTGGATGGCGCAGGGACAAATAATGGGGGGAGCGATTCACCAGACCGGCAGGGGCGTTCCTCCCTTTGATCTGCCGCGCAGGTACTTGCGGGGAGGTGCCGGCCTATGGTATAATCCACAGAGAAGGAGTGATGACGGATGAAGCGTTTATGCTGCTTATTCCTCGCGCTGCTCTGCCTGTCCGGAACTGCGCCGGTCTTCGCTGAGCTGGTCGCAAATGAGTATCTGAATATCGCCCTGCAGATGCTGGAGGAGGGGAATCCCTTCCTGGAGCGTTACAACAGGATCACGGAGTCCAACGTCAAGCCGCTTTTCCCGCAGGGGATGCCTTATTTCTTTGGCGGACAGAACCAGGTGCCCATCTTCGCCAAGTACCCGGAGTACACCACCCGCAAGGCCTGGCTGGGCGATGGCTGGCAGATCAAGGATCAGAATTATATCTACGGTTTTGACTGCTATGGCTATGTCAATTGGATCTGGGGCGAGGTCAACGGCGAGGATATCAGCCGCATCGAGGATCTGATGAAAGAGGTCGCGAACCACGAGAGGCACCTCTGGTGCAGGGATTACAATCCCTATGTGCCTTATTGGGACGAGCTGGCCAAGTATCTGAAGCCTGGCGATCTGTATGCTTTCAACCACGGTCCGAACCATATCGTGATGTTCATCGGGACCCTGCGCGATTACGGCTATGACGAGGAATCCTGGCCGAAGCTTGCTCCCTGGCTGGATTATCCGCTCGTCATTCACAGCCAGTATTTCCAGCCGGCCTATTCGGAGCGCTTTGCGGAGCTGATCAAGTATGGTCTGCACAAGTACCATTCCTGCAAGCCTACGCAGGGCGGCGTCACAGTGTCCCTGATCGGTGTTCCGGTGCAGGAAGCCGAAAAGCATCTGCAGAAGCAGGTGAACAACGCGACGCTGGATGCGTGGTATTTTGAGATCGACAACGACACCCTGCTGACCATTATCAATGTTGAAGACCTGCGCAACTGGTGCTGGTATCGGGAGCCCTGAGCATGGCTGAGATTGTAGACGTTTATACCTATGACCGGCAGAAGACGGGGGAGACCGCTGTCCGGGGCAGGCCCTTGCAGAAAGACAGATACCGCATGGTCGTCCATGTGTGCCTGTTCAGCAGCGAGGGCAAGATGCTGATCCAGCACCGCTCGGAGACCCATGTGCGATGGACAGGGCTCTGGGATGTCACGATGGGCGGAGGCGTTCAGCAGGGCGACGACAGCCGGAGCGCAGCCGAGCGCGAGCTGGCGGAGGAAATCGGTCTGCGCGTTTCCCTCACGGATGTCGCACCGTCGCTGACGATGTACCCGGGTCAGGTCATCGATGATTTTTATATCCTGCGAGGAGACCCGGAGCTGAGCGCTTTGCGCCTCCAGGAGGAGGAAGTGCAGGCCGTGGCATGGGCTGGCGCGGAGGATATCCACCGCATGATCCGGGAGGGTACGTTCATCCCCTATAAGCCAGAATTGATCGATCTGCTTTTTGCCCTGCGCGAAGACAGGGGATGCTGGATGCGCGAGCATAGGTCTGAATGATGATGACAACGAGAGGAAGAGACACATGAGCATGTTTGGCTTTCAGGGCGGTTTTGACCGTTGGGACAGTACCCCGGTCAGCAATCTTTTCATCACGGAATACATGCCCACAGCCAAGGGCGATCATGTGCGCGTCTATCTGTACGGCCTGATGCGAAGCCACTATCCGGACGAGGCGCTGACCGTAGAGGACGCAGCCGCAGCGCTGGGCATGGACAGGAACGACGTGCTCGGCGCGTTCCGCCACTGGGAGTTTGTGGGTCTTGTCGAGCGGGTCGGCGACAATCCGCCAGCTTTCCGCTATCTGCATCCCGCGCAGCGCGAGATGGAGGGCGGAAAGCAAGTTGATCCCAAATGGCTGGCGTTTGTGGAGTCGCTGCACAGCCAGTTCGGCAACGAGCGCACCCTGCATTCCGGCGAGATCAGCACAGCCTGCGAGTGGGTGGAAGTGCATCACCTGCCGCAAGAGGTTGTGCTCCTCTTCGTGCGCCACATGATCGACACGAAAGGCAAGAACTTCAGCTTCACGGCGAACTATACCAATGAGCTGATCGGCGAGATGATTGACGCGCGTGTGGCTACGCTGGATGAAGCGGCAGCCATCCTCGAGCGTGACAAGGCCGTGCAGGACGGGGCGAGGGCGCTGCTCCGCCGCATGGGCGTAAGCCGCCGCGGACCCTCGCGGGACGAGCTGGAGCTCTACCGCAAGTGGATGCGCGACTGGCACTATACGGTGGAGGCCATCGAGGCCGCCTGTGTCGAAACGACCAAGACAAACAGCCCTTCTTTCGCCTACATTGATACGATTCTTCGCAGGATGCTCGAGCAGGGCGGCAGCGCGACCGCGACGGAGCAGGAGACGCTGGCCTTGCAGGACACCCGCGCCAGGCTGCGGCACGTCCTGGACATCCTGGGACTCGACAAGGACGCCTTTACGGAGCCGGGCACAATCGCCTGGTATCGGTCCATGCGGGAGGTCTTCGACGATCAGGTGATCGAGATGGCCGCCAAGTGGTGCGCCGATGAAAACAAGCGCACACTGGATCAGGTGCAGCTTGTGCTGGAGCGCTGGGATGCGCGCGGGGCAAAGACAGCGGAGGAAGTCACCGCCCTGCTGAAACCTGTGCGCGACCAGCAGCAGCTTCTGCAGACGCTCTGGCATCTCTGGGGACGCAGGGACCGGCGCGCCAAACAGGACTATGAGATGATCGGCAAGTGGCAGCAGGCCTGGGGCTTCAGCACAGACCTGATTCTGGCCGTTGCCCCATGGGCAACCGAAGTGGAGCGGCCGATGTCGTATCTCGACGGTATTCTCGGCAAGCTGCATGAGAAGGGCATCGAGACCTATGAAGGCGCGCTGGCGGAGCGCGAGCAGCACCAGAAGGCTGGCTTTGCAAAGCCTGCCGGCACGCGTGTGAACCCCGCGCTGAACTATGAACAGCGCGCTTATCAGACAGAAAAGCGCGAGATGCCGGACTGGCTGAGGGACGAGATGGAGAAGGAGGAGAAGCATGCGGAGTGAGATCATGCAGCTGCTGCGGGATGAATACGCACAGCAGCGTGAAAAGAATACAGCGGAAGAATACCGCCGCCGGGATGAGGCTGAGCAGCGCATCCCGGAGCTTGCGCCGCTGCTCCAGGCGCGGCAGGAGCTGATCTTCAGCGGTGTCCGCGGCATTCTCTCCGGCATGAAGGCCGAGAACCTGCCGGAGAAGATGGCGGATCTGAACAGCCGCATCACCGGCCTGCTGGTCCATCACGGCTACAGCAAGGATTGGCTTGATCCGGTCTACCGCTGCCCGATCTGCCGCGATACCGGTTACACGGGAGATACAGTCCGGGAGATGTGCGGCTGCATGCGCGAGGCGTATCACGCCGAGGTGATGCGGCGCCTCGGGCTGGGCGATGACACGGGGATTTCCTTTGAGCAGTTTGATGAAACGTTCATCCCGGAAACCATGCTGACGGACTGGCACATCACGCAGCGGCAGCTCACTGCGCGCATCAAGCAGCAGGCGCAGAAGTGGACGCAAGCCTGGCCGGACGCTCAGCATATGGTGCTGATGTACGGCGAGAGCGGCCTCGGCAAGACCTATCTGATGCGCTGCATGGCGCGGGCCCTGACCGAACGCGGGCGGGAAGTTCTGATGGTTTCCGCCTATCAGCTGATGGATGCCGCGAGAAAGTCCATCTTCAGCGGGGAAGGCGATGAGCTCGCGGCCTGTATG
>CAMNLM010000140.1 GCA_946543085.1 uncultured Clostridia bacterium | reverse complement strand
CCCTGGGCCCCAAGGGCCGCAACGTCGTGCTGGACAAGAAGTACGGCGCTCCCCTGATCACCAACGACGGCGTGACCATCGCCAAGGAGATCGAGCTGGAGGACCCCTTTGAGAACATGGGCGCCCAGCTGGTGAAGGAAGTCTCCACCAAGACCAACGACGTGGCCGGCGACGGCACCACCACCGCGACCCTGCTGGCTCAGGCCATCATCCGCGAGGGCCTGCGCAACCTGGCCGCCGGCGCCAATCCCATGGTGCTGAAGAAGGGCATCGAGGCCGCCACCGAGGCCGCCGTGGACGCCCTGAAGGAAATGAGCCAGCCCATCACCGGCAAGCAGGCCATCGAGCAGGTGGCCTCCATCTCCGCCGCGGACGAGACCGTCGGCAAGCTGATTTCCGACGCCATGGAGACCGTGGGCGCTGACGGCGTCATCACCGTGGAAGAGAGCAAGACCATGACCACCGGCATGACCACCACCGAGGGCATGATGTTCGACCGCGGCTACGCCTCCGCCTACATGGTGACCGACACCGAGAAGATGGAAGCCGTGCTGGACGATCCGCTGATCCTGATCACCGACAAGAAGATCTCCAACATCCAGGAGATCCTGCCCCTGCTGGAGCAGGTCGTGCAGACCGGCAAGAAGATGCTGATCATCGCTGAGGACGTCGAGGGCGAGGCCCTGTCCACCCTGGTCGTCAACAAGCTGCGCGGCACCTTCACCTGCGTGGCCGTCAAGGCCCCCGGCTTCGGCGACCGCCGCAAGGAAATGCTGCAGGATATCGCCATCCTGACCGGCGGCACTGTCATCTCCACCGAGACCGGCCTGGAGCTGAAGGAAGCCACCATGGACCTGCTGGGCACCGCCCGCCAGGTCAAGGTGAACAAGGAGAACACCACCATCGTGGGCGGCGCCGGCAAGAAGGCTGACATCGATGCCCGCGTGCAGCAGATCCGCGCCCAGATCGCCGAGACCACCAGCGACTATGACCGCGAGAAGCTGCAGGAGCGCCTGGCCAAGCTGGCCGGCGGCGTGGCTGTGATCCAGGTTGGCGCTGCCACCGAGGTCGAGATGAAGGAGCGCAAGCTGCGCATCGAGGACGCTCTGGCCGCGACCCGCGCTGCGGCTGAGGAAGGCATCGTGCCCGGCGGCGGCATCGCCCTGCTGAACACCCTGAACGCCGTGAAGGCTGTGGAGGGCAAGTTCACCGGCGACGCCAGGACCGGCGTGCAGATCGTGCTCCGCGCCCTGGAGGAGCCCATCCGCCAGATCGCCGCGAACGCCGGCGTGGACGGCAGCGTCGTGGTGGAGAACGTGAAGAGCTACAAGCGCCGCAACGCCAAGAAGGTTGGCTACGGCTATGACGCCCTGAAGGACGAGTATGTCGACCTGATCGAGCGCGGCATCATCGACCCCACCAAGGTGACCCGTTCCGCCCTGCAGAACGCCGCCTCCGTGGCCGCCATGGTGCTGACCACCGAATCCCTGGTCGCCGACATCCCCGAGCCCGAACCCGCTGCTCCCGCTGGCGGCGCCGGCGGCATGGGCGGCATGTATTGATCCGCTCTCCCGAAAAAAAGAGTTGTCTACGGAGACCCACCCGCTGCGGTGGGTCTCCTTTTGATCGCACAAAAAGCCCCGGGCGAAGGCGGCGGGGCGGCTTGAACCGGGAGATCCGTTTTTCCGCGCGGAAAGAAGGAATCGCACAGCCCGCGCAGAATTATCTCCCTGCTCCGGGGAATCCCCTTCCGTCGGAGCGTTTCCCTGCCAGGAGACAAGGACAGAGAGAAAGGACTTTCCATCATGGACGACCGTCCCATTTTTGACACCGACCGGCTGGTTCCCACCTACTTCAGGCTGGCCCTGCCCGTCGTGTTCAGCATGGTCATCACGCTGATCTATAACCTCGCCGACACCTACTTCATCGCCAAGACCAACGACGCGATGCTGGTGGCGGGCGTTTCGCTGTGCGCGCCGATGTTCACCGCGCTGATGGCCATCGGCAACATCTTCGGGCAGGGCGGCTCCTCGCTGATCTCGCGCCTGCTCGGCGGAGGAGACCGGGACAGCGTGCGCCGGGTCAGCGCCTTCTGCTTCTGGGTCTCCGCGCTGACCGGCTTGCTCCTCGCGGTGCCGCTGCTGCTCTTCCGCCGCCCGATGCTGGGTCTGCTCGGCGCGAGCGAAAACACCTTCGCCCACGCCGAATCGTACTACGCGGTGATCACGGCGGGCGCGCCGATCATCATCCTTGCCTTCATCCACTCGAACCTGATGCGCAGCGAGGGCATGTCCACCCTCTCCATGGTCTGCACGGTGAGCGGCTCCCTGCTGAACATCGTGCTCGACCCGATCTTCATCAGCGGGCTGGGCTGGGGCGCGTGGGGCGCGGCGCTCGCGACCGTGCTGGGCTACGCGCTCTCGGACGCGATGTGCCTCTTCTTTGTGCTGAAAAAGAGCGCGGCCCTCTCCGTGGAAATCCGCGCCTCGCGCGTCAGCCGCGGCGAGCTGGGCCAGATCCTCAGCGTGGGCGTCACGGCGGCGCTGACCAACATCACCTCCAGCGTCTGCATCGTGTTCATGAACCAGTTCCTCCTGCCCTACGGCGACGAGAAGATCGCGGCCCTCGGCATCGTGCTGAAGGTGACGATGATCGTCCAGCTGATCCTGGTCGGCTTCTCCTTCGGCGGCGTGCCGCTCTTCGGCTATCTCTTCGGCGCGGAGGAGAAGGCGAAGCTCTCGAAGCTGCTGCGCTTCTGCACGGCGTTCCTGTGCTCGCTGGCGCTGGCGGAGTCGCTGGCCGTGTTCCTGCTGGCCAAGCCGCTGATCGGCGTCTTCATCGGCAGCCCGGAGATCATCGCGGACGGCGCGGTGATGCTGCGCTGGCTGATCGCGGGCATGGTGTTCTGCGCGGTCGTGCTGCTCTATACCTGCCTGTTCCAGGCGAGCGGCAAAGCGCTGCAGGCGCTGGTGATGTCGCTGAGCCGGCAGGGCGTGCTGTTTGTCGCGGTGTTCTTCGCCGCGACCGCCATCGCCGGCTACCAAGGCTTCCTGGCGTCCCAGCTGATCGCGGACGCGGCGAGCGCCGCGCTGGCGCTGGTCATGTACAGAAAGACCTTCGGGTAACGGCGGCGCAGGCAAACGAAAAGAGTTCCGGATCAAGGTTGTCCGGGACTCTTTTTTTCGGCTCGCCGCGGCTGCCGCGCAGGCCGGCGGCTTCTCTCAGACGCCCTTCGGCCGGCGGCTTCCCGGCGGAAGAGCCGGGGACTTCCCGGGTTTCCGCGGATGTCCTTCCAGGCGGCGCGGAACCTCTGGGCGGCCGGGACGCTCTCAGCAAGCGTCCGTTCCCGGCTCACGCAAAAACGCCCCTCCCCGCTGATAACGGGGAGAGGCCGGTGCTGTTCTTTTACCTTGTGACAAACGCGCCGTTCTCGACGTCGACCAGAATCTCCTCGCCGGGCTTCACATCCCCGGCGACGATCTTCCTGGCCACGAGCGTTTCCACATGGCTCTGCAGATACCGCTTCAGCGGGCGCGCGCCGTAGACCGGGCCGAAGCCCTGGTCGATGACCTGCCGCATGGCCTCGTCGGTCAGCGTCACGTGCAGGCGGCTGTCCTTCAGGCGGTCGTTCAGGCTGTTCACCATCAGGCCCACGATGCGGGTAATCTCCTCGCGGCCCAGGGGCTTGTAGCAGATGATCTCGTCAATGCGGTTGAGGAACTCGGGGCGGAAGTGCGTCTTGAGCAGACGGTCCACGATGGCCCGCGCCTCCTCGCTGATCTCGCCGTTCTGAATGCCCTCGAGGATCGCGTCGCTGCCGAGGTTGCTGGTCATGATGAGGATGGTGTTCTTGAAGTCGACTGTGCGGCCCTGGCTGTCGGTAATGCGGCCGTCGTCCAGCACCTGCAGCAGCACGTTGAAGACATCCGGGTGCGCCTTCTCCACCTCGTCGAACAGGACGACGCTGTAGGGCTTGCGGCGCACGGCCTCGGTC
>CAMNLM010000139.1 GCA_946543085.1 uncultured Clostridia bacterium | reverse complement strand
AGCTCCTGCGCCGACCGGACATCACGCTCAGCGACGTGGACGAGCTGACGGACGGCTTCCGCGGCGCGCCCGCCAACGCGCGGGAACAGGCGGAGATTCAGCTCCGCTATGCCGGCTACCTCGCCAAGGAGGAGGAAGCCATCCGCAAGGCTACCGCGATGGAGGAGACCTTGCTGCCGGAGGATATGGACTATGAGGCCATCGCCGCCCTGCGTCTGGAAGCCCGGCAGAAGCTCGCGGCGCAAAAGCCGCGGTCGCTGGGCATCGCCTCGCGCATCCCCGGCGTGTCCCCGGCGGACATCGCCGTGCTGATGGTCTGGCTCAGAAAGAACCCGGCGTAAAGGGCGAAAAAAACTGCCATGAGGTGAAGAAGATGACCGGACAGGAGCAGCCCCTGCTCTCCACGAACCTCTATGCCGCGCGGGGGAAGATCGCCGTCGTCGGCGCGTGCCTCAGCGAAATGGCGCCAGACGCCTGGGCTGAGGCGGTGGCGGACTGCGACGCGGTCTATACCCTCTGCCTGGAGGAGACCCACCTGAACATGGCGGTGGCCAAGCTGACGGCCATGCTGGCGACAGGCGGCGTGACCGGGGTGGTGTTCGCGTCGGTGGATCGCTCGCCGCACTGCACCCAGCTGCATTACATCCACCACGAGCTGCTGCGCACGCTGCCCGGAACCCTGCCCATCCGGCACTTTGTGGCAAGGAACGGCGCCTGCGTGGAGATCGACGCCGGGACGATTGAGCTGTCCAAATCCCTGGCTGTGCTGCAGGAGACGCGGGAGAGCCAGTCGCGGGGGATTCAGCCGAAAGAGACCGGACGCTGAGAAAAACGGATCGGCGCTTTCCTTTCTCTTGAAAATATGCTACACTCATTCCGATACCTGATGAAGGAGGCAACCCCATGCTGTTTGGACACAGGAAAGATACAGCTGAGCATACAGCGGCGGTCAGGGCAGACGAAGCGCCGCAGGAGGAGAAAAAGCAGGGCTTCTTTGCACGCCTGCGCAGCGGCCTGAGCAAGACCCGCGGCAATATGACCGAGAAGGTCGACACCCTGGTCCGCGAGACCGAGCGCATCGACGACGATTTCTATGAGGGGCTCGAGGACATCCTGATCCTCTCCGACTGCGGCATGAAGGCCACCACGCGCCTGATCGACCAGCTCCGCGAGCGCGTGGAGCGCGACCGCATCAGGGACGCGGCACAGGCCCGCGAGATTCTCAAGGAGCTGATGGTCGAGGAGATGGACATCCCGCGCCCGCCGCTGAAGTGGCCCATGGTGATGCTGGTCGTGGGCGTCAACGGTGTCGGCAAGACGACTACCATCGGCAAGCTGGCGCTGCGCTTCCAGGACATCGGGCGCAAGGTGATGCTCTGCGCGGGCGACACCTTCCGCGCGGCGGCGGCCGAGCAGCTCTCCATCTGGGCGCAGCGCGCGCGCGTGCCGATCGTGCGCCACGAGGAGGGCGCGGACCCTGCCTCCGTGGTCTATGACGCGGTGCGCTCCGCCAAGGCGCAGGAGGCCGACCTGCTGCTGGTGGATACGGCCGGACGCCTGCACAACAAGAAAAACCTGATGGACGAGCTGGACAAGATGCGCCGCGTGATCGACCGCGAGTATCCCGAGGCGGATGTCCGCGTGATCCTCGTGCTGGACGCCACCACGGGGCAGAACGGCCTGAGCCAGGCACGCGAGTTCAAGACGGTCTGCGACGTCAACGGTATCATCCTCACCAAGCTGGATGGCACGGCCAAGGGCGGCATCGCGCTGGCCATCCGCCAGGAGCTGGCCGTGCCCGTGTGGTATATCGGCGTGGGCGAGGGTATCGAGGATCTCCAGCCCTTCAACGCGCGCGACTTCGTGGAGGCGCTGTTCTGATCATGCCATCGCTTGAAGCCTATTCTTCCCGCCTGGATTACGCCTACGCGCCGGGCTTTTTCCCGGCGATGGAGTGCCTGCTGCATCGCCCGGATCTGACGAGGCGGGTGCTGATCCACTCCAAGGCGGAGGGCACGGAGGCAGCGGAGCGCCTGCTGGAGACGGCAGAGCGCCTGCACGTGCGCGTGGAGACGGCGGACCGGGCCCTGCAGCGCATCAGCCAGAAGGAAAACTGCTTCGCCGCGGCGGTCTTCAGCAAGTTCGACGAGGCTCCCCGCGCGGACAGGCCGCACGTCGTGCTACACAACCCGTCGGACTGCGGCAACGTTGGCACCATCCTCCGCACGGCCCTCGGCTTCGGCGTGACGGATATCGCGCTGATCCGCCCCTGCGCGGATGTGTTCGACCCGAGGACGGTGCGCGCTTCCATGGGGAGCCTCTTCCAGCTGCGCGTGCGCGTCTATGACACGTTCGAGGCCTACCGCGCGGAGTGCCCGGAGCACGCGCTATACCCGTTCATGCTGGACTCCTCGCGCTCACTGCCGGACGTGGTGGGGGAGCAGCTGCCCGAAAAGTGGGCGCTGATCTTCGGCAACGAGGGCAGCGGTCTGCCGAAGGAATTCGCCGGCGTGGGTCAGCCTGTGCGCATCCCCAGCAATGACCGCGTGGATTCCCTGAACCTCTCCATCGCCGCGGCCATCGGAATCTACGCATTCACGCAGAAGGCGCAGGACGCGCGCTGACCCCGGCACGCGGCGGAGAAAGGGGATCCGCGCAATCAGGCCGGCGCTGCGGATCACAGCGGTGAATCCCCGATCATGGCGGTTGTTTTCATCCCCAAAGTATGCTACAATAAGAGCGTTCCGATCTCCATGATGCCGCTCGGGGCTGCGGTCAATGAGCCCCGGAAGGAGTTCCTTATGGATCTGACCCGTGCATTGCTGCTCTATCTCACCGCCACGATGGCCTCGGGCATCCAGGCCGCGCCGACCCCTGAGGTGACGCCCGTGCCGACGCCCGCGCCGACCGTGATTGTCGCCACCATCGCGCCGGAGGCGACGCCCGTGCCGACCCCCGCAGGCCAGACGCCCGTGCCGACCATCACGCCGAACGCGGGCTACCGCATCCTGCGCCTGCGCGACAAGGGCGAGGACGTGAAGAAGATGCAGCAGCGGCTGAAGGATCTGGGCTACCTGAGCGGCAACGTCGACGGCAGCTTCGGCAACCAGACCTACCGCGCGGTGCTGACCTTCCAGCGCTACAACGGTCTGGCCCGCGACGGCGTAGCCGGCCCGATGACGCTGACGATCCTCTACGAATCGCCGACCGTGGTCGCAAATCCCGAGACGACCACCCCGACGCCCGAACCCACCGCGACGCCGGACGCCAACGGCCTGATTCCCGTGCCGGAAGACCCCATCAGCCGCTGGACGCTGCTGGACCGCAAGGCCGCGCTCTACAACGGCACGGCGCTGACGCTGATGCGCGAGAGCGGCGGCGTGCGCGTGACGGCTGTGCCGCGCGTATGGCTGCGCGGGGATCAGCTGATCGTCTCCCTCAGCGACCTGGCCGCGTCCATCGACGGCTGGGAGCTGACGGACAGCGAGGCGAGCGAATGCGTGCTCGAAGCCGAGGGCTGGGAGCTGCGCGCCCTGATGACGGAGGCGGCCTCCGAAGCGCGCCTGCCTGATTCCGATGTCTACTGCGACAGCTATGCCGTGCAGCGCAGCGGAGAGCCGGTTGAGGCGGCTCAGGGCGACGTGATGAGCGAGAAGGGCGAATGGTATGTGACCGCCGATTTCCTGCGGCGCGCGCTGAACGCGGATGTCACCTGGGAGGTCGACGAGAAGACCCTGCTGATCCGCGTGGAGCATCCCGACCTCGCGGAAGCGGTGGACTGAGTGACTGCACATTGATCTGCGCGGAGCGGCGGCATCGGCCGCGCTCCGCGTTTTCCGTTCTGGAGGCACAGGAGCCGGGAGAAAGCGCGAGGGAAAGACACAGGATTGAGAAAAAGACAAATATTACCAGCAAATAACCCTTGCAAAAGTTATTCTTTTCTGCTATAATACATAAGGTCAACCGCGCCGATATAGCTCAGTTGGTAGAGCGATTGATTCGTAATCAGTAGGTCATGGGTTCGAGTCCCATTATCGGCTCTGGCATGACGAGGTGTAGCGCAGTTTGGTAGCGCGTTTGGTTCGGGACCAAAAGGCCGCG
>CAMNLM010000138.1 GCA_946543085.1 uncultured Clostridia bacterium | reverse complement strand
CCGTGCGCTCCTGCATCAGCTCCGCCAGGAGCCTGTAGTCGATGTTCCGGCCCGCCAGCACCCGGTCAAACCAGGGGGTGGCCAGCTCCAGATACTTCTCCGGGCTCATGCGGCGGATGTACTCGGCGTTGAACCAGGTGAGCTTGTTCACGTCGAAGATGCCGGGGGCCTTGTTCAGCCGGTGCACGTCGAAGGCCTCCACCAGCTCCGGCAGGGTGAAGAACTCCCGGTCGTCGCCGGGGTTCCAGCCCACCAGCGCCAGGTAGTTGACCAGCGCCTCGGTGAGGTAGCCCTTGTCGATGAAGTCGGAGTAGAAGGCGTCGCCGTCGCGCTTGGAGAGCTTGTGGGTCGCGTCGCGCATGACGGTGGGCAGGTGGATATAGGTCGGAATCTCCCAGCCCAGGGCGTTGTAGAGGTAGTTGTAGCGCGGGGTCGAGGACAGGTACTCCATGCCGCGCATCACGTGCGTGATACCCATCAGGTGGTCGTCGATGACGTTGGCGAAGTTGTAGGTCGGCATGCCGTCCTGCTTGATCAGCACCATGTCGTCCATGGCCTCGCTGTTCTCGAAGGTCATGTCGCCGAAGACCGTGTCGTGGTAGCTCGTCTCGCCCTCGGTCGGGGCGTTCATGCGGATGACGTAGGGCACGCCCGCGTCCAGCTTCGCCTGGATCTCCTCCTGTGTCAGGCTGAGGCAGTGCTTGTCATATTTCCAGGTGCCGCCGGCAGCCTCCACCGCCTCGCGGCGCGCCTCCAGCTCCTCCTTGCCGCAGAAGCAGTAGTAGGCGTGGCCGCTCGCAATCAGCTGCTTCGCGTACGGCATATAGGTGGCCTTGCGCTCGGACTGCACATACGGGCCGACGGGGCCGCCGATGTCGGGACCCTCGTCCCAGTTCAGGCCGCAGGCGCGCAGGGTTTCGTAGATGACCTCGGTCGCCCCGGGAACATAGCGCTGCTGGTCCGTATCTTCAATGCGGAGGATGAATTGTCCTCCGTTCTTCTTCGCGAAAAGGTAGGCATACAGAGCGGTGCGCACGCCGCCCAGGTGCATGAAGCCCGTGGGGCTTGGGGCAAAGCGGGTTCTGACAGTCATGGCGATTTATCTCCTTGGGAGTTTGTTTTGATTCAATGAGATTTGCTGCGGCAGCAGGGGGATTTCGCCGCCCGCAGGCGCGGAACCCTGCTTAACCCTTCACCTGTTTCGCGAAGGTGTCGCGCAGGCCAACCGTGCGGTTGAACACCGGCAGCCCGTCGGTGGAGTCGGGATCCTTGCAGAAATAGCCCACGCGCATAAACTGGTAGGTCGTGCCGACCTCGCTCTGCGACACGCAGGGCTCGGCCCAGCCGCGCACCACCTCGAGGCTGTTCGGGTTCAGGCGGCGGATGAATTCCTTCAGCTTGCGGTCGGTGCTGTTTTCCACCTTGTCCGCGGCGTCGGCGTTCTCCTCGCCTTCCGCGTCCGCGGCGGCCTCCTCCGCCTCGGCCTCCGCCGCTTCCCCGCCCTCCTCAGCCTCAGCGCTCAGCAGGGGCTCATAGAGGCGCGCCTCGATGGCCACGGCGTCCTCGGCGTTGACCCAGTGCAGGGTCGCGCCCTTGATCTTGCGGTCCGCGCCGGGGGTGCCGCTCTCGGTGTCAAAGTCCACCGTGCAGTGGATCTCCAGCAGATTGTCGGCCTCGTCGCGCACGCAGCCGTCGCAGCGCACGATGTACGCGCCCTTGAGCCGCACCTCGTTGCCGGGATACATGCGCTTGTAGCCCCTGACCGGCTCCTCCATGAAGTCCTCCGCCTCGATATACAGCTCGCGGCCGAAGGTCACGGTGTGGGTGCCCATCTCCGGGTGCTTCGGGTGGTTCTCCATGGTCAGCGTGCGGGTCTCGCCCTCAGGCCAGTTGGTCAGCACCACCTTCACGGGGCGCAGCACGGCCATGGCGCGCGGGGAGCTGTCGTCCAGGTTGGCGCGCACGCAGCTCTCGAGCACGGCCAGATCCACCAGGGAATCCGCCTTGCTCATGCCGATGCGGTCCACAAAGTCCCGGATGGCCATGCCCGTGTAGCCGCGGCGGCGCAAGGCCGCCAGGGTGGGCATGCGGGGGTCGTCCCAGCCGCGCACATAGCCGCCCTCGACCAGGGCGCGCAGGTAGCGCTTGCTCATCACGGTCTGGGTCATGTTCAGGCGGGCGAACTCGATCTGCCGGGGATGGCCGGGCAGCATGTTCTGCGCCTTCTCCACCACCCAGTCGTAGAGGGGGCGGTGAATCTCATATTCCAGGGAGCAGAGGGAGTGGGTGATGCCCTCCAGCGCGTCGCCGATGGGGTGCGCGAAGTCATACATCGGGTAGATGCACCACTTGTCGCCCATGCGCCAGTGCTTCTTGTACTTGATGCGGTACATGGCGGGGTCGCGCATCACGAGGTTCGGGGAGGCCATGTCGATCTTCATGCGCAGGGTCTTGGTGCCTTCCTCAAACTCACCCGCGCGCATGCGGCGGAACAGGTCCAGGCTCTCCTCCGCGGGGCGGTCGCGCCAGGGGCTGTTCCTGCCGGGCTCGGTCAGCGTGCCGCGGTAGGCGCGCATCTCGTCCTTGCTCAGCTCGTCCACGTAGGCCAGGCCGCGCTTGATCCAGTCCTCGGCGATCTCGTAGCACTTGTCGTAGTAGTCGGAGGCGTAGAAGAGGCCGCCCGTCCAGTCGAAGCCCAGCCAGTGGATGTCCTTCTCGATGTTGCGGACGAATTCCATGTCCTCCTTGGCGGGGTTCGTGTCGTCGAAGCGCAGGTTGCACTTGCCGCCGAATTTTTCCGCGGTGAGGAAATCCATGATCAGGGCCTTGCAGTGGCCGATGTGCATATATCCGTTCGGTTCAGGGGGAAAGCGCGTGTGCACCTCGGTGTACACACCGTCCTTCAGATCCTGATCGATCGCGTCCCATATAAAGTTGCTTCTGCTCTCTTCCATAGTCAGCAGGCCCTCCCTCAATCTGCCGCTTCGAGCGGCTTGCATCATTATAATGGCTGCAAGGTAAAAGTGCAAGGCCTGAGGCGCCGAAATCGCTCAAAGATCGCTCCTTTGCCTTGACAAACATCCTGAAAAAGTCTATCATAATCTCGCTGTATGCATAGCAAAAATCCGAGCACGCGGGAGGAATTCGCCATGGCGGAACTGACAATGGACAAGCTGAAGGCCCTATGCAACAACCGGGGCTTTATCTTTGCGGGCAGTGATATTTACGGCGGCCTGGCCAACAGCTGGGACTACGGCCCCCTGGGCGTTGAATTCAAGAACAACGTCAAAAAGGCCTGGTGGCAGAAGTTCATCCAGGAGAGCAAGTACAACATCGGCCTGGACAGCGCCATCCTGATGAACCGCGAGGTGTGGGTGGCCTCCGGCCACGTGGGCGGCTTCAACGATCCGCTGATGGACTGCAAGAACTGCAAGGCCCGCTTCCGCGCCGACAAGCTGATCGAGGACTTCACCCACGGCGAGGAGACCGGCGACGGCTGGACCAACGACGAGCTGGAGCACTATATTGCCGAGCACGACATCGTCTGCCCGGTCTGCGGCAAGAAGGACTTCACCGGCATCCGTCAGTTCAACCTGATGTTCAAGACCTACGCGGGCGTCACCGAGGACGCGACGAATGAGATCTACCTGCGTCCCGAGACCGCGCAGGGCATCTTCGTCAACTTCCAGAACGTGATGCGCACCACGCGCAAGAAGCTGCCCGCCGGCATCGGCCAGATCGGCAAATCCTTCCGCAACGAGATCACGCCCGGCAACTTCATCTTCCGCGTGCGCGAGTTTGAGCAGATGGAGCTGGAGTTCTTCTGCAAGCCCGGTGAGGATCTGGAGTGGTTCAACTACTGGCGCTCCTTCTGCCGCGACTGGCTGCTGGCCCTGGGCATCAAGGAGGAGAAGCTCCGCCTGCGGGACCATGAGCCGGAGAAGCTGGCCTTCTACTCCAAGGCCACCACGGACTTCGAGTTCCTCTTCCCCTTCGGCTGGGGCGAGCTGTGGGGCGTGGCCGACCGCACCGACTACGACCTGACCCAGCATCAGAACCACTCCGGCAAGAGCATGGAGTACCTCGATCCCATCACGAACGAGCGCTTCATCCCCTACTGCATCGAGCCCTCCCTGGGCGTCGACCGCGCCGTGCTGGCCTTCCTGTGCAACGCCTACGACGAGGAGGAGCTGGAGG
>CAMNLM010000137.1 GCA_946543085.1 uncultured Clostridia bacterium | reverse complement strand
GCCTGCGGGCGCGGCAGGGGGGCTTTGCGGTCGCCCCCCTGCACCCCCTTCGCACGCCCGTATTTGTAGATTGCATTGCGTTTTCTGAACTACAGTTAGAAATAGCAATCGCAGTTCAAGTTGCACGCCAAAAGCGTGTGCGGGGGGTCCGGGGGACACACGTCGCAACGTGTCCCCCGGAAACCTTTGCTACTTTCCCTTTCGGGAAAGTAGAGCCATCAACTTGCGACTGAAAGCGAGGAAAACAACAGTTGACTTTCGGGGGACACACGTCGCAACGTGCTGTCGCTGCCGCTTTCGCCTCACTGAAAACTCCCCACCGGGGAGTTTTCCGGGCGTTCGGCGCCCCCGGAAACCTTTGCTACTTTCCCTTTCGGGAAAGTAGAGCCATCAACTTGCGACTGAAACACAGAAACGCAACAGCTCACCTTGCAGCCTCATTATTTCCAGCTTCGCTGCTTTTAAGCCCTCCCGGGCCTTTCATTACTTTCGACACATCAAGAAAAAATCCCTGCCGGTTTGCGGCAGGGATCGAACTTCCATGGGATTTTTTACAGATTGGTCGCGAGCAGCTTCTCCTTGAGCTCGGCCTCCATCTGATACAGCGTCTTCTCGGCTTCGATGCGCTTGGTGTGGCCTTCCTTCTGGATGGTCATGACCTCGTTGATCGTGTCGATCAGATCCTTGTTGGTCTGGATCAGCGTCTCGATGTCGATGATACCGCGCTCGGCCTCGCGGGCGGTATTGATCGTGCCCTGCTTCAGCTTCTCGGCGTTCTTCTTCAGCAGTTCGTTGGTCATATCGGTCACCGCGGTCTGCGCCTTCAGGGCTTCCTCGGTGTGCTGCAGGCCCAGGCCCAGCACCATCTGGCTCTTCCAGAGCGGCAGGGTGTTGCTCAGCGTGGACTGGATGCGCTCCACCAGCAGGCTGTCGTTGTTCTGCAGGAGGCGGATCTGCGGGGCCATCTGCATGGAGACCTGGCGGGTCAGCTTCAGGTCGTGCAGCTTCTTCTCCAGGCGGTCGCACTGGGCGGAGAGGTCATTGGCCTTCTGGGCGTCCATGGCGTCGCCGCTCTTCTCGGCGGCGGCCTTCAGGGCGGCCAGGTCGGTCGTGCGCACCTTCTCCAGGTACTTGTCGCCGGCGATGATATAGAGGGTCAGCTCGCGGAAATAGCTGCTGTTTTCCTCATAGAGGCGGTCGAACATGGCCACGTCCTTGAGCAGCTGCGCCTGATAGTTTTCCAGCTGGTTCGCGATGTTCTCGACGTTCACGCTCACCTTGGCATAGCTGGCCTTCATCTTCTCGACCTGGTTGATGGGCTTGTTGAACAGGGAGCCGATCTTCTCCAGCAGGGTGTCGGGCTTGTCGTCGCTCTCCTTCTCGAAGGTCTTCAGCTCGCCCACCAGGTTGACGAGCATCTGGCCCACGTCGCCGGTATCCTGGGTGCGCACGGCCTCCAGAGCAGTGTCGGAGAAGTTCGCAATCTTCTTCTGGGCATCCGCGCCGTAGAGCAGCACGTGGTCGGGATTGGTCACGTCCAGCTTGGAGATGAAGGTGTCAATCGCCTCGCGCTCGGCGGGCGTCAGCTGGCTGTCGTCCAGCTGGGGCAGGCCTTCCTGGGTGGGGGCCAGCTCCTGCAGGGCATCGGCGACGTCGGCGGCCTTCGCGGCGGTCTCCTGGATGGAAGCGATCACTTCCTCAGCGGCGGGCGCTTCGGGGGCGGCTGGGGCGGTGGACAGCTGGGGCATCACATTGTTTTCCTCGCTCATTGGAATCTTCTCCTCTCATGTTTGTCTATCTCTTTGCGTCCGCGGGGAGCGGACGAGAAACCCGGAAGGCTTCGCCCGCGCGTCAATTGCGCTGGGACTTCTGCTGATAGTAGCTCTGGAAGGTGTCGTTGTTGTCCTCGGAGACGCGCAGGGTCGGCACATCCCCGTCCTCCTCCCACTGGGCGGAGGCGGCGGTGCGGGCGTTGATCGTCTCGCGGCTGAAGTCGCCCTCGGCAAAGCCGTCGCGCTTGAGCATCTGCTCCAGCACGTCGATGTCCGTGGAGACGTCCAGCATGGTGTCCTTGTAGAGGTTGTCCAGCTGCTTCTGGCAGGCGGTCAGCACCATGTCCATGCCGCGGTGCAGGGTCTCCTTCGCGCGGGCCATCTCGCCATAGGAGATGCCGCGGTCCTGCATCGTGCGGTAGCTGTTCAGCATCTTCAGGGTGGTGGGCAGGTAGTAGTTCATGAACTTGCGGATCTGACCGGCCTTGGCCGGGCGGTCCTCTACCGTCTTGAAGATCTGGACGCACTTGTTTTCCAGCTGGTAGAGCTTGCGGGTGACATCCGCGTCCGGAATCGCGTTGTTGGCGGCGCGGATGGCCTCCAGGTACTCCTTGCCCTTGGCGATGACCGCGTCGGCGTTCGCGTCGCCGGTCTGGGAGGTGCCGAGCTCCTCGTATTCCTTCTCAGGCTGGCGGTCCTGCCTGTTGTGGGTGGTGAGGTCGAGGCCCGTGGACATGACGCCCACTGCCTTGCCCACGGCGAAGGAAATCGCCGCGATGATGGCGACCTTGATCATCGTGATCGGGCGGAATAAAAGGCCCAGGCCGATGGCTGTGATCGCGAAGCCGCTCAGGCCGGTTCCGACTTCCTTCTTGCTCTTCTTGCTCATATCTGGCGCTCCTGTTCTCTTCGGTCGTAAGGCCGTCGCCCCGCGGCGCTTCCCCGGCGCCGTGCAGCTATCCTACTGTATTCTCCTGCGCCGCGCAAGGGATAAGGGCGGAAATGTCATTCCCGGCTTCCGAAACCCGCGCGTGGCGCGTCGTTTATTTCCTTCCCCATCATACCACACACGCGCGGCTCGCGCAAGCGAGGATGATTAGAAAATGGTGAAAGGATGGAGAAAAAACAGCGTGGAAAACAGCGCGCTCCGTCCGCCCGAAGCCCCGCGCGCACGCAGCCGGGCGATTCCTCGCATTTCCGCCCGGGATCAGCGCCCGGTCCGCGCCATGTAGCGGAATCGCTGCATAAGCATGCACCCGGTGCGCAGAGACACGGCCTCCCGCGGCGGGCGCGGCGCGCAGCGGGCCGCAGGCCGCAACAGCCGCCGCAGGCACGGCAGGCTCTCCGAAGGAGCCCGCGCAGCCATACAGGATATGAATTCTCAAGCGTTTACAGGTGTGAACGCGATGCGCTCCGCTTGTTCACAAATTGTCCTTTGTATACCACATCTTGTGGTTTTTGTGTCAATCTCTGCAAGATCGTGTGTTTTTCTCTGTTCACAAAAAATTAACAATAGGCTATTGTGGGGGTGCCGGTGTATGAATTCCGGGCCTTCCGGTCCGGATTCTTCACACCTGTAAACACCAAAAAGCAAGACCTGGCAAGGCTTCCGGCGCATTTGTGTCATGATAAGTCCATAACACAAGATGTTGTATATTGCATTTTTTACGCCCCAACTGGTTGGCTCTGTTCCCCTTGACGTTTCCCCAATGATGTGCTAATATCTGCAACTGTCCGAACCCGACAAACGCACCACGGCCATGAACGGGGAAGGCGGCGCTGACTGCCTCACCCTGTAATGCTTGCGGCCATTTGGCGGGCAAAGCGGCACCCCGGCCTCTCATCGGGGGATCATCAGACGAATAGGAGACAGGCACCATGAAGGTGATCAAACGCAACGGCGCGGAAGTGTTATTCGACAAGGACAAGATTTATCACGCGGTGGCCAAGGCCAACGCCCAGACCAGCGAACCCGCCCGCCTGACCGAGAACGACATCCAGCGCCTGACGGACGCTGTGGTCAGCCAGTGCTGCGGGCTGGACCGCGCGGTGAGCGTCGAGGAGATTCAGGACCTCGTCGAGCGCGCCCTGATGCAGATGGGCTTCTATGAGACGGCCCAGCTCTACGTGCGCTACCGCTACCAGCGCTCCCTGGTGCGCAAGGCCAACACGACCGACGAGCGCATCCTCTCCCTCATCGAGTGCAACAACGAAGAGGTCATCCAGGAGAACGCGAACAAGAACCCGATCGTCAACAGCGTTCAGCGCGACTACATGGCCGGCGAGGTCAGCCGCGACATCACCAGCCGCCTGCTGCTGCCCAAGGACATCGTGGACGCCGACAAGGAAGGCATCATCCACTTCCACGACTCCGACTATTACGCCCAGCACATGCACAACTGCGACCTGGTCAACCTGGAGGACATGCTGCAGAACGGCACCGTCATCTCCGGGACGCTGATCGAAAAGCCGCATTCCTTCTCCACCGCCTGCAACATCGCCACGCAGATCATCGCGCAGGTCGCCTCCAACCAGTACGGCG
>CAMNLM010000136.1 GCA_946543085.1 uncultured Clostridia bacterium | reverse complement strand
CGGGCCGCTGGTGCAGGGCGAGGGCGGCGGGCACATAGCGCACGTCGTCCACCTGCGCGTGGAAGGCCTGGGTCATGCGCCGCCGGGTGTAGGTGGAGAGGGACTCCAGATAGCGACGCGAGCCCTCGGCGTAGAGCACGCCAAGCGCCAGGGAGGATTTGCCCGAGCCGGAAACGCCGGCGATACCGACGATCCTGTGGAGGGGGATGTCGACGTTCACGTTCTTCAGGTTGTGCACCTTCGCGCCGCGGATTTCGATCTGGGAGGGGAGAACCTTCTGATGCTGTGTCACTGGAAAATGCTCCTGTTCTGTGATCCATGCGCAGCCGCGGGCTTCGCTGCCGTCTGCATGGTGTCTCCTGAAATGGAAAATGCTTCAGACGAAAACGCCTCTGTTCAGGAAAGAAACCGCCCGGCTGTGGGCGGTTCCCTCGCCGGGCGGATGAGGGCGCGCTGTGCGCAGGCGCTCACCGCTTGTCCTTGTCGATCAGCTCCAGGGCCAGCGTGGCCAGCAGGGCGAAGAAGAGGGCGAACATGCCAAGCGTGATCCAGTTGTCGACGACGTTTTCGACCGTGGTTTCATAGGCGGGCTTCCGCGCGGCCGCCGCGGTCTTCTGCTGCACGAGCTGCTTCACGTTCTCCTCGCCGAAGAGGCTGAGCAGCTCGCCAACGGTCGTCCTGACGGTGAAGGACTGATCCCGCCGCTCCTGCAGCGCGCTGCTGGCCTTGAGCGTGTCGATGACCGCGCCGAGGGTGATGGGCTGGTTCAGAACCTTGTCCGAGGAGGCGGAGAGAATCTCCTGCGTGTGGAGCAGAGTCAGCAGGTCACCCACGGTATACGGTGTGCCGCTGTCGGACTGAAGCAGCACATCAAGGGTCTCGGGGCTGAACAGGGCGGCGGCGATGGCTGCCAGGAAGGGCGGCTCTTCCTGCCCTTCGGCCGGTTGAGCGATGATGCTCCGCACCTTTTCCAGGGTGCCGGCATCCTCCAGCCAATGAACGGCGGAACTGAGGGGAAGCTCCCGCACATGCAGATCCTTCTCGACGGTCCGCAGCGCCTCGGCGGCCTGCCCAACCGTGACGGAGGGCAGCACCACGGTGTCGCGCCGCTGGGCGATGGCCGGGTTGTCCAGCATGTCCAGCACCTGGCCAACCGTGAAGGTTCCGCCGATCTCGCTGTCCTTCATGCCGGAGAGGGTATTCCAGCCCGTGACCATCGGCAGATGGTTGTAGCCGGCCTGCGCGGCGATGACCTGGATGCCGTAAGTGGAGACGGTGAGATCGGACAGGGGCGCGCTCCACGCGGGCAGCGGGATGATGCCGCCGGAGAAGACCAGCTGGAAGATGAGCACGAAGGGCATCACCGTCATGGCACCGGTGGTGGTGTGGGAGATGCTGGAGATGAACAGGCTCATCATGTCCGCCGCGTAGGAAACCAGCAGCATGGAGATGCCGATATCCAGCATCATCCACGGCGTCATGAAGCCGCGATCCGGGAACTGAATCCCGACGATCTGGAAGACGTACATGCTCAGGCCAGTCTGCATCACGCACAGGAAGAACTGATAGATCATGTGCGCGGCCACATAGGCGGACACGTGCATGCCGGAGCGGTGCTCGCGCTTGATGATCGGACGCTCGCGGCACACGGACTGGATGGAGTTGAAGCAGCCGTTCCAGATGGCGACGCAGGTCAGCGCGAACGCGCCGATCAGGCTGCCCTCCATGTTGATGAAGAACTTGTTGCGGATGACCATCGCCACCAGCGCGGCGATGATGGCCGCCATGGGCAGCACTTTCCAGTCGTTTTCATTGATGAAGAAGCGGAACTGTTTGCCCAGGTAGATCAGCACCTGGCTTCCGCGCCCCTTATGGCGGACACGCCGCACGCCTGCATTCCGGGCTTTATTCACTTCAGCCATGCTGCACCTCCGCAAACTTCAGGATGAACTCGTCCGCGCGGCCTTCGCCGCCCTCCTCCCGGCGGTTGATGGACTTGACAATCTCCTCCATCTTCTCCCTGCCGAAGAAGGCCCGCGCCTCCTCGATGGAACCGAAGAAGGCCAGACGGCCCGTGCGGTTGGCGTCCTTCGCGAGCACGATCACATCGTCAAACAGGTCGATCACGCGATCCGGCGTGTGTGTGATGACGATGACGATCTTGCCCTGGTCGGCAATCTTCCGCAGCTGCTGGAACAGCTCGCGCGCCATGACGCCGTCCAGGCCGCTGTCCGGCTCGTCCAGGATGAAGAGGGAGGGGTTGGAGATGAATTCCATGGCGATGGAGAGGCGCTTGCGCTGGCCGCCCGAGAGCTTGCTGACCAGGTTGTGCTGCACGGGCGTCAGGCCGAAGATGTTCATCACTTCCTCGACCCGCGCCTGGCGGTCCGCCTTCGAGAAGCCCACGGGCAGGCGCAGGGAGGCCGCGTTCATCAGGGTGCGGTAGACGCTGTCCGAGCCGCGCATCAGGTCGAGCTGCGGCACGAAGCCGATGTCGTACTGCATGTCCTTGTACTCTTTGTACATGTTGCGGCCGTTGAGCACCACCTCGGCCTTGGCCTTCTCATAGCCGTTGATGGCGTTGAGATACGTGGTTTTACCCGCGCCGCTGCCGCCCAGCAGCAGCACCATGTGGCCGGGCTGGATATACATGTGGATATCGCGGAGGAGGTATTTCTTCTGGAAGAATTCGGTGGCTGTCCGCTCCTCCAGGTTGACAGTCAGCCCCTGATCCAGCACGGTGGCCCTGGCGTTGGAGAAGTAAGTGCTGGCGTCCGTCCGCATCTCCTCGGCCGTCCACTGCGGCTGGAACCTGTTGTCCCAGCCCCAGATGCAGGACACAACGCCGTTCGCGGCAATCCAGAGGAGGAGCCATCTTCTCCTGCGGTTGTAGACCTCCAGCAGACCCAGGAAGATGCGGATCATATAGATGAAGAAAATCAGGCTTGCGACAATCTCGACAATGCTCACGAAATCCATCGCGTTAAAAAGCAAGTCCTGCTGCTGGGCAGAAAGCGCGATGGAAGCCAGACACAGCTCGATCAGCTGATAGGCGAGGCGGGACAGCGTCACAAATACGCTGATGACGGCGGCCACACGGCCTTCCGCCTCCCTGCCGGCCACCTTGCCCAGCTTTTCGTACCGGGCGAAGGGAACCAGCGCCCACCAGCCCTTGACGCCGCCCTTGCGCAGGATGCCCCATGTGCCGGCGACAACCAGGGCGCTGTCCACCAGGGAAAACCAGCCCTTGCTCGAATCGAGAAAGACGCCGGCTATCATAAACAGGATGTCAGTGAGAATCGGCATTGGATCCATATACGCTTCCTCCGGAAAGTCTTTGACGCGGCCCCGCCTGGCCCGTTCCGCTCCCGGCGCGCGGGAGGCGCTGTCTGCGCTCGGCGCGTTCTCCGAAAGGAAAAACGCCGAGAGAACGGCAGTCAAACGGTCAGCTCAATCAAAGCATTTTCTTCAGCCATTGCCTTTTTCCTGCCTGAAACCGGGAAATTTCCGAAAGGCAGAGGTGCCGCGCTTTTCCTGCCGCCGTCCGGCGGCTGACGGAAGGCGGCAGAACATGCAAAGAGGCAAGAGGGCTTTGATCTCATCAGGAAAACCGATGCGGAACGGCCGGCACGGGGATGAGCAGTCTGCAGCGGGGGAGGGACGATCAACTTGCTGCGCTGCATTGTTCTGCCGTGTTTTACTTGCGATTGTCGCTATTTGTGTTTCCCAATGGATTCCGGTAAGTTTTTGGATCGATCGGATGAATACCTTGAACCGAAGCATTGCCTGAACCCATCGAGCTGCCCGATCCGTCACCTTCGTTCCGGGATGCTGCAGCGGCACTTTTTCAGTAAACTTCTTTCCGCACTGCCTGCATTCGTATCGGTGGCACACAAAAGTCAGTTCCTGCGCTATGCCGTACCACACAGGCATATCTTTCAGGGTTACATTCCCATAGCCGTCTGCATATACCGCGCCCTGGCAAAATGGACAGTTGGTGTCCTTTGCTTCCTGCTTGCTCTCAAACAGCAGGACTGACCGCTTTCCGGCCAAATCCCGCATATAGCATTTGCAGAGAAACTGTTGACATCTCAGTTCATTGCGATTTCTTCTTCACGGAACATAGCATGACTTCCTTCTTGTTTGTGTCGCAACTACAATTTAGAAGTCATCTGTGCTCTTTTTTGCAACCCTTCTTTGCTCGCTATTCCCTAAGAAAACGTGAAGAACCAGAAAAGAAGGACTCAGCCAGGCGCTCCGATCCGGTTGAATCCTTCTTTCTTTGTCGGGACTTTTTTCACAGCTCCCTCACTTGCTGCTCTGATCTTCCCGGGTTTCCGGTCCATCAGCGGCTCGGCAAACTGGAATTTGTGCGATTGACTTCCATCTATACTAACTATTGATTGAAGGC
>CAMNLM010000135.1 GCA_946543085.1 uncultured Clostridia bacterium | reverse complement strand
CAAGGGTGACCAGAAGCGCGTCATGACCCCGGCGGAGGCGAAAAAGGCCGGCAGCGATTACATCGTGGTGGGCCGCCCGATCACCGCCGCCGCGGACCCGGTGGCCGCCTACGAGCGCTGCCTCAGGGAATTTGTGGGCTGAGAAGCATGAGGACATCCGGCAGACTGTCCGGAGAAAGGAATACCCGATGATGACAAGAGAAGAGACCAGCCGCCAGATCGCCGGCGATCTGCTGAAAATCAAGGCCGTGTTTTTCAGGCCGGAGGAGCCCTTCACCTGGGCCAGCGGCATCAAGAGCCCCGTCTACTGCGACAACCGCCTGACGCTGACGGCGCCGGAGGTTCGCACCCATGTGGAGGAGGGTCTTGCCCGGACGATCCGCGAGGAATACCCGGAGGTGGAGGTGCTGATGGGCACAAGCACCGCGGGCATCGCGCACGCGGCCATCACGGGCCACCTCCTCGGCCTGCCCATGGGCTACGTGCGCAGCGGCGCGAAGGACCACGGCCGCCAGAACCAGATCGAGGGCCGCCTGGAGCCCGGCCAGAAGGTCGTCGTGGTGGAGGACCTGATCTCCACCGGCGGCAGCGTGCTGGAGGTGGTGGAGGTTCTGCGCGATGCCGGCGCGGAGGTGCTGGGCATCGCGAGCATCTTCACCTACGGCATGCAGAAGGGCATCGACCGTCTCGCGGCGGCAAACGTGCGCAACGTCTCCCTGACCAATTTCGATGTCATCGCCGAGGAAGCCGCGAAGCAGGGCTATATCCGCGCGGAGGACGTGGCCAGGCTGATCCGGTTCAGGAACAATCCCTCAGACGAGAGCTGGCGCGCGTGAGCGCTGCCGGGGCAAGGAGGCAACATGAGAAGCGTGATCGACGTACCAGACCTGAGTCTCGAGGAGATCGACCGGCTGATGGACACGGCGGAGGACATCATCGCCCATCCCGCGGTCTACAGCGAGCGCTGCCGGGGCAAAAAGCTGGCCACCCTGTTCTTTGAGCCCAGCACCCGCACGCGCCTCAGCTTTGAGGCCGCGATGTACGAGCTGGGCGGCAACGTGCTGAGCGTCACCGGCGCGGGTACCAGCTCCGCGGCGAAGGGGGAGAGCGTGGCCGACACCGCCAAGACGGTCTCCTGCTACGCGGACATCATCGCCATGCGCCACCCCAAGGAGGGCGCGGCGCTGGTGGCGGCGAACAACGCCTCCGTGCCCGTCATCAACGCGGGCGACGGCGGCCACTGCCATCCCACCCAGACGCTGGCCGATCTGCTGACCATCCGGCGCGAGAAGGGCAGGATGGGCAACCTGACGGTGGGTGTCTGCGGCGACCTGAAATTCGGGCGCACGGTGCACAGCCTCATCGCGGCCATGAGCCGCTATGAGAACCTCCGCTTCGTGCTGATCAGCCCGGAGGAGCTGAAGGTGCCCAGCTACGTGAAGAACGAGTGCCTGAAGCAGAAGAACATTCCCTACACGCAGACCACAGACCTCGAGAGCGTGATCGGGGATCTGGACATCCTGTATATGACCCGCGTCCAGCGGGAGCGCTTCTTCAACGAGGAGGACTATCTGCGGCTGAAGGACAGCTACATCCTCACGCCGGAAAAGCTGCAGAAGGCCCGGCCCGACCTGTGCGTCATGCACCCCCTGCCGCGCGTGAACGAGATCAGCGTCGCGGTGGACGACGATCCGCGCGCCTGCTACTTCAAGCAGGTGCTGAACGGCAAATACATGCGCATGGCGCTGATCCTGATGCTGCTCAAGGAGGCGGGAAGACTATGAATGTGGACTCCATCCGGGACGGAATCGTGATCGACCATATCACCGCGGGCCTGGGCCGCAAGCTGTACAACCTGCTGGGCCTGGAGACCATCAGCGTGCCCGTGGCGCTGCTGACCAACGTCTCCTCGGAGAAGCTGGGGCGCAAGGACATGATCAAGGTGGACGCGGACATCCCCGTAGATTTCAATGTGATCGGCTATGTGGATCCCGGCGCGACCGTGAACATCATCCGCGACGGGCAGCTGGTGGAGAAGAAGCAGATCGACATGCCGGAGACCCTGGTCAACGTCATCGCCTGCAAAAATCCCCGCTGCATCACGAGCTGCGAGCAGGAGCTGCAGCAGGTTTTCCGCCTCTCCAACCGCGCAAAGAAGGAATACCGCTGCCTCTATTGCGAGACCAGGGCGGCCGTGCTGTAAAATCTGGCTGGGTCTGAACCAGATATAACGAACATAAAAATACGAACGTTCGTCAACATACGTTATTTGCGGAACATTCCGCAATTTACTGTTGACAACGTTCGTATTTTCTCTTATAATCAACTCGTCTTCCAATTTGGAAGCAAGAAGCCGCGCCACTTTGGCGGCAGCGCAGGGGAGGAAAACGCATGAAAAGAGTCGGCATTGTCATGGGCAGCGACAGCGATCTGCCGGTCATCAGGAAAGCGACGGATCAGCTGAAGGCGCTCGGCATTCCCTTCGAGGTTCATGTCTATTCCGCCCACCGCACGCCTGCGGAGGCGCGGGACTTCGCCCTGAATGCCCGGAAGAACGGCTTCGGCGCGATCATCGCGGCCGCTGGCATGGCGGCGCACCTGGCCGGCGCGATCGCCGCGAACACCACCCTGCCGGTGATCGGCATTCCCTGCACGGGACCGTGCCTGGAAGGGCTGGACGCCCTGCTGAGCACCGTGCAGATGCCCAGCGGCATCCCGGTGGCCACGGTGGCGGTCAACGGCGGCGCGAACGCGGCGCTCCTGGCGGCGCAGATCCTGGCCGTGGAGGACGCGGAGCTGGCTGCAAAGCTGGACGCGAAGCGGGCCGCCGACGCGAAGGCTGTGCTGGAGAAGGACGCGGGCATCACGGATCGGCTCTGATTCACTCACTCGACCCCAGACAAAGGAGATTGGAACATGGAAAAGCAGCTCGTTTACACTGGCAAGACCAAGAACGTTTATGCGCTCCCCAACGGCAACTATGAATTGCTTTTCAAGGACGACTGCACCGGCAAGGACGGCGTGTTCGATCCCGGCGAGAACAGCGTGGGCCTGACCATCGAAGGCGTGGGCGATGTCAACCTCCGCATGAGCATTTATTTCTTCGAGAAGATCAACGCGGCCGGCATCGCCACCCACTATGTGAGCGCCGACCTGAACAAGACCACCATGGAAGTCAAGCCCGCGAAGGTTTTCGGCAAGGGCCTTGAGGTCATCTGCCGTTACAAGGCGGTCGGCAGCTTCTTCCGCCGCTACAGCGACTACATCGAGGAGGGCGCGGACCTGCCCGCCTACGTCGAGACCACCTTCAAGAACGACGCCAAGGGCGATCCGCTGGTCACCAGGGACGGCCTGATTGATCTGAAGGTCATGACCGGCAAGCAGTATGACGACATCAAGGAAATGACCCAGAAGATCACCAAAATCGTGGCCGACGACATGAAGGCGAAGGGCATGGAGCTCTACGACATCAAGTTTGAGTTCGGCTACGACGCTGACGGAAACGTCATGCTGATCGACGAAATCGCCAGCGGCAACATGCGCGTGTACAAGGATGGCAAATATATCGATCCCATGACCCTCAGCAAGCTGTTCTTCGCGTAAGCGAAGACAGCTTTTTCATGGACTTTTGCGTCCGGACTCATCTCCGAGCAAATCGGGGATGAGTGGCGGGCGCCGGCGGAGGGCGGCTGCAAAGCCCTTTGCCGGCGTCCGCGGGCATAACAGCGCGGCCGTCGGCCGCAAACCGAGAACAGTATCAAAACCACAGGAGAAACAAGACATGGGCGGATTCTTCGGGATCGTTTCCAAGCGGGACTGCATGCTGGACGTATTCTTCGGCGTGGACTACCACAGCCACCTGGGCACACGCCGCGCCGGCATGGCGGCCTGGGATGAGGAATACGGGCTTCAGCGAAAGATTCACAACATCTGCAACGCACCCTTCCGGACCAAGTTTGAGCACATCTTCGAGGAGATGCGCGGCAGCAGCGCGATTGGCTGCATCAGCGACAGCGACCCGCAGCCGCTGCTGATCCGCTCCAGCCTGGGCACCTACGCCATCTGCATGATCGGGGTGATCAACAATTCCGAGGAGCTGATCCGCCAGTACCTGAGCTTCAGCGGCGGGCACTTCGACAGCATGACGGGCGGCCGCATCAACCAGACGGAGCTGCTGAGCGCGCTGATCAACCAGAAGAGCAATTTCGCCGAGGGCATCCAGTTCGCCCAGAAAACCATCGACGGCACGGCCTCGATCCTGATCCTGACCGAGGAGGGGCACATGATTGCCGCGCGCGACCGCCTGGGCCGCCTGCCGGTGGCGGTGGGCAAGCGGGAGGACGGCTACGCCGTGGCCTTCGAGAGCTTCGCCTACCACAAGACCGGCTTCGAGGATGTGAAGGAGCTCGGCCCGGGCGAAATCGTCGAGCTGACGCCTGACGGCCTGACGGTCCTGGCCCCCGCGGGGAACAAGAAGCGCATCTGCTCCTTCCTCTGGAGCTATTACGGCTATCCGACCTCGACCTACGAGGGCGTCAATGTGGAGGAGATGCGCTACCGCAACGGCGCGATCCTGGCGGAGAACGACAAGGCGGCCGG
>CAMNLM010000134.1 GCA_946543085.1 uncultured Clostridia bacterium | reverse complement strand
CGGCGCTTGTGGGTCAGCTCGGCCAGGGGGTTCGGCTGGTCCATGAACTGGCTCAGCTGGGAGGAGCCGAAGAACTCCTTGATGGCCGCGCTCACGGGGCGGATGTTGATCAGGTCGCCCGGGCGAACCTCGCCCGCGTCCTGGATGGCCATGCGCTCGCGCACCACGCGCTCCAGGCGGCTCATGCCGATGCGGATCTGGTTCTGCAGCAGCTCGCCCACGGAGCGCAGGCGGCGGTTGCCCAGGTGGTCGATATCGTCGCACACGCCGATGCCGTAAGGCAGGCCGATGAGATAGGAGACGGAGGCCACGATGTCGTCCGGCACGATGTGCTTGGGCATCAGGGCCGCCAGGTTCGCGGCCAGATTCTCGCGCAGGGTCTCCTCGGTGGAGTCCTGCATGATCATCCGCAGGGTGGGCAGGTGCACCATCTCGGTGATGCCGACCTCGGCCGGGTCGAAGCTCAGCCAGGCGCGGGCGTCCACGAAGTAGTTGCCGACCACCTTGTGCGCCTGACCCTCGACGTCCAGCATCACGGAGTTGATGCCGGCGTTCTGGATTTTGCGCGCGGTCTCAAGCGAAATGATCTTGCCCTTTTCGATGATGACCTCGCCGGTCAGGGGATCCACGATGTCCTCCGACGCGGCGTGGCCCGCGATGCGGGCGGAGAGGGCCAGCTTCTTGTTGAACTTGTAGCGGCCCACGCGCATCAGGTCATAGCGCTTGTTGTCATAGAAATAGGAATCGAACAGCTTGGTCGAGCTCTCATTGGAGGCGGGCTCGCCGGGCTTCTGCTTCTTGTAGATCTCGATGAGCGCTTCCTCGCGGCTGGAGGCGTTGTCGCCCTTTTCCAGGGTGGCCTTCAGGCGCTCGTCCTCGCCCATGACCTGCAGGATCTCGCTGTCCGTGCCGTAGCCCACCGCGCGCAGCAGCAGGGTGATGGGCATCTTGCGGTTGCGGTCGATGCGCACCCAGAGCACGTCGTTGGAGTCGGTCTCATACTCGATCCAGGCGCCCCGGTTCGGAATGATCTGGCTGGAGAATAGGTGACGGCCGGACTTGTCGATCGCCTCGCTGAAATACGCGCCGGGCGATCGGACAAGCTGGCTGACGATGACGCGCTCCGCGCCGTTGATGATGAAGGTGCCGTGCTCGGTCATCAGCGGGAAATCACCCATAAAGACCTTGGAGTCCTTGATCTCGCCGGTCTCATGGTTGGTCAGCCGCACGTAGACGTTGAGCGGGGCGGCGTAGGTCATGTCGCGTTCGCGGCAGCGGGCCACGTCGTTCTTCGGCTCGTCCAGGGCATAGTCGGTAAATTCAAGCACCAGATTGCCGTTGTAGTCCACAATCGGTGACACGTCGTTGAGTACTTCACGAAGGTCGTTGTTCAGAAAACGCTGATAGGAGTTCTTCTGGACCTCGATCAGATCGGGCATTTCCAGAACTTCATCAATGCGCGAGAAGCTCATGCGCTTGCGCAGCTTCCCCATGTGAACCTCGTGCACCATAGGTTGCGATCACCCCTTACTTGTCCGACCAGAACCCCGCTGTTTTTCCGGTTTGAAACCCTTTTGACATTTTCCGCTTGCATTTTGCGCACTTTTCGTGTACAATGGTGCAGACGGAACACATCCACAGCAGTAGAGATACTGATACAATTTATGATTGTACCATGTTTCTCCGCTCCTGTCAATCATTTTTCGTCATTTTTCATTGGAATGAAATCTTTTTGTAACATGTTTTGTGAGAATGTGTAAAACATTCTGAAATCATACCAAATCATACGAATAAAAAGCAGCCTGCAGCCCGCTCCCGCGGAGGGCGAAAGCGCGGGGGCAAAGCGCGCAAAAGCGCGGCCGCGCAGCCCCTCCCCCCCTGCCGCGCGCAGCGAAGGGCTTCCGTTTCACCCGGCGCCAGGCACGCCCACATCACGCACCGGAGGGATGATCTTGAAGCGTTTCTTCCTTATCATAGTCGTACTCGCCCTGCTGGCGGCGCTCACGCCCGCCTCCGCTGAAACCGTGGTGGACAAAATCAAGGACACCAAGTCCACCTTCTCCTTCGACGCGGACGCCGACCTGCTGGAGGTCGTCTTCCCCCAGATCTATGACTGCGACGCGATGCTCATCCGCCAGGGCGACGCGACCATGCTCGTGGACACCGCCACCGACAAGATGGCTCCCCGCGTTATCTACATGCTGGACACCCTCGGCGTGGAGAAGCTGGACGCGGTCCTGATCACCCACCCGCACCACGACCACATGGGCGGCCTGGAGCAGATCCTTGAGCACATGCCGGTCGGCATGGTGCTCACCTGCTTCCCAGACGACGAGAACGAACACAGCCTCCTGATGAAGAGCCTCTGCGACCGGCACGCCGTGCCGCTGGAGCGCTTCGGCGACGGCGACCGCCTCGAGGTGGGCGGCGCGACGCTGGACAT
Source organism: uncultured Clostridia bacterium (assembly GCA_946543085.1). Classification (GTDB taxonomy): domain Bacteria; phylum Bacillota; class Clostridia; order Christensenellales; family Aristaeellaceae; genus RUG11272. Next base: position 2,172 of record CAMNLM010000134.1, on the reverse strand, counting down.
CCTGCTCAAGGCCGACCGCGTGTGGTCGGTGAACGACCGCTCCGCCGTCGCCCTGCTGACCTTCGGCGAGCGCACCATGCTCCTCACCGCGGACATTGAGGCCAACACGGTCAACCGCCTCACCGCGGAATACCCCGCGGCCATCAAAGCGGACATCCTGAAGTACCCCCACCACGGCAAGTCCTGGCTGGGCACGCCCTTCCACAACGCCGTGGGCGAGAAGCTCGCGATCATGACGCTCAATGACCGCCCGACCCAGGGCAAGCAGGACATGCGCGTGCGCAAGATCAAGGTTTACCTGACCACGCCCGGCTTCCTCTCCTGCACGACGGACGGCGCGACCTGGGTCATCGAGCGCTCCCACGAGAAGGATCCCATGCCCCCGCTGAAGAAGTGACCGTCTCCGAAAGCGGCGCGGTCATGCCCCCGCACAGCAAAAATCCCGGTTCTGCCAGTCCAGGCATCCGCCGGGATTTTTCTTCTGTCTTCCTTTATTTTATTTGTCCATCGCTTCCGCCGCGTCCGCGAAGACCTCGCTGATCTGATCCCCCAGACGGCGCACCTCGCCGAGCACCATCGCCCGCCCCTCCGCCGTGCGGTACCACTCGCCCGGGCCGCAGCCCGGCTCCGGCGCGGGGCAGACGAGGAAGCGCACCTCCGGGCAGGCCGCCTCATAATACATCAGGGCCCGCCGGGCGTGCGGCGCGCGGCAGCAGATCAGGACCGTGCGCACGTCGAGGCCGGCGCTCCGCATCACGTCGCGGGAAAACTGCGCGTTCTCCCAGGTATAGGTCGCGCGGTCCTCGCGGAGAATGGCGCTGTCCGGCACGCCTTCGCCCAGCAGCAGCGCGCGCATCCACGCCCATTCGCTGTCAAAGCCGGGCACGTCAAAGCTGCCCTTGCCTTTCGCGTGCAGGCCGGAGGGCAGCACCAGCGGCGCATAGCCCTCCCGGAAGAGCCGCGCGGCGAGCAGGACGTGGGCGCTGCGGGTGGAGCCGGGGATCAGGATGATGTCCGCCGGCCGCGGCTCGTCGCGGACAAAGATGAAGTCCTCGACCGCGCGGATAAAATCCGGCATACCGATGTGGGGCATGGCGCTGTCCTTTCAGTCCCTGGGGACGGGTTCCACTTTCACCGCGCCGAGCACCTCGCCCACCTTCTCGTGGAGGACGAGGGTGGCCATGCTGTCCATGGGCGTCGCGTCCCGGTTGATGAGCACCAGGCGCTCCCCGCGGAAATAGCGCAGAAGGCCTGCCGCCGGGTAGACCGTGAGGCTGGTGCCCGCGACGATCATCATGTCCGCGGCGCGGATGTCGCGCACGGCGCCGGAGAGCACGTCCTCGTCCAGCCCTTCCTCGTAGAGCACGACGTCCGGCTTGATGACGCCGCCGCAGTCGCAGTGCGGCACGCCCCGGCTCTCGCGGATGAACTGCGGCGTGTAGCTTTTGCCGCAGCGCAGGCAGTGGTTGCGCCACACGCTGCCGTGCAGCTCCCAGACGCGGCGGCTCCCCGCCTTCGTGTGCAGGCCGTCGATGTTCTGGGTGACCACGGAGGTCAGCCGCCCGGCCCGCTCCATCTCGGCCAGCTTCAGGTGCGCGGCGTTGGGCTGCGCCTCCAGGGCCAGCATCTTGTCGCGGTAGAAGCGGTAGAACTCCTCCGTCTGCCCAAAGAAGAACGTGCGGCTGAGGATTTCCTCCGGCGGCCAGGCGTACTTCTGGTTGTACAGGCCGTCCACCGAGCGGAAGTCCGGAATGCCGCTCTCCGTCGATACGCCCGCCCCGCCGAAGAAAACGATGCGCCGGCTCGCGTTGATCATGTCCTGAAGCTCCTTCATGCGGATAACCTCCCTCTCCCGGTCTTCTTCGCAGCAGCCGGAGTCCTGTCCGGCGTCCGTGCTGAAAGGATCTGAAAAACCCCGCGCTCGCAAAGAGCCCGGGGCCTGTGTGTGCGGTAGGCGGGATTTGAACCCGCAATCCCGAGGGCGGTTGATTTTAAGTCAACTTCGTATGCCGTTCCGACACTACCGCGCGATGGGGACACGCCCCGCCGCTGACAAGTATAGCATAGATGGCGCGGATTTGCAAAGGGAAGATGGCGGGACGGGCGCTTCCCTTTGTCATGATTTTGTATCCTTTCTAGTTCTATGATGCAGATGTCTGATAGAATAACCCG
>CAMNLM010000133.1 GCA_946543085.1 uncultured Clostridia bacterium | reverse complement strand
TCAGCAGCAGCTGAGAGGCCAGCTTGTACAGAAAGTCGTAGCTGTTCATGGCCGGATTTGGGCGCAGCGCCAGCAGGCGCTCCAGATCGTCCTTCACCGGCGCGTCGCCCAGCATGTGCCGGGGCTTCAGCTTGCCCGCGTGGCGCGCCACGGCGTCCACGGCCTCGCGCACGGTGGCGCTCTTGTAGGCCAGCGGGTTCGCCCAGGCCGCGCCGTCGCCGACCACCTGCACCCGCGTGCGGCTGCGCCGGGGAATCAGTCTGTCAAAGAGTTTCATGCGTCACGCTCCTAGCTCGCCTGCTCCACGTAGGCCATGTAATCCTCGTAATGCTTCACGTACCCCACCCAGGCGTTCAGCAGCGAAACGGTGCCGTCGATGCGCATCTTTTCGCTGATCTTCTTCGGCTCGATGCTCTCGATGCCGTCCGCATTCCGGCTCTTCGCCCGGGTATTGGTCAGGCACCACTTGGTGATGGGGTTGTTGTCGTAGTTCACCCGATGCGCGGCCAGCGCCGCGCCCATCTCCTTCATGGGCTGAGACCACGTGAACGCGCCCTGCGGGATGCGCTCCATGTCGAACCAGTCCGCCATCTCCTGCACCCAGTAGCCGGCGAAGGCGCGGTCGTAGCACACCCACAGGGGCCGGATCTCGTACTCGCGGTACAGCTTCAGGAACCACTCCGTCACCTGGTGGTAATCCACCACGTTGCCTGGGCATATGGTGACCAGGCCGCGCTGCTCCCACGTGCGATAGGGCGCTTCTCTGGTCTTGCCGTCGCCCTCCAGCTGCTCCACCCGCTTCTCCGGTATGAAATAGTGCTGGCGCACGTATATTTTGTCGTCCCCGCGTCTGCGCACGATCAGCGAGGCGCAGGTGAGGTCCGTGGTGGCGGACAGGTCCGCGCCGCCGATGGCGTAGCAGCCCCGCAGCGCCTCCAGCTCGCAGACCTCCGGGTTCTCGATCTCGTCGAAGGACAGCCAGGCGTCGTCCGCCGTGGCGATCATGTCGAATTCCTTGCACAGCAGGTTCGGCATGTACCTCGGGTTTGCCCTGGCCTTTTGCACCTTGCGGCGCAGGGTTTCCAGGTTCTTGATGGTGCCCAGGCCGGGGTTGGCCTTTTGCCAGTTGGCCTCGTCGGTGAGGTCGTCCACGCTGTCCAGCTCGTAGATCATGGCCAGCACGGTGTCGTCCTCAAAGCCCTCGATGCCGTCCAGCATGTTGCTGGCGAAGGCGTACTCCTCGTCGTACAGGCCGTTGCGCACCGTGCCCGCCGTGGTGGTGATGAACTCCATCGGCTGCTCGCGCGCGCTCATGCCGTCCACGATCACGTTGGAGAGGTCGATGCCCTGCCAGGCGTGGATCTCGTCCATCAGCGCGCCGTGGACGTTCAGGCCGTCCTGCGTCTCGCTGTCCGCGCCGAGCGGCTTCATGACGCAGCCGTCGTACTTCTCCCGCCCGACGATCTCCGCCACCAGGCACTTGAGACGCCGGGACAGCGCCGGGGACTTGCGCACCATGCGCCGGGCCTCCAGCCAGATGATCTTCGCCTGGTCCTTCTTGGTGGCGGCGCAGTAGATCTCCGCGCCGGGCTCGCCGTCGGCGATCAGCAGGTACAGCCCTACCGCCGCGGCCAGTGTGGACTTGCCGTTCTTTCGGCCTACCACCAGCAGCACCTTGCGGAACCGGCGCAGGCCGGTGTTGACGTCGATGAAGCCGAAGGCCGCCGCGATCAGCGACCGCTGCCACAGCTCCAGCACGACGGGCTTGCCGCCCCACTTGCCCTTGGTGTGCTTGCAGAAGCCCTCGATGAAGAACAGCGCATGGTTGGCGCGGTCCGTATCGTAGACCCATGGCTCGCGCGGCGTCTCGATGTCCCGCGCCAGCCGCCGGACCATCTCCCGCACCTTGCGCGGCACCCGGATCCGGGCGTCCTGTATGGCGCGCCAGTAGTCCAGCACGGGGTTCCCGTAGGCCTCCACGCTGCGGGCGTAGGCCGAGAGCATCCGGCTAGCCATTCCGGATCATCTCGAACTCGTCAAAGCCGTCGTCCGGGATGTTGGCCCCGGAGCCCTCCGGCAGCAGGTCGGTGATCTGGCGCACGATGGCCGCGTAGTTCTTGATGGTGGTGTTGTAGATGTCCACCTCCGGGCTCTTCTTCGTGCCCCACTGGTTTTCGCCGTTCTGGTACTCGGAGGTGTACCCGTTTTCGCGGATTTTGACCTCCAAATCCTCCAAAGTGACCTTCAGGAAGGCCGCGCGGTGCATCAGATCGTCGCCGATTTTCTTCACGGCGGCGCTGCCCGAGAGGGCGATCGCTTTTTTGAGTTTTCTATATTCCGCCTCGGTTTTTTGCGCCGGCGTCTTTTCACTGGCCCTCGCCATGGACCACACCCCCCTCCGCGCGCCCTGTGCATTCTCCCGATGGGCCCCTCACGGTGTTCGTTCCCCAATTTTGGAGCGGCACCGGGGCGGGGACCCCCCGGGCTAAGTCCTGACCACGTCCCCGTTGGCATCGAAGGTCAGTCCCTCAGAAATAGCCCCGCTCTCCCTGTGCTCCCTGTTGTGGCAGGCCCAGCAGAGCAGCTCGAGGTTATCCTGCCCATACGCAATCCGGTCGTCGCCAATATTCTCCGGCGTGAGGTGCACTCTGTGGTGCACGATCCCGCCCCTTGGCGTCGCGCCATCCCGTCTGTCCTTATCCCTGCGGAACCCGACAGGCGCAGGCGCGCCGCAGCGTTCGCAGACAAAATGCTTGCGCCTGGCGTAGTCCTGAGCGGTCATACGCCACGCCCTGCCGTTGTAGAAATCGAGCGCGAAATCGCGAGCCATACTCCCTCCACGCCCCGCGCCTGTCGCTTGCGCTCGGTCGCGGGTTTCGCCGGGGAAGACCTTCGGTTTCCACCGGCTCAGTCCGCTTGCGCGGACGCTCTCCCCCTGCAAATCATTTTACCCGATCTTCGAAAGTTGCACCACAAAGACCGTCCGGCCGCGTCCTGCGTGTCCGTCATGTCCGTCGCCTGTCCGGTTCCTGTCCGGAATCTGTCCGGCCGTCCGGCCCACGGACATCAGCCCCGAGCCGTTTCCTCACGGCCTCCTCAGCGGTAATCCCCTCGCGCCTGATCTGCGCATACAGGACATTCTTCCCCAGCCCGAGCCGCTTCTCCCACTGGGCCACGCTCCCCGTCCACCCGTCCACGGTAACGGTCACGACGTCCCGATTCCCGAGCGCGCTCACGGGATCCATCCCCTGCGTCACGAGCCGCCCGTACATGGTGTTGTAGCACACGCCAGCCCGCGCGGCCCACTGCCGGATGGTGAACACCTGTCCCTCGGCCATCACGACGTACTCCCGTCCCCTGCGCACGACCCGCTCAGAGCACGCGCACCTCCTGCCGCGCAGCTCGCGCATGAGCTCAGCGCGTTCGCGGCACGGCTCCTCGCAGTCGGGCTTCGGGCAGTGAAGGCACAGCGCGATCATCCGCGGATGGTCGTTGTAATCCTCATAGCGGCTCAACGCTTTATCCTCCGAAGCCTGGCGAATATGTATGCTCCCGCTACAAAATCCGAATACCGCACGCACGGCTCCTCCACGCACTGATACCCCGGATAGACCTTCTCGAAGATTTGCCGCCCGTACTGCCGCACATCCTCGGCCACCAGCGCGGCGCGCCGCCTCGAGATCTTCCGGTCGCTCACGCGCACCTCCGGCTCTTTGAGATTCTTGCTGTGCGCCCACCGCCGGGAGAACCTGCGCTGCTTGGTGATGTAGTCGGCCAGAGGCTTTAATCCGTCGTGCTGGAAGGACAGCCGGTCGGCGTTGGCGAACCCGTACGGCCACAGCTCCTCCAGCGCCTCGCGGCTCAGACCCGGCGCGTGGATCACGGCGTGGAAGTGGAACTTCGGCGGCAACGTGTTCGCGCTGTCCGGCCCGGCCTCCCGGCTGCCCTCGATCACGTACAGGTACTTCAGCCCCTTCGGATCCTCCCCGGCGCGCCGGATCGCCCGCTTCACCCGGCTCAGGTAGTTCCGGATGTGCCGCCGCGCGTCGTCCTCACACTCCGGCAGCCCGTCCTTCACCCACTGCTCGCGCGCCTGACGCAGGTTCACCATCCCCGGATCCGCCGCCGGATACGCGAACGTCAGGTGCAGCGCGATGTCCCCCGGCACGAAGTTCGCCTCCAGCAGCCTGCGCACCCGCTTGCGCGCGTTGGCTATGTTCAGCTTCTCCTGCGCCGGACTCGACGCCCGCATGCGCTTCTCCCGCTTCGCCTCCCTGTCCACCCGCACGATCGGGAAGCACTCCACCTCCAGCGCCTCCCCGGCCCTGATCGTCCTCGTCCGGATCCCGCCCACCCCGGTGTCAGAATATTCCCCCCTGGGCATATCGTACAGGATCTCGTAGTTCTCCCCGCCTTCGTATCGCATCCCGCAAACCTCCTTTCGCCTTTGTGTTTCTGTTTTCAGGGAAAAGGGAAAAGGGAAAAGGGAAAAGGAATAGTCCCCGCCTCCCCGTTGTCCCCGTCCCTGGTCATTCTGAGCGGAGGCGCAGCCGGAGTCGAAGAAGCCTCCCCCGTCGTCCCTCCCTGTCATTCTGAGCGGAGCGAAGAATCCTCCCCTTCTCCCGGATACCTGACTTATTAATACGGCATACAAGCCCGC
>CAMNLM010000132.1 GCA_946543085.1 uncultured Clostridia bacterium | reverse complement strand
CGCGTCGAGATACAATTGCACGGTGGAGGTGGATTTCAGCCCCACCGCGTTGGCAATCTCCCGCACGGAGGGGGGATAGCCCTTGTCCTGTATCTCACTGCGAATGTAGTCCAGAATCCGCTGCTGGTTGTCTCCTCTTGGCCGCTGCATCCGAACACCGCCTTTCGCTTGCTGGAGAAAGTATAACACACGGGGCAGGCAAAGTCAAACATATGTTCGTCATTCACAGAGGTATTGCTTTTTTCCGAAAAGCCTGATACAATACTGCTGTCACAAGGCGATGACGGAGAGAAGTAGCGCGGCGAGGGCCCTTCAGAGAGTATCCGGCTGGTGAGAGGATACGGGCGGCGCCGAGGCGAATACACTCCCGAGCTGCCCCCCGAACAGCAGTAGGCGGGGACGGGTACGCCCGATACAGCGCGCAGAGGGACATATCATGCGTATGTCTGAAGCAGAGGTGGTACCACGAAACGCTCCATCGTCCTCTGTTCCCGAAAGGGAACGGGGGGCGATTTCATTATCCGTTAAAAGGAGGAAAAACACATGGGCATCTATGAGGAACTGCAGGCCCGCGGCCTGATTGCGCAGGTCACGGACGAAGAGGAGATCCGCGAGCTGATCAACTCCGGCGGCGCGCGCTTCTACATCGGCTTTGACCCCACGGCCGATTCGCTGCACGTGGGCCACTTTATGGCGCTGTGCCTGATGAAGCGCCTGCAGATGGCCGGCAACAAGCCGGTGGTGCTGCTGGGCGGTGGCACGGGCTACATCGGCGACCCCTCCGGCCGCACGGACATGCGCTCCATGCTCACGCCGGAAACCATCGAACACAACTGCGAGTGCTTCCGCAAGCAGATCGGCAGGTTCATCGAGTTTGGCGAGGACAAGGCCATCTGCGTCAACAACGCGGACTGGCTGCTGAACCTGAACTACATCAGCCTCCTGCGCGAGGTCGGCGCGCATTTCTCCGTCAACGAGATGCTCCGCGCCGAGTGCTACAAGCAGCGCATGGCCAAGGGCCTGAGCTTCCTGGAATTCAACTACATGATCATGCAGAGCTACGACTTCCTCTACCTGCATGAGCACTACGGCTGCAACATGCAGTTCGGCGGCAACGACCAGTGGAGCAACATGCTCGCCGGCACCGACCTCATCCGCCGCAAGACGGGCGACGACGCCTACGCCATGACCATCACCCTGCTGCTCAACAGCGAGGGCAAGAAGATGGGCAAGACCGCCAAGGGCGCTGTGTGGCTCGATCCCAACAAGACCAGCCCCTTCGAGTTCTACCAGTACTGGCGCAACGTCGACGACGCAGACGTGATGAAGTGCATCCGCATGCTGACCTTCATCCCGCTGGAGGAGATCGACGCCATGGACAAGTGGGACGACAGCCGCATCAACGAGAAGAAGGAAGTGCTGGCCTATGCCCTGACCGCCCTGGTGCACGGGGAGGAAGAGGCAAAGAAGGCGCAGAGCGTCGCCGCGGCTCTGTTCAGCGGCAACGGGGACGACGCCAACATGCCGTCCACCACGCTCAGCGCTGAGGAAATCGGGGACGGCATGAACATCGTCGACCTGATGGTGCGCTGCGGCCTGGGCAAGAGCAAGAGCGAGATCCGCCGCCTGGTGGAGCAGGGCGGTGTGACCGTGAACGGCGAAAAGGCCACCGGCATTGACCAGACGCTGACGGCCGATGCCCTGCGCGAGGGCGTGGTCATCCGCAAGGGCAAGAAGATCTTCCACAAGGCCGTGCTCGGCTGAACCCCGCGCGGGACGCGCGAAGCATAAGCCCCCCCAAAAAAAGACAAGAAGCCGTGAGGCATGGGACGCCGGCGAGGCGTGCCGCGCCTCACGGCGTTTTCTGTTTGCGGGCGAACCCGGCACACCGCGGGGGCGTCTTTCCGGCGTCCCCGGGCGCGCGCAAAGAAACGCCCCTCCCGGCTTGCGGGGCGGGGCTGTGGCCGTGGCCTGGAAACCGCATCCCCTGTACAACCACCGGGTTTTGTGCTATCATGACCTCGCGGGCGGCCATCCCCGCCGCCTATGACACAGCCATCCCCGCGGCCTCCCAAACCCCGCGGCAAAGGAGCTTTTATGAACACCAACGTATTCCACCGCCTTCGCGCGAGGGCAGCCCTCAAGGGCAATTGGGGCATCGCCCTGCTGGCCGCGCTCATCGCCAACGCGCCGACGCTGCTGATGCAGGTCGTCTTCACGCGCGTGAGCGGCGGCTGGACGGAGCGCCTGCTGACCGCCTATTACACCTCGGGGGACGCCTTTGAGCGCGAGGCCGCTCAGCTGAACGGCCAGCTGACGGCCGCCCTGCCGGCGCTGCTGGCCTCCGTCGCCGTCGCGCTGATCCTCGGCCCCGCGCTGAGCGTGGGCATGAAAGCCTATTCGCTCGCCCTCCTGCGCAAGGAGGAGCCCGGCGTGACCGCCGTGTTCAGGCGGCTACCGATCCTGCTCAAGTGCCTGGGCATGACGGCTCTCATCTTCCTGCGCTGCCTGCTGTGGTCGCTCCCCGGAGCGGGCCTCATGCTGCTGGTGCTGCTGATCCCGTCCTTCCCGGTGCGCCTCGCGAGCTTCACGGTCTCCGCGTCCACCATCCTGATGGTGGTGCTGGCTCTCCGGGCCTACCTGCGCTGCTCCATGGCGCCCTGGATGCTGGCGGACGATCCCGGCCACCGCGTGCTGCTCTCCGTCCGCCGCAGCCGGGAGATCATGCGCGGGAGAACGGCCCAGCTGGCGATGCTGCTGATCTCGTTCTACTGGATGCTGTTCCTGCTCAACCTGGTGCTGAATCTGTTCCTCTCCGGCCTGCCCGTGGTGCTCTCGATGACCATCGGGATGGCGGCCGAGCTGGCGATCGACGTCTACATGCTCTCCGCGGAGGGCTCCTTCTACGAGGAGGCCGTGCTGGGCAGGCAGGTCGCCGTGAACGGAACGGTCGGATAAAGCCTTCGCGGACGCGAGCGAGAAAGGACATACCCTTGGACAAATACGCGATCCTCCGCCAGGTGTTCGGCCACGATACCTTCCGCGAAGGCCAGGAGACCCTGGTCGACGCCCTGCTCGCCGGGCGGGACTGCCTCGGCATCATGCCGACCGGCGCGGGCAAATCCATGTGCTATCAGGTTCCGGCCCTCGCGCTGGAAGGAACCGCCCTGGTCATCTCCCCGCTCATCTCCCTCATGAAGGATCAGGTGGCGGCGCTGATCGCCGCGGGCGTTCCGGCGGCCTATATCAATTCGTCCCTCACGCCCGGCCAGATGAACCTGGCCCTGGAGCGGGCGGCCCAGGGACGCTATAAGATCATCTACGTTGCCCCGGAAAGGCTGGAGACCCCCGCCTTCCGGGCTTTTGCGGTGCGCGCAAAGCTCTCCCTGATCGCGGTGGACGAGGCGCACTGCGTCAGCCAGTGGGGGCAGGATTTCCGCCCGGTCTATCTGCGGATCGCGGACTTCATCGCGGGCCTCCCCGTGCGGCCGCCGGTTGGCGCGTTCACGGCCACAGCGACGGCCCGCGTCCGGGACGACATCACCCGCCTGCTCGCGCTGCAAAGCCCGGTCTCGGTCACCACGGGCTTTGACCGGCCGAACCTCTACTTCGAGGTCGTCACACCGAAGGACCGCTTCCAGGCGCTGTGGGAGATCCTGCGCCGCCAGGAGGGGCGCAGCGGCATCGTTTACTGCGCGACGCGCAAGACCGTGGAGAAGGTCGCGCTGAAGCTGCAGACGCTCGGCCTGCCCACCGCGCGCTACCACGCCGGGCTGAGCGACGCCGAGCGCCAGCGCAGCCAGGAGGATTTCCAGTACGACCGGGTGCAGGTCATCGTCGCGACGAACGCCTTCGGCATGGGCATCGACAAGAGCAACGTCAGCTATGTCATCCATTACAACATGCCCAAGTCCATCGAGGCGTACTACCAGGAGGCGGGCCGCGCCGGCCGCGACGGCTCGGAGGCGGAGTGCATCCTGCTCTATTCGCGCGCGGACATCATCACCGCGAAATTCCTGATCGAGAAGGCGGAGCCCAATCCGGACCTGACCCCCGCGGAGCAGGCGCAGGTGCGGGCGCGCGACCTCGACCGGCTGAACCGGATGATTGATTACTGCGAGTCCACGCGCTGCCTGCGCGCCCAGCTGCTGCGGTACTTTGGCCAGCGGGCGGAGGACACCTGCGGCCATTGCTCGAAGTGCGCGCAGGCGCGCTATGCCTACACGGCGGTGAAGCTGCCGGGCGCGAAGCCCGACGCGCCGCGCGCCGCGAAGCGGTACGAGCGGGAGGACGACGTCTTCCAGCCTCCCCTCTACGATGAGGACAGCATGATGCCGGTGGAATCCCAGGACGGCTACGTCTGGGACACCGACACGCCGGAGCTGCTGCCGATGAAGCCCGGCTATGTGCCCGGCGTGGGCGTGGTGCGCACGCCGGAGGAGGAAGCGCGGGAGCAGCTCTTCGAGCAGCTGCGCAGCACGAGGCTGGAGCTCTCGCGCAGGACGCGCCTCCCGCCCTATGTCATCGCGGACGACAAGACCCTGCGCGAGATGGCGCACGACCTGCCGCGGGACGAGGAAGCCCTGCTGCGCGTGAAGGGCATGGGCCAGGTGAAGGTCGTGAAATACGGCAAGCCTTTCCTGAAGGTGATCGTGGCGTGGCTGCAGGAGCACAGCGACCTCGCCCCGCGCCCGCCCGCCCCGCGCGCGCG
>CAMNLM010000131.1 GCA_946543085.1 uncultured Clostridia bacterium | reverse complement strand
CGTACCAGGTGTTCAGGATGACCTGCTCACGGCTGGTGACGTTGAAGGCCACGACGGTCTCGCTGTTCAGGCCCAGCTCCTTATAATTCTCGCACTTGGCCTTGGACGCGGTGTAGACGACAAAGTCGGGCTCGAAGGAGGCTTCCTCCTCGGCGGTGGGCTTGATGAACATGTTGCGGACGAAGTGTGCCTGCCAGGCCACTTCCATGATGAAGCGCACGGCCATGCGGGTGTCCTTGTTCGCGCCGCAGAAAGCGTCCACGACGTAGAGCTTCTTGCCGCTCAGTTCCTTCTGGGCCAGGCTCTTGACCACTTCCCAGGTCTCCTGGGTCATGGGATGGTTGTCGTTCTTGTAGGCGTCGGTGGTCCACCACACGGTGTCCTTGGAGTTCTCGTCCATCACGAGATACTTATCCTTGGGGGAGCGGCCGGTGTAGATACCCGTCATCACGTTGACGGCGCCCAGCTCGCTGAGCTGACCCTTCTCGTAGCCGGTCAGGGACGGATCCATCTCGTCCTTGAAGAGCTGCTCGTAGGAGGGATTGTAGACAATCTCGGTTGTTCCGGTCACGCCATACTTGGTCAAATCAAGCTTTCCCATGTGCAAAACCCCTTTTCTTGCTATTCGGGATGGTTGTTGTACAGCGGCGAGGTTAGCATATGCCAACTTCAACCAGATACATTGTAGCATAGAATCACGCGGGCGTCAATGCGGAGAATGGGCGGCTTTTCACGTCTTTTGGACGTCTTTTGGACGCCTTATCCCGTCTTTTCACACGGATCTCCGGCGATATTTCATGAGGGCGGAAAAACGCGCCGGGGCGCCGCGCGGCTCCCGCGGCGTGCGGCGTCCGCCCGACGGGCGTTCCTGGCCCCTTCTGGCTGTCTTTCTACCTATAAAAAAAGAGCGCGGAACCCGCGCGCGGCTGTCCTTTGGGTTGGAAATCTGTTATAATCGTTTGCAGAGAGAACGGACGCAGGAGGTTGAGCCTATGCCCCTGATCGACGACAGCCAGCTGAAATACCTGGCCTTTATCCACCGGGAGAACGCTTTCCGCCACCACCGCTACGACGAGGAGATGCGCCAGTACCGCCTGATGCGGATGGGCGATCCCGCCGCCGTGGAGGAGGGGGCGCGCATGATGTCCTCCGGGCTGACCGGCCACCTCGCGGACGACCCGGTCGTCAACGCGCGGTACCTGCTCATCGCGGCTACGGCCATCGCCTGTCGCGTGAGCATCGAGGGCGGCCTGGACGAGGAGACGGCCTACAACGCCAGCGACCTCTGCATCCGGCGCGGCCACAGGGCGCAGACCGTGGAGGAGATCCTCGCCATCCACCGCGACATGATCGGCTTCTACACGCGCATGATGGCGCAGGCCAAAGGGGAGCGCTCCTTCGCGCGGCCGGTTCTCCACGCGATGGAGTATATCGACCTGCACCTGCACGAGCACGTCACGGCGGAGAGCCTGGCGGAGGCGGTCGGCCTCAACCGCAGCTATCTCTCCACCCTCTTCAGGCGCGAAACCGGCATGACCCTCAGCGGGTACATCCTGCAGCGGCGCATGGAGGCCGCCGAAAACATGCTCCGCCTCTCGGACTACACCATCGCGGAGATTTCGGAAATCCTGGCCTTCTCCTCACAGAGCCACTTCTCGCAGACCTTCCGAAAGGCGAAGGGCGTCACGCCGCAGGCCTACCGCAGGCTGAACCGCGCCGGCGGCTTCTGGGGAGGGGACGGCCCGGCCGGGACCCCGGGGGAGGCGGAGGGCGAACGCCCCTGACGCGGCCCGTCAGAGCGCCTCGCCCAGCCGGATGCGCGCGAGCAGGCCCTCGCAGCCCGCGGCGACGTCGCGGTAGCTGCGCTCAAAGTCGCGGGTATACCAGGGGTCGGCGACCTCGCTGTCCGGGCGGTCCGCGTAGGCCATCAGCGCGCGCAGCTTGCCGTCCGGGTCGCCGCCGCAGATCCGCCGCATATCCTCCATGTTCTCCCCGTCCATGCCGACGAGGAGGTCATACCGGGCGTAGTCCTCGCGGGTCATGCGCCGCGCGCTGTGGCGCTCCGCGGGCACGCCGTGGGCGAGCAGCGTCCGCCGCATCGGCGGGTAGATGTCGTGGCCGATCTCCTCGGAGGTCGTGGCCGCGGAGGCCGCCGCCACCCTGTCCTCCAGCCCCGCCTGGCGGACGAGGGACTTCATCACCATCTCCGCGCAGACGCTCCGGCAGATGTTGCCGTGGCAGACAAACAAAATGCGTATCGGTTTCATAGCGCCTCCTGAAATGCAGGGCAGGATGATGCGGCAAGGAAGAAGCGGAAACGGCTGGGCCCGCTGCCCCACGCCCATTCTACCACAAAACGCGGGGTTCGTGGGGAAATGATCCCGCGGAAAGGCGCGGCAGGAAAGAGAAGGAAAACAGGCGAAAGGGAGCCCCGTCCATGAGCGGACGAGGCTCCTTTTTCCCGGCGCGATTTCTTCAGGGGGAAGGGGTACGCCTCTCCCTTTTAAACCCCCATCCCGGCTCCTGCCGTCAGTCGATCGTGACCTTCAGCACAATCGGCTTGTCCGAGCGGTAAGCCGTCCGCACGCGCAGCCCTTCCGCGCCGCGGGACCAGACGGGCTCCTCGTCCGTTCCCAGCACCTGAACACGGCGGATGATGCCGTGGAAATTGGCCTGTCGGGAGGCGTCCTGCTCGCCGAGGGAGGCGACGCAGTACGCGCCGTCTTCGCTCTGCTTCATGCAGAAGACATACAGCGCGCCGTTCCGGGTCGTGAAGCGGAAATCCCGGCTGGTGAAATTCTTCTGGATGCCGTCGGAGAACTGGCCCTCGACGATCTGCGTCGGGCCTTCGCCGAATTTCCGCCACGTCCGCGCGCCGTAGACGGCCTCGCCGTTGACCTTCATCCACGCGCCGATCTCGGCGAGGATCGCCCGGTCCTCTTCGGCAAAGGTGCCGTCCGCCTTCGGGCCGACGTTGAGCAGGAGACAGCCGTTCTTGCTCACGATGTCCACCAGGTCGCGCACGATGTCCCCTGCCGGGCGGTACTGGTTGTTCTCCGTGTAGCACCAGCTGTTGAGCGCCACGGAGGTGTCCGTCTGCCAGAAATAGGGCTTCATCTCGGCGAACTGGCCGCGCTCCACGTCGGGCACCGCGCAGCCGAAGAGGAACGCGTCGTGCTTGTAGGTGATGACGGCCTCCGTGCCCCATTCCGCCGCCCGGTTGTAGTAGTAGGCGGCGAATTTCTTCAGCCAGGGCTTGACGGCGCTGTGCTCGATCCACCAGTCAAAATAGACAATCCGCGGGCGATAGCGGTCCACCAGCTCGCAGCAGCGCAGCAGCCAGTCCTCCATGAATTCCCGCGAGGGCGCGGGCTCGCTGAAGAGGTCGTGAAAGTCCGGCTCGGGCATCGCGGGCCAATAGAAATCGCCGCGCCGCAGGGGCTCGTGGATGTCGCTGTCGAACTCCCGGCCGTGCCCCATGAAGAACCAGTGCTCCACCCGGTGCGACGAGCACCCCGTCACCAGGCCCCTGGCCCGGCAGGCCGCGCTGAGCTCGCCCAGCACGTCGCGGCGCGGGCCCATCTCATAGGCGTTCCAGTGTGAGAGGCCGCTTCGGTACATCTGGAAGCCGTCGTGGTGCTCCGCGACGGGGACGACGTATTTCGCCCCCGCCTCCGCGAAAAGCGCGGCCCAGGCGGCCGGATCAAACTTCTCGGCCCGGAACATCGGGATGAAATCCTTGTAGCCGAAATCCTTCTGCGGGCCGTAGACCGCGCGATGGTGCTCGTATTCCTTCGAGCCCTGCATGTACATGCACCGGGGATACCACTCGCTGCTGAACGCGGGCACGCTGTAGACGCCCCAGTGGATAAAGATGCCGAACTTCAGGTCCCTGTACCACGCCGGCGTCTGATAGCGGGACAGCGACGCCCAGGTGTCGCTGTACGGGCCCTTCGCGATCACCGCGTCGATGGCGCTCAAGGTGTTCTCCATGCGCTGTGCCTCCCTCTCTCCGGATCCTTTCCCCGGCGGCGCGCCTGCCGGGCGCGGCGGGCCGGGAAAAGATCCTTCTGTTTTTTTCAGCTGCGGACAGTATACCATATCCTGCGCGGCGGGCACAAGCGCGCAGCCTGCGCAGGCAAAGCGTGTTCCGCCAAAAAACCCCGCGGAGCCGTTTCTCCGCGGGGATGCGTTCATGATTCAAAGGATTCTGCTTCAGCCAATCACGGACTTGCCGCCCATATACATCCGCAGGACCTCGGGAATCTTCACGGTGCCGTCCGCCTGCAGGTTGTTCTCCAGGAAGGCGATCAGCATGCGGGGCGGGGCCACGCAGGTGTTGTTCAGCGTGTGGGCGAGGTACTTCTTGCCGTCGGCGCCCTTCACGCGGATCTGCAGGCGGCGGGCCTGCGCGTCGCCGAGGTTGGAGCAGGAGCCGACCTCGAAGTACTTCTTCTGGCGGGGGCTCCAGGCCTCCACGTCCAGGGACTTCACCTTCAGGTCGGCCAGGTCGCCGGAGCAGCACTCCAGGGTGCGCACCGGGATGTCCAGGCTGCGGAAGAAGTCCACCGTGTTCTGCCACAGACGGTCGAACCACATCGGGCTGTCCTCGGGCTTGCAGACCACGATCATCTCCTGCTTCTCGAACTGGTGGATGCGGTAGACGCCGCGCTCCTCGATGCCGTGCGCGCCGACCTCCTTGCGGAAGCAGGG
>CAMNLM010000130.1 GCA_946543085.1 uncultured Clostridia bacterium | reverse complement strand
AATCCCCGCCGTTGACGATCGTGTAATCCGCCATGCTCCGGTAGGTATCGATGCGCTCAAAGTAGAGGCGTTCCACCTCGCCGAGGCCCTTCTCCGCGAGCAGCGGACGGCGGTCCAGCTTGATGTCGCTGAGAATCTGCTTCAGCGGGCGATCCACCAGGATGATCGCGCCCGCCGCCCGCATCAGCTTGCAGTTCTCGGGATTCATCACCACGCCCCCGCCGGTGGAGACGATGCTCGGGGTGGTTCCCATCAGGTGGATGAGCATGTTTGTCTCTGCGACCCGGAAGGCGTTCTCCCCGTACCGCTCAAAAATCTCATTGACAGTCCCGTTCAGAATCTCCTGGATCTTCCTGTCCATATCCACGAAGGGCAGGCGCAGGTTGTTGGCCACCTTGCGTCCCAGGCTGGACTTGCCGCTGCCCGGCATGCCGATCAGGAAAATGTGCCGCTCAAGCATCTTTCTCCGCCTCCATTACTCGCCGCTGTTCCTCGCGGCTCAGCGCCATTACCGTCTCAAAGAGACGCGCGACGTCCTCCCGCAGGCGCTCCTCCGTCAGATAACCCTGCCGGCTCGCGATGACCTGCGCTTCCCGCGAAGCATCCAGCACCGGCAGGCCGTTCGCGAGCTTGTACGCGGCCACCTCGCGGGCAACCGCCATGCGCCTTTCAAACAGGGCAACCATCTCCCGGTCGATCGCATCGAGCTCCCCGCGCAGCTCTGTCAGGCCCGCCATCAGCGCTCACTCCTTTTGCGTATCTTGATGAAAACACTCTGGATCACACCATCAGCTCCGGCGCAGGTTCCGTTTCCTCTGCCTGCGTTTCCGGCATGGGCGGCAGCTCGTCAAGGCTCTCGATGCCGAACCGCTGGAGGAAGGTGTCCGTTGTGCCGTAGAGGATGGGCCGTCCAAGCGCGTCCTTCCGGCCAACCTCCGCGATCAGTCCCTTCTGCGTGAGCGACTGCACGGAGTAATCGCACTTCACGCCGCGGATCGCCTCGATCTCCGCCTTGGTCACCGGCTGCTTGTAGGCCACTACCGCCAGCGTTTCCATGATTGCCTGGCTGAGCGTCTGCTTCTGCACAGGCTGGAGCAGATGCACCACGTCGGAAGCGTAGAGCGGTCTTGTGGTCAGCTGTACATGCTCCCCAAAGAGGCGCATGCAGAAACCGCGTTCCGCCGCGTCGTATTCTTCCTTCAGGGAGGACAGGGCCATCTGCACCTTGAACTTTGTCTCCCCGAGCGCTTTGGCCAGATCCTCCACCAGCACGGGTTCCCCGGCCACAAAAAGCACCGCCTCGATCCGTCCCTTCAGCGTGCCGGAGGAAACGTTCTCCTCGCCCATTGCCGCTTCTTGCTGTTCTTTGCTCATCATTGATTGGATGCCTTTCTCGGTTTATGAGGGCTGCTGCCCCGCGCCCGCCGCGGCCTTCTCCGCTTTCTCGCCGTGTCCTTCGCCGGGCAGGAGCATAATGTCGCCGTAGATGCCTACCTGCTCGCAGCGCATGCGGCCCAGTCGCAGCAACTCCAGCATGGCAAGGAAGAGCGTCACGACCTCCTCCTTGCTCGGCGCCTCGCTGAATGCCTCCTCGAAGCGGAGCCGACCGCGCTTGCGCACGCCGCGGAGCAGGGTCAGCATGCACTCCTGCACGGTGTGTTCGTCGCGATGGATGTCCCGCGGGGCGTAGTGGTTTTCACCAGACACATCCTCCGCGTTCGGCTTGCGCGCGAGGATACGCATCAGCGCCGCCGTCAGCCCCTCCAGCGTCAGGCCGACCAGCTCGGTCTCCTGCGGCGGAAGCGGGAACTCGTCCGGCAGCTTGGTGAACATGGCCATCGCAACATTCTCAAAGCCCCGCATGGCGGTCGCCGTCTCCTTAAAGCGCCTGTATTCCTCCAGGCGGCGGATCAGGGCTTCCTCCGGATCCTCCTCGCCCTCCTCCATGGCGGGCGGACGCGGCAGCATGGCGCGGCTCTTGATCTCAAGAAGGGTTGCCGCCATCACGAGAAACTCCGTGGCGTCTTCCATATCGAGGTCTTCCGCGTCGTGCACATACGCGATGTACTGGTCCGTGATATCGCTGACAAAGATCTGCCGGATGTCCAGCTGCTCCTTGTTGATCAGGTGCAGCAGGAGATCCAGCGGTCCGTCAAAATCCTTGAGTCGAAACGTCATTGCCATAGGCCGCACCTCACGCCTGTCCGGCAATCAGCAGCCACAGGTTGACAACCGCGCCGTAAACAGTGCCATTGACCGCGAGCAGCAGGCTGTTCAGCGCGCCGCTCATGATCAGGACGATCAGCACCAGCTGCGCGATGCGGAAGGTGTTGTAATTCAGCTCAAAGCGGCCCTTCAGCAGCAGGTCGTTGAAAATGTGGTAGCCGTCCAGCGGCGGAATCGGCAGGAAGTTGAACATGGACAGGCCCAGGTTTGTCTGCGCCATCATCAGCAGGAAGCGCTGCACCCACAGCAGCCAGGGCGTCGCGGTATACCTGGTGAAATACGAGAAATCGTTGCCATAGGCGATGTAGGACGCGAACCATCCGTCATCGTGATAAACATTGAGCATCCCCTGCAGAGAACCTGTTTCCGCGCGGAAGCTGTCGATGACGCCCTCCTTCCAGATCAGGCCGTTGATGCCCACGGAGAGCGCCGAGCAGAGCAGGAACAGCGTCAGGTTAACCGTGATTCCCGCGATGGACACCAGGAAGTCGTCACGGACGCGGTTGCCCTTGAAGTTGCGCGGATTGACCGGCACGGGCTTGGCCCAGCCCACGCCGATCAGCACCATGGAGAGCGTGCCGATCGGGTCGAGGTGCCTGCGCGGATCGAGCGACAGCCGGCCCAGCATCTTCGCCGTCGGGTCACCGCAGCGCCATGCGACGTACGCATGGCCGATCTCGTGCAGGATCAGACTCAGGAGGATCGTCACCGTGAAGTAAACAATATAAATCAGAAACCCGAGCGGATTGCTCCGCAGCATGGACAGATAAGTCTGCAAACGTGAGAACATGGCTTCACTCCTTTTCAGCCATCAGGATTGCCATCGGCGAGCAGCGCGAGCACACTCGCGCACTGCATAGCGACGCCGGGCAGCAGCACCGTTTCATCCACGAGGAAGGTCGGCGTGTGCAGAGCCGTGCCGATGCCCGAGCCAATATCATAATAGACGCCGGGCGTATGCTCCACAAAATAGCAGAAGCTCTCCACGCCCAGGCTCGGCGCTTCCCGCAGGACCATGTTTTCGCTGCCGATGATCTCCTCCGCGCAGCGCGCGATGACGCTGTAGGCGTGATCGTCGTTGTAGACAGCGCCATAGCCCGGCTGGATATCCACCTCGCACGCGCCGCCCATGGCGGAAGCGATCTGGCTGCTGACGGCCGCGATGCGCTCCTTCATTTTTGCCCGCGTCTGTGGGGAAAGCGTCCGGAGCGTCCCTTCCAGTTCCACCTCGCCGCAGACGATGTTGCGCGCCGTACCGCCGTTGATCCTGCCGATCGTCAGCACGGCCGGGTCAAAGGGACTGAGCGTGCGGCTGACAAGCGTCTGCAGAGCGGTCACGATCTGTGCCGCGATCACGATCGCGTCCGTGCCGCTCTCGGGATAGGCCCCGTGGCAGCTCTTGCCCGTGACCCGAAGGCTGATTGCGTCGCTCGCGCCGCTGACATAGCCGGGCTTGCAGAAGAAGACGCCCGCTTTATACCGCGGGTTCATGTGCTGGCCGATCACGACATCGACCGCGGGATTCTCCATGCAGCCCTGCTGCACCATCCACTGCGCGCCGCCGAAGGTCTCCTCCGCCGGTTCAAAGAACCACTTCACGGTGCCGCGCCATTTCTCCCGATTGGCCGCGAACCATGCCGCAGAGCCAAACGCCAGCGCCATATGGGCGTCATGGCCGCAGGCGTGCATCACGCCCGGCTGCTCAGAGGCAAACGCAAGGCCGGTCTCCTCGGTGATCGGCAGCGCGTCCATGTCCGCGCGGATCGCGACGCATCGGCCTTCGCCGTTTTTCAGCACGCCCATCACGCCATAGCAGTCCTTGAAGGTGTGTGTCTCCACGCCGAGGCGCTGCAGCTCGGAGAGAATCAGCGCCTGCGTATTCTTCTCCTCGCCGCTCAGCTCGGGATGCCTGTGCAGCTCGCGGCGGATCTCCGTCACGCGCGGCAGAATGGCCTGCAGTTCTTTTTCCCATTGGGAGATGTCCATGGAGTTCTGGCTTCCTTTCCGTGAAACAATCAGATATCAGTCCAGCAAATCGTCCCTTGTCTCGGTCACCCTGCCGCCCTGGCGGTAGACGCGGACCGGTCTGCGGGAGAGAATCGTCAGGCATTCGTTGCGGTTCGTGTGCGCCCAGTCCGCCGCTTCGGCAACAGGGATGTCCCCGCCGAGCAGCATCACCTCGTCGCCCGCCCGGCAGTCCGGGATGTCCGTGACATCGGCCATCAGCTGATCCATGCAGACGAGCCCGACCACTGGCGCGCGTTTTCCGCGCACAGCGACCTTGCCAGCCCCGTTGGAGAGGCGGCGCGGATAGCCGTCGCCGTAGCCCGCGCAGATCGTCGCGACCCGCATCGGCCGGTCCCTGACGACAGCCTCGTCATAACCGACGACCTCGCCCGGCTCCACGGTGTGGATCTGTGCGATGCGGCTCTTGAAGACAAGCGTCTGTGCGAGTGAAAACGGCATATCCTCCGTGTGGAAGGGGCGCATGCCGTAGAGCAGCGCGCCGACACGGCAGCGGGAACCGTGCCACTGCGGATAGCGCACCAGGCCGATCGAATCGCACAGGTGCCATTTGTCGAGGGT
>CAMNLM010000129.1 GCA_946543085.1 uncultured Clostridia bacterium | reverse complement strand
CTTCCTCCCCTCCCCGCTTGCGGGGAGGGGTCGGGGGTGGGGTTCACAAAACGGATGACCGCTGGCATTTCACCGCGGTCATCCGTTCTGTATTCACTTCCCTTAAACGGGTCTTTCCTTCCCCATGAAGCAGAAGGCCACCGTGCCGGGGCCGCAGTGCGCGCCGATCACCGGGCCGATGTGCTCGATGCGGATCTCCATCTCGGGCAGCTTCTCCTGCAGGGCTTCCTTGAGGCGGGCGGCGTCCTCGGGGGCGTCCGCGTGCAGGACGATGCCAATGCTCTCCTTCTGATCCACGATGTTCTCGACGGACTTTTCGACGATGTAGGCCAGGGCCTTCTTGCGGCCGCGCACCTTGTCGTAGGAGACGAGCTTGCCCTCCTTGCCGCAGGTGATGATGGGCTTCAGGTCGAGCATGGTGCCCATGGTCGCGGCCACCGCGGAGAGGCGTCCGCCGCGGCGCAGGTACTTCAGGTCTTCCACCGTGAAGAAGGCGTTGGCGCGGGTGCGGTTCTGTTCGATCCAGTCGCCGACCTCGTCCATGGACTTGCCGGCGCGGTACATCTCATGCGCCTTGAGCACCAGCAGGGTCATGATGCAGGAGATGGACAGGGTGTCCACCACGCGGAACCTGCGCTCGGGGTACTTCTTCAGCAGCTCCTCGCGGGCGGCGTAGACCTCGTTGATGGTGTTGCTCATTTTGCTGGAGAAGGCGACGAAGAGGAGATCCTTTTCCTTCAGGATGGGCTCGAAGTAATCCAGGTAGGCCTGCTTGTTGAGGGCGCTTGTGATGGCGACGGCGCCCTTGCGCATCGCGTCATAGTAGCTCTTGTGGTCGAGCGTCTGGCCGAGGTCGTCAAAGTATTCCTTGCCGTCCAGGGCGTAGGGCATGTAAACGACCGGGATGTCGTACTTCGCTTTCAGCTCATACGGCAGATCGCTGTCGCTGTCTGTCATGAATACGTAATCCATGCGTCTCCTGACCTCCTTATGAATGGTCCCGGGGTACCGGGGGTTTATGAATGCGAATGAAACACCCTTATTGTACTTGATTTCCGGCTAAATTGCAACAAGGGACGCAAGGAAGATGTGGGGGGTGAGAGCGCATGGGAGAGGGAGGGCTCAGCCGTCCGCGGCCAGCTTCTCATAGGCCCATCGCGGATCGCTGTCCTCCGCCACGTGGATCACGCCGCAGCGGGTGAAGCCGAGCTTGCCCAGAAGCCCCTGCATCGGGGCGTTGTCCGGATGGGTGTCGATGCGCAGGTGGCCGCACTGGCTCAGCGCCCAGCGGATGCAGAAGGCGCCGATGCCATTCGCCGAGCCGTCCGCGGCGATGCGGTGCACGACGCCGTAGGGCGCGTCCGAGAGCCACGCGCCGTCCTCGATGACGCGGTAGGTCGGCTCAATGTCGGCTCCGGCGTCAAAATAGAACACGCCGGCCACGTGGTCGGTCTCGCAGACATAGCTTTTCCCGGCGGCAATGTCCTGGCGGATCAGGGCTTCCGGCGGCCAGCCGCGCGCGGCCCATTGGCGCGGATTGCCGTGGGCGGCCATGAAAGCCCTGGCACGGGCGTAGATTTCGAGGATCCGGGGCAGGTCGTCGGGAAGGGCTTTGCGGATGCGCATGGATGGTTCTTGCATGGAAATCTCTCCTCGGGCCGCGTTCTGTTTGGAAAAGAGGGAAAAGAGCGGTTCCCCGCGGCGCGTGATTTGCTCATTGAAGAATGGGCCTTTGTCCGCTATAATACAGGGGCAGAGACCCTTTGAGGGACGGATACAGTGACGCAAAGAAAGGCGGAAGACGAAGATGACGGAACAGGAACGGATGAAGGCCGGCTACATGTGGCTGGACGACGCGGAGAACATGGAGATGCAGGCGCGCGCCCGCGAGGTGCTGGCCCGCTTCAACAGCCTGCCGGCGGAGGCGAACCGCGAACGCATGGAGATGAACAGCGAGATGTTCGGCGCATGCGGCAAGAACGTGTGGATCGTGCCGCCGATGAAATTCACCATCGGCAAGCATATCACCATCGGCGAGGGCTGCTACTTCAACCAGGGCGCGACCTTCATCGACGACTGGAAGATCGAGATTGGCGACCACTGCCTCTTCGGGCCGAACGTCACGGTCTGCACCACGGGCCATCCCATCTCGCCCAAGCACCGCGGGGACGGCATGTATTCCTTCCCGATCAAAATCGGCAGCAACGTGTGGATCGGCGCGAACGTCGTCGTGCTGCCCGGCGTGACCATCGGGGACAACAGCGTGATCGGCGCGGGCAGCATCGTCACGAAGGATATCCCCGCCAACGTCGTGGCCTTCGGCTCTCCCTGTCATGTCTACCGCGAGATCACCGAGCGGGACGACGAGTATTACTTCCGCGATCATCGCTTCGACGAACAGCCCGAGCGCGAGGGGGAGGGCCCGACGCTCGATTTCATGGACGAATAAGCAGCGCCTCGCAGGGGGCGTTCACGGCGGCGCGGGGATCCGGCGCCGCCGTTTTTCATGGGCCTTACGCGCTTCTCCCCACAACCCCCGCGATGGCGCGGATGTCCTTCATCACCTCGGCGAAGACCTCCGGCTTGATGGACTGCTGGCCGTCGCACAGGGCGTGGGCGGGATCGTTGTGCACCTCGACCATGATGCCGTCCGCGCCGACGGCGATGGCCGCGCGGGCCATCGGCTCCACCATCCACCATTTGCCGGTGCCGTGGCTCGGATCGACCAGCACCGGGAGGTGGCTCAGGCGCTTCACCGCGGGAATCGCGCCGAGGTCGACCGTGTTGCGCGTGTAGGTCTCAAAGGTGCGGATGCCGCGCTCGCAGAGGATGACGTTTGGGTTGCCCTCGGCGAGGATGTATTCCGCGCTCATCAGCCACTCCTCGATGGTCGCGGAGAGGCCGCGCTTGAGCAGGATCGGCTTGTCGACGCGCCCGAGCTGGCGCAGCAGATCGAAGTTCTGCATGTTGCGCGCGCCGACCTGGATGATATCGACCTTGTCCATGAAGACGTCGATGTCCATTGGGCTCATCAGCTCGCTGGCTACGGGCAGGCCGGTCTCCTGCCGCGCGGTCTGCAGCAGCTCCAAGCCCTCGTATTTCAGCCCCTGGAAGGAATAGGGCGAGGTGCGGGGCTTGAACGCGCCGCCGCGCAGGATGGTCGCGCCGGCGGCCTTCACAGCTTTGGCGATGCCCACGATCTGTTCCTCGCTCTCCACGGAGCAGGGCCCGGCGATCACCGTCAGCGCGTTTCCGCCGACGACGGTTCCGCCGACCTGCACCGTGGTGTTGCCGGGGTGGAACATGCGGTTGGCCTTCTTGAAGGGTTCCGCCACGTGCATGATGCGCTCGACGCAGCGGTGGCTCTCGATCTGGTTCTCATCCACGCGGGATGTGTCGCCGACGAGACCCAGGATGGTGAGGTCGGAGCCGATGATCGGTGTGACGGTGATGCCGCCCATGCCGCTGATTCTGGCGGTCAGGCTGTCGATCTCCTGCTGACTGGTGCCCTGCCTCAAAACAATAATCATGATGGTATCCTCCTGAAAATAAAAACAGAGAGGCCCGAGAGCCTCCCCCCTTCATGCCGGCCAGGCCGGCGCCAAACGGTCACGCTCTGGGTACGCCAACGAGTCCGGTGCGGAACATGCCGACCGGCTTCGTAAACGCGAACACAGAGCGATGTGCCATAGCGAACCTCCTGACAGGATTTCTGAGGAAAAGATACCTTCTGCGCCTCCCCCTGTCAAGGGGAAAACACAGAAAGAACAAACCGGCCGTCACAGCCCCAAAACGGCACGTGACGTCTGTTTTTGGATGACAGCCGCGCCCTTCGCGGGAGTGGCTTTCAAGGGGTCAGAGCCCGCGCCCTCCGCAGGAGCGTCTTTCAGGAGGGCAGGAGTCAGCAACCCTCCGCAGGAGCGCTTTCAAGGGGGTCCGGGGGACGCTTTCCGGAGGAAAGCGTCCCCCGGCTCAACCTAAGACTCCCCTCCCCGCTTGCGGGGAGGGGTCGGGGGTGGGGCCTCACTTCCCCCGCGGAAAGAGAATCTCATCCGTCATCCTGTACGCATCATCCAGCGCGGGAATATTCACCGGCAGGACGCCCTTTGCCTCCACCGCCCCCAGACACGCGCACAGCGCCGCCGCAAGATTCGGCGAATACCCGCTGCCTTCGCCGCTCCGGGGCGGCATTGCACGCATGGGGCTGGAGCAGTACGCCAGCAGTATGGCGTCCGCCTCTGGAAAGCGGGCCGCGTCATAGGGCAGCTGGCAGCTGACAATGACCACGGGCTTGCCCTCTTCGTGGCACTGGGCAATGATCCTGTCAAAGGCTTCGGTGGAGAAGCCGTCCTCGGTCGCGGGGTCCATGCAGTCCCTGCGATAGACGCGGTCCACCAGAATCACATGATCGACAAGCTTCGCGGTCTCCAGGCACTCCTCGGTGTTGCCGCGAGTGTGCTTCATCGGGGTGTAGAAGGCATCCATCGGGATGATCCCCTTCTCCGCGGCGATCTGCCAGGCGAGCTCGGCCGTGCCAATGCGGCTCGCGCAGGAGTCCGCGAAGAGAATGAGTGTGTTTTCGCCGGACTTCACCCGGAAGGGGAAGGCACCGTTCTCGTTCTTCACCAGCGTCAGGGCCTTTTCGGCGATGTCCCAGGCTGCCTGGCGGTTCGCCTCGCTGCCCACGCCATCGACCGCGGCCTGCACCTGCTCGTCGGTGACGGTGAAGTCCGTCTTATCCAGCAGGCCGTACTTCTTCTTCAGCGTGAGGATGCGGCGGACGGAGTCGTCGATCTCCTCCATGGCGATCGTGCCGTCTTCCACCATGGCGATGGCTGTATCGACCATGGCCTCCATCTGCGCGAAGAGATCCGTATTCTTCGTGGCGGGCAGGAGGAGAAGATCGACGCCAGCGTTGATCGTCAGGCGCATGGTGTCCTCCGGAGAGAAATTCTTCGCCACGGCGTCCATGTCCAGCGCGTCGCTGACGATGACGCCGTCGAAGCCCATTTCGCCGCGCAGCAGGTCTGTCAGGATGGCACGGCTCATGGTGGCGGGCAGACAGACCTCCTCGCCGGTGCTGGTGGACGTGTAGGTCTGGGTCTCGATCTGCGGGTACTGGATGTGCGCGGT
>CAMNLM010000128.1 GCA_946543085.1 uncultured Clostridia bacterium | reverse complement strand
CGCGGCGGAGCTGACCGTGACCGGCGGCCTCGGCGCGGGAGACTATGTCCTGCCCGGCAACGTTTCCAGCCAGTTCGTGAGCGGGCTCCTGTTTGCCCTGCCCATGCTCGACGGGGATTCCACCCTCATGGTGCAGCCGCCCGTCGAGAGCGCGGGCTATATCGCCATGACCGTGCGCGCCCTGCAGGAGAGCGGCATCGAGGTGCGCGAGCAGGCCGTCGGGGTCTGGGAGATTCCAGGCCGCCAGCGCTACCGCGCCCAGCAGGGCATTGTCCAGGGCGACTGGAGCCAGGCCGCCGTGCTGCTGTGCATGGACGCTTTGGGCGCGGATATTGAAGTCACGCGGGCCTGCGAGGCGTCCATGCAGGGCGACAGGGCTGTGCTCTCCTTTTTGGAGAGCCTCGGCGCGAAGGTCATCCGTTCGGACGACAGCCTGCGCGTGGAGGCCGCCGGCGGGCTGCGCGGCGTCGTGCTCGACATGCGCGACACACCGGACATCGCGCCGATCCTGGCCCTCGTCTGCCAGATGGCGCAGGGGGAGAGCCGCCTGACCGGCTGCGGCCGGCTGCGGCTGAAGGAGTGCGACCGGCTCGCGGCCACTGTCTCCGTGCTCAACGCCCTGGGCGGCGACGCCCGGGAGGACGGGGACGACATCGTGGTGCGCGGCGTGCCCGCCCTGCGCGGCGGCGTCACGGTGGACGGCTTCCGCGACCACCGCATGGTGATGCTCCTCAGCGCCGCTGCGGCCATCGCGCAGAAGCCCGTGACCGTGCGCGGCGTGGAAGCGCTGGAGAAGTCCTGGCCGGACTACCTGGACGTCTACCGCGCCCTGGGAGGCAAGGCGGAATGAGCAGCTGCTTCGGACAGTATTTGAAGATCACGATCTTCGGCCAGAGCCACGGCCCGGCCGTCGGCGTCACGCTGGACGGCTTTCCGGCGGGCATGGAGATCGACGAAGAAAACCTCGCACTGCAGATGGCGCGGCGCGCGCCCGGCCGGAGCGACCTGACCACCCCGCGCCGGGAGAGCGACACGCCCGAGTTTCTCTCCGGCGTGCTGAACGGCCGGACGACCGGCCAGCCGATCACCGCCGTCATCCGCTCGGAGCATCAGCGCCCGGCGGACTACGGGGACGGCGTCGATCTCGCGCGGCCCGGCCATGCCGATTACACCGGCCATGTGCGCTATTTTGGCTTCGAGGACTGGCGGGGCGGCGGCAGCTTTTCGGGCCGCCTCACCGCGCCGGTCGTGCTGGCGGGCGCCCTGTGCGGGCAGTGGCTCGCGGGGCAGGGCGTGACCTTCGCGAGCCACGCGCTTTCCCTCGGAGAGATTGCCGACGCGCCGCTGCCGGACGAATACCCGGACGCGGAGACGCTCGCACGGCTCCGGGCCATGCCCCTGCCGACCTTGAGCGAAGCGGCGGCGGAGCGGATGCGCGAGGCCATCCTCGCCGCGAAGGCGGAGGGCGATTCCGTCGGCGGCACGGTGGAGGTCGCGGCCTACGGCCTGCCCGCCGGTCTCGGCGCGCCTTTTTTTGACAGCATGGAGAGCGTGCTCAGCCACCTCTTCTTCTCCATTCCCGGCATCAAGGCGGTCGGCTTCGGGGACGGCTTCGGCTTTTCCGCCCTGCGCGGCAGCGAGGCTAACGATCCCTTCCGCATGCGGGACGGCCGGGTGACGACGGCGACCAACCGCGCGGGCGGTGTCAACGGGGGCATCACCAACGGCATGACGATCCGCGCGACCCTCGCCGTGCGCCCCACGCCGTCCATCGCCAAAAGGCAGCAGACCGTCTCCCTGCGGCGCATGGAGGACGCGGAGCTGGAGATCCGCGGCCGGCACGACCCGTGCCTGCTGCCCCGCGTGTGCCCCGTGGCGGAGGCCATGTGCGCCATCGGCCTGATGGAGATGTGGAAGGAGCGTGCCGCGTGCGTGAGGTGATCGCCTATCCGGGCGTCGAGGGCAGCTTCTCCTGCGCCGCGGCCCAGGCCATGTTCCCGGAGAGCGAGCGGCTGGGCTTCGAGACCTTTGAGGAGACCGCCCGGGCTGTGGTGGACGGACGCGCGTCCTATGGCCTGCTGCCCGTTGAGAATTCCTATGCCGGGGCCGTGCTTGCGACCTACGGCCTTTTGGAGCGCCTGCCGCTCTATATCGTGGGCGAGACCTTCCGCGCCGTGCGCCACCAGCTGCTGGGCCTGCCCGGCGCGACGGTGGAGGGCTTGCGCGAGATCAGCAGCCATCCTCAGGCCATCGCCCAGTGCAGCGAGTTTCTGGCCACCCTCCCGCGGGTGCGCATCCTGCCCTCGGCCAACACAGCCCTGAGCGCCCGCGACGTGGCGGAGCAGGGCGACTCGTCCCGCGCGGCCATCGCCAGCCTGGAGGCCGCGAAAGCCTTTGGGCTCACCGTGCTGCGCGGGGACATCCAGACCGCGGCGAACAACACGACGCGGTTCCTCATCGTCTCGCCGTATTTTCTGCCCCTCGGCACGCCGGGCAAGGCCACGGTGGTCTTCAAGGTGAACAACGAGGTCGGCGCGCTGGCCAAGGCGCTGACATCGTTCGCCGAGAGCGGGCTGAACATGACGCGGATCGAGAGCCGGCCGCTGCCGGAGACGCCGTTCTACTATTTTTTCTCGGCGGATTTCGAGGGCGCGATGGACCGCGAGCACCTGCAGCGCGCGATGGTCGCGGTCAGGCCCTTCACCAGCGAGGTGAAGCTGCTTGGGGCGTATCCCAAAGGGAGTCTGCCCGGGGGGCGTTGTGATGACGCCGGGGCTGCAGGGACGTGCTGATCCCGGCACGGCGGCCTGTGGGCCCCACCCCCGACCCCTCCCCGCTTGAGGGGAGGGGAGGAAATTATGAGATAGCCCGGGGGAACCTTTCCTCCGGAAAGTTTATCCGGGGCTGCCGCCCATTCTTCGCTGAAAACTCCACACTGTGGAGTTTTCCGGGCGCTCAGAATCCCCGGACCCCTTGTAAAGGCGCTCCTGCGTAGGGGGTATAACCTTTCTGACTCTTTGTAAAAGGCCCACGGGCACGGCATTTCCCTGCGGGCAGGCGCGAAAGAACAAAGACAAGGATCACACAGTTTGGAGAATCCATATGCCATCTGACATTCACACGGGTCATCGCCAGCGCCTCCGCGCGCGCTTCCAGGCCGAGGGGCTGGAGCACTTCGCGGATCATGAGGTGCTGGAGCTCCTCCTCTTCTACGGCCGGACCCGGGGCGACACCAACGCCATCGCCCACGCGCTGCTGGATACCTTCGGCAGCCTGAAGGGCGTGCTCGAGGCCGATCCCGCCGACCTGATGACCGTCAGGGGCGTCGGGGAGGAGGTCGCCACGCTCCTCTCCCTGCCGGTGCCGCTCTTCCGCCGCTACACCGCCTGCCTCATCGCGGAGAAGCGCAGGCTCAGCTCCACCGAGGAGGCGGAGAGCTACTGCGCGGCCCTGCTCACCGGCCTGCGCAGCGAGCGCTTCTATGTGCTCTGCCTCGACACCAAGGGCGGGCTGCTCGGCGCGCGCATGGCCGCCGAGGGCACGCTCGACCAGGTGCCGGCCTATCCGCGCATCGTCGCGGATATCGCCCTGCGCCACAACGCCGCGGCGGTTCTTCTCTGTCACAACCATCCCAGCGGCGACCCGACGCCCTCCCGCGAGGACATCGCGCTGACGCACCGCCTCGACCGCCTGCTCGGCGAGATGGACATCGCCCTGCGCGATCACATCATCGTCGGCGCGGCGGAGACCTACAGCCTCGCCGCGCACCGGCAGCTGCACGAGGTGCCCTCGCTGATGCCGCAGGCGGCGCGGGAGGACAGAAAATAGAAACACGGACAGCGGCTTTTTCCGCGGGCCGGAACGGCCGTGAAAGAATCAAGAAACCGGAGGCTTCCCATCATGTCATCAAAGATCATCGTCCGCGTTGGCGGGCTTTCCCTCGGCGGCGCGTCCCCTGTGCTCGTCCAGTCCATGACCAATACCGACACCCGCGACGTGGAGGCGACCTCCGCGCAGATCGCGGCCCTCGCGGCGGCGGGCTGCGACATCGTCCGCGTCAGCGTCTACGACGAGGACTGTGCGAGGGCGGTGCGCGCGCTGGTCGACCGCTCGCCCGTGCCGCTGGTGGCGGACATCCACTTCAACCACAGGCTCGCGATCGCAGCGGCGGAGAACGGCATCGCCAAGCTGCGCATCAATCCCGGCAACATCGGCGGCGAGGCGCACGTGCGTGAGCTGGCCGACTGCGCGAAGGCGCACGGCATTCCGATCCGCATCGGCGTGAACAATGGCTCCATCGAGCCGGACATCCTCCGCAAGTACGGCGGACGCACGGCGGAGGGCATGGTCGAGAGCGCGCTGAACCACGCCCGCATGCTGGAGAAGGTTGGCTTTGAGGACATCGTGCTCTCCATGAAGGCCAGCGACGTCGCCATGACCGTGGCGGCCTACCGCCTGGCCGCCCGGCGCTGCGATTACCCGCTGCACGTGGGTGTCACGGAGGCCGGTCTGCCCGGCCAGGGCACCATCAAGAGCGCCATCGGCATCGGCTCACTGCTGCTGGATGGCATCGGCGACACCATCCGCGTCTCCCTGACCGGCGATCCTCTGCCCGAGGCCAAGGCGGCCTGGGACATTCTCCGCGCGCTGAACCTGCGCCGCAAGGGGATTCAGTTCGTCTCCTGCCCGACCTGCGGCCGCACGCGCATCGATCTGCCCGCCATCGCCGCGCGGGTCGAGGAGGCCCTCTCGGACGTCGACGTGCCGCTGACCGTGGCCGTGATGGGCTGCGTGGTCAACGGCCCCGGCGAGGCCCAGGAGGCGGACGTCGGCATTGCCGGCGGCGGGGATGACGGCGTGGGCGCGCTCTTTGTCAGGGGACAGCCCCCGCGGAAGATCGAGGGCGACCTCGCTCAGGCGCTGATCGACGAGGTGAGGAGAATCGCCGCTGAGAGGAAAGAAGGGCAGCCCAGCTGAGAGGGGCCGCTTTCGTGAGGCTGCCCGCAAGGATATCCTGACCTGTGCGGTTCGGCAGCGCGGAGATTCCGCGCCTGCGGGCGCGGGCCGGGGGCTTTGCGGTCGGTCCGGGGCTGCCATCGTATACCAGGGGACTTCGGGGAAGTAAAAAGGCCCTCCGCAGGAGCGTCTTTCAAGGGGGTCCGGGGGACGCTTTCGGCAGAAAGC
>CAMNLM010000127.1 GCA_946543085.1 uncultured Clostridia bacterium | reverse complement strand
GCCTCGGCCATCAGGCGCAGGCTGAGCTCCCGGCTGTGGATCGGCGAGAGGCCGAAGGCGACCAGGATTTCCTGGCACTTCGTCTCCTCGTTGTAGAAGTGATAGTAGGGATTGCGCGGTTCCTCCCAGGCGGCGTGGTCTGCGATGAAGTACCGGGCGAAAGTCGTCAGCTTGCGCCCGCACAGCGGGGAATCCGGCGCGCCCCAGAGGTACCACATGAAGTCCACCGCGTCCGGATCGCCGCGGAACCAGGCCGCGCGGGCCTTGCTGTCCTCCCAGTCCAGCAGTTCCTTTCCGCTAAGCGTCTGCCCGTCGCCGAAGGACACCCGCAGGAACTCGCCGTTCTCATCCAGCGGCACGCAGCCATGGAAGAGCAGGTTCTCGTTGTAGCAGAGGTACATGCTGCCGTGGCTGTAGAGGAAGGCGATATGCTCCTTCAGGCGGAGGCTCTGCATGAAATCGGCGCGCAGGCCCTCCAGCACCCTGGCCTCCTCTTCGGAGAAGGCGTAGGCATCCTCGCCGCTGACAGTCGGCAGCTGGCGATCGATCGTATCCCACACACGGCCGCCGATCTCCACGGTGCGCGCCTCGCGGTTCAGCTTGTGCAGCAGGAGGAAGTCTTCCATCCCGTATTCCGGGTGGCGGCGCAGCAGCTGGCCTTCGGCCTTGAACATGATGACGGTGATCGCGTCCACGGCGCTGCGGATCAGGTCGTCCCCCGGGTACATCTGCTGGGCGAAGAGCGCCAGCGGGCGCAGAGAGATGCCGTAGCCGTTCTCGAGAATCTGGGTGTTGTTGTAGTTCAGGCAGTTGCGCACCACGGCGGCGATGCACACCGGGTTGCCGCATGCCGCGCCCATCCACAGGATATCGTGATTGCCCCACTGGATGTCCACGCTGTGGTGGCCCATCAGCAGATCCATGATGCTGTCCGCGCGCGGGCCGCGGTCGAAGATGTCGCCGACCACGTGCAGGCGGTCGACGGCCAGGCGCTTGATGAGCGTGCAGGCCGCATCGATCGCGTCCTCGCCGCATCCGATGGAGATCAGCGTGTCATAGAGGTGCTCATGGTAGCGGTGCTGGTCGTTGGGCTCGTCGCTCTGGGCGTGCAGCAGCTCGTCCAGCACGAAGGCGTAACGCTTCGGCAGAGCAGCGCGCACCTTTTCCCGCGTATACTTGCCGGTCAGCATCCGCGCGAGGTGAATCAGCTGGTGCAGCGTCTTGCGCTGGCGCGCCTCGTCGAAGCGGCCCTCGCTCTCCAGACGCTTCATCTTTTCGCGCGGGTAATAGATCAGCGTGCAGAGCTCGTCCACTTCCGGCTGCGTCAGCTCGCTGCCGAGCCAGAGCAGCACCTTCTCGCGGATGACGCCGGAGCAGTTGTTCACGATGTGGAAGAAGGCCTCGTACTCCCCGTGGATATCGCTCATGAAATGCTCGGTGCCCTTGGGCAGGTTGATGGCCGCACTGATTGAGACGATTTCCGTGCAGAGCTCGTCCACGGTCGCGTAGCGCTCCGCGAGCAGCCGCATGAGCTTCAGTCGTTCCGGCGCATAGGCTTCAGGCATGGATGGACACCTCCCGCTGTGGTCTGTGAGGGGGAACAGAGTCGGTGATGGGGCACGGCTCCGCGGCGGGCGCGCCCTGCAGCGTCATCTCAGGAGACAAAGACGTCCTCCCCCAGCCGGGCGGCGATGCGGCCCCGGTCCTCGGGGGTCAGGACGACGGTCATGCGCGTGCCGTCGTCGGTGTATTCCTCGCTGAGCACGCGGCCCAGGGAACGGATCATGTGCAGATCGCCGGTGCGGCTGTAGGGCACGAAGACCGTGGCGGGCGCCATCGTCGTCTGCAGGGCGTCAGTGATGGCCTGCAGCAGGTCGTCGACGCCCTCGCCCGTCGCGGCGCTGACGAGGATCGCGCCGGGCACAAAGGGCTCCGCCTTCTCCAGGTCGCTCTTGTTCACCGCTTCGATGCGCGGCTGGTCGGTCGCGCCAAGCTCCGTCAGCACTTCCTCCACCGTGTCGTGCTGCTGTCTGACCTCGGCCGAAGCGCCGTCGGAGACGATGACCAGCACGTCCGCAAGCGCCGCCTCCTCCAGCGTGGAGCGGAAGGCGCTGACCAGCGTGTGCGGCAGCTTGCGGATGAAGCCCACCGTGTCCACGAGGAGATAGGGCGTGTGCTCCGGTGTCTCCACGCGCCGCCCGACCGCGTCCAGCGTCGCGAAGAGCTGATTCTCCACATAGACGCCCGCGCCGGTGATGCGGTTCATGAGGGCGGATTTGCCCGCGTTGGTGTAACCGACGAGAGCTACCGTAGGAATCTCGTTCTTCTCGCGGGTGCGGCGGCGAAGGCCGCGCTGCTTTTCCACCGCGTCGAGGCGGCGCCGGAGCTCCGTCATGCGCTCGCGCACGCGGCGGCGGTCGATCTCCAGCTTGCTCTCGCCCGGACCCCGCGTACCGATGCCGCCGGCCAGGCGGGACAGCGACGCGCCCGCGCCGATGAGCCGGGCCGCACGGTACTGCAGCTGGGCC
Source organism: uncultured Clostridia bacterium (assembly GCA_946543085.1). Taxonomy (GTDB): domain Bacteria; phylum Bacillota; class Clostridia; order Christensenellales; family Aristaeellaceae; genus RUG11272. The sequence goes on along the minus strand of CAMNLM010000127.1, from coordinate 2,671 downwards.
AGCTCGACCTGCAGCTTGCCCTCCGCGCTGGTCGCGCGCTGAGCAAAGATATCGAGAATCAGCGTCGTGCGGTCAATCACCTTGACGTGCAGCGCTTCCTCCAGGTTGCGGGCCTGGATGCCGGAAAGCTCCTCGTCGAAAATGCAGAGATCCGCCTCCAGCGCCTGGCATTGCAGGGAGAGCTCCGCCGCGCGGCCCTTGCCGATGCACAGCGCGGTGTCCGGCTTGTCGCGCTTTTGCAGGAACATACCGACAACCTCCGCGCCGGCGGTCTCCGCGAGCCGCGCCAGCTCCTCCAGGGATTCTTGGGACTCGATGCCCATCAGCACCGCGCGCTCCCGCTCGTTCTCCGTCTTCTGCGCGGCGTCGCGGCCGACGAGGCGGTCGCTCTCTTCGATCCGCGCGAGCCACTCCGCGTCCGGCAGACGGTACCAGCGCGCAAGCTCGGTCAACTGCACCTCGTCCGCCGCGCCGAGGAAAGCCGCCTGGACATTGACAGGCTCACCCTCCCGGCATCCGATGGCCGCCATCGCGTCGTAGCGGAAGGCGCGGAGGGAGGAGATGTCGACGTCGCTGAGCAGGCCGCTGCCGTTCGGGTGCGTATGGACGCAGCGGACGCACGAGAGGCGATCCTCGCTCCGGCGCAGCCGGCAGTCGCGCAGCTCCACCGAGCTGTCGTCGCCGACCGAGACGTCCAGCACCGCGCCGTCCCGCGTAATATACACCGCGATCTCGCGGTTGATCTCCCCGGTCAGCGCGGCGAGGGCCTGCATCATCTCGCGCGGCAGAAACACGCCGCTGTCGATCTCCTCGTCATAAAGAGCCGCCAGCCGGGCGATCAGCGTGTCCCGCAGGCCAGTCACATTGCCATGTACTTCCTGTTTCATGATAATCCTTTGCTGTTGGTTTTGCCGGGGAACACCAATGCCCCGCCGTTTAAATTGTAAGGCATAACGCCGGGAAATGCAAGCGATTGGGAAGCCATGAAAAGGTTTCATCGCGGAAAAGAAAGCGTCGATGCCTGCCGGAAGTTTCCGCCTGCTCACGGAAAAACTGCCGCGGGTCTTTTCGCGCCGCGGCAGTCTGCTGCTTCGTCATTTTGGGGTTCTCAGTACTCGCCCAGCCATCGCCCGCTCGTCTCCGGCACAGCCCGGCCCTGCCGCAGGCTCTCCCGCACATTGAGCACGCGTTGGTTGCGGCTGCCGCGGAAGTTCAGTTCCAGGCTGCGCTCGGCCAGCAGGAAGGGGCCGTCGATCAGGACGTCCACCTGCTCCAGGAGGGCCCGCTGCGCCTCGGTGCCGCCCGCCAGCTGCTCGTAGAGAAAGCCGGTATAGGAGGCCAGTTCGTAGCCCGCGCTCTTCAGCATGCGCGCAAGCGGCAGCAGGGCTTCCGCCTGCGCAAACGGCTCCCCGCCCGAAAAGGTCACGCCGCGGCAGAGCGGGTTCTCCTTCACGACGGCGAACAGTTCCTCCGGCGTCTTCCACGTGCCGCCCTCGAAGGGCCAGGTCTCTGGATTGTGGCAGCCGGGGCAGTGGTGCGGGCAGCCCTGCACATAAAAGGTCGTGCGGATGCCGGGGCCGTCCACAATGCTGTCACGGGTGATGCCGGCCATCCGGATTTTCAGCGCCTGTGTCATTTGTCCTGGCTGAGGCTGTGCTTCACGCGGTCGCGCTCCTCGGCGCGCTTGGCGTCGTTCCATTTGTCCATGGTGCCGACCAGGTAGCCGGTGATGCGGCGGATGCGCTCGAAGCCGACGCCTTCGCCGAGCTTTTCGTCCTGGTTGCCGGGGATGGGTTCCTGAACCATTGCGGTGGCTTGATTTTCCATGGTGTGTTCCTCCGTTGATCTTTATCGTAACAGTCAATCAGGGTTCATGCTGTTTCTGCGTTTGGGGGCGCGCAGAGATTCCGCGCCTGCGGGCGCGGGCAGGGGGCTTTGCGGTCGCCCCCCTGCACCCCTTCGCCCTTTCGCACGCTGAGTATCGCATTGAGGGAAGGGTGCGCCGCTGTCCGGTTTACTCGATTCCGCGGAACGCGACGACGTCGGGGTAGAGCTTCTTCAGCTCATCGATGCGGGACTGGGGCACGCGGTGGCCTTCGCGGCGGCCGCAGCGGGGGCACACGTCGCCGATGACGCCCACATAGCCGCAGACCGGGTCGCGGTCGACCGGATGGTTGATGCTGCCGTAGCCGATGCCGCAGTCGTGCATCCAGCGCACGACCTGCTCAAAGGCCTCGACATTGCGCGCGGTGTCGCCGTCCAGCTCGACATAGCTGATGTGGCCGGCGTTGCACAGGGCGTGATAAGGCGCTTCGAGGCGGATCTTCTCGTAGGCGGAGATCGGATACCACACCGGGATGTGGAAGCTGTTCGTATAATACTCGCGGTCCGTGATGCCGGGCAGCTTGCCGAACTGCTTCTGGTCCTGGCGGATGAACTTGCCGGAGAGGCCCTCCGCGGGTGTCGCCAGCAGGGTGAAGTTCATCTTCATGGCCTGAGACTTGCGGTCGCAGAAGTCGCGCATGTGCTTGATGATCGCGATGCCCTTCTCCTCCATCTCCGGGCTCTCGCCGTGGTGATGTCCGTAGAGGGCGGTCAGTGCCTCCGCAAGGCCGATGAAGCCGATGGAGAGGGTGCCGTGCCGGAGGATGTCGCCAACGGGATCATCCCA
>CAMNLM010000126.1 GCA_946543085.1 uncultured Clostridia bacterium | reverse complement strand
GCGACAAGTACGGTGTGCCCACCTACTGCATGTACAACCTGGCCAGCAACTTCACCTCTACCTATGACCAGTCCTTCAGCTTCACCCTGGATCCCAAGATGGTGGCTGACGGCTACAACACCGACTTCATCTTCGACGAGGAGCTGGATAAGCTGTCCATGGACATGGTCTATGGCGTCGAGGCCGGTGACGACGAAGGCTATCTGGAGATCTGGAAGGCGTTCATCAAGCGCTGGAACGAGCTGCTCCCCGAGGTGCCGCTGTACTCCAACATCTACATCTCTGTGTATCCCGACTGGCTGGAGAACTACACTCAGGATTCCTACTGGAACTTTGAGCAGGCTATTCTGTACGCCAACATCGCAGAATAATTTGGACACAGCTGGATAACCCGGATTCACGGGGGGCGGACACTCCGGTGTCCGTCCCCTGTTTCTTCGTACCAGTGGTTTTGTTATGCATAATGCGGAGGGAAGAATACAGCCTTCCCGCACTGATTCCGATCTTCCTTCCGCATTGTGCATAGCACACTGTTCATTTTCCAAATAGAGGGGAGAAGCACATGGGCAAATATATTCTCAAGCGCTGCGGCTACATCGTGGTGGTCTTCCTGATCCTGTCACTGCTGATGTATTCGCTGTACAATCTGATTCCGACGGACCCTGCCCGCCAGGAACTGGAACCCATGAGGAAGGCGCTGAAGGGCGAAGAATATCAGATCATGTACCAGCAGCTGCGCAAGGAAATGGGTCTGGACGATCCGCTGATTGTGCGCTATCTGCGCTGGATGGGACTGTGGAAGGATACAGACGGTACGTTCAACGGCGTGCTGGAGGGCAACTTCGGCTACAGCAACCTGTATAAGCGCAACGTAGTGGACGTGATCAAGACGCCCATGGGCAACACCATCTTCATCAACATCTTCTCCACCATCGCGTCCCTGGGCATCACGATCCCGCTGGGCATTTACTGCGCGGTGCACAAGGGCAAGAAGTTTGACAGCGTGACCCAGGTGGTCACGATGCTGGGCTACTCCATCCCGATCTATATCATCGCCCTGATCTTCATGTACCTGCTGTGCGTGCTGTGGCGCGTGTTCCCGATCATGGGCACCAAGACGCCCGGCATGGAATACACCAGCAAGTGGCAGGAGTTTGTGGATATGCTCTATCACATCGCCCTGCCTGCCATCGTCATGACCTTCGGCTCTCTGGGCGGCATGACCCGCTACGTCCGCTCCGCGATGATTGACGCGCTGAGCATGGACTATGTGCGCACGGCCCGGGCCAAGGGCGTCAAGGAAAAGGTCGTCATCTATTCTCACGCCTGGCGCAACGCTCTGCTGCCCGTCATCACCTCCATCCTCGGCTGGTTCCTGGGCATCTTCGGCGGCTCGGTCATCATCGAGAACACCTTCTCGCTCAACGGCATGGGCAAGCTGTACTGGCAGGGCCTGAACAACCTGGACTTCGAGCTGGTGCTCGCGATTCAGATGTTCTATTCCATTGTGTCCCTGATCGGCTCGCTGCTGATCGATATCAGCTACGGCCTGGTCGATCCCCGCGTGCGGGTGGACAAGTAAGGGAGGAGGAGAAGAGACATGGAAAACAAACAGAAAAAGGGCTTCTTCCTCACCCGCTGGTTCCGCCGCGTCTTCATGGGCAGCGACCAGGAGGTCCGGGACATCATGCAGGAAGAACAGGTGCAGACGCCTTTCCGCACCATGGCGAGGAATTTCTTCAGCAAACGCACGGTGCGCATCGGCCTGACCGGCTTTATCCTGATCTTCCTGTTCGTGCTGATCGGTCCGCGCTTTTGGGTGCTGGACCTGTCTGAACAGGATTCCACCCTGGTCAACCTGCCTCCGACGCAGAGCATGATGGCCGTGCCCAAGGAGATGAAGGGCAAAATCGCCGACATCGCCGCGGGCCGCACCTACGGCGTCGGCCTGGATACCGACGGCCACCTGCACACCTGGGGCTACACCAAGATCACTGAAAAGATCAACATCGCCGACATCCCGGACGAGGTTCAGAACGCGGACCTGGTGATGTTCGCCGCGGGCGACGACCACGTGGTCGCCCTTGACAAGGATGGCCAGCTGTATGTCTGGGGCAACACCCGCCTGCAGCAGGGCAACTTCACCTCCGAGATGAAGAAGGCCATGAAGGCCAAGGACGCCAGCTGGGACATCATCCAGCTGGAGGCCAGCCAGCAGTTCTCCGCCGCTGTTTCCAGCGACGGCACGCTCTACCTCTGGGGTAACACGAACGTGGCGGACATCAAGCTGCGCAAGCAGTACCAGGGCAACATCGCCAAGGTGGCCCTGACCAGCAACGAGTACATCTGCCTGCTCAAGGACGGCACGGTGGCCTACACCGGCTACAAGGACAAGGGCAGCGCTTTCGCAGCCATCCCCGAGAGCCTGAAGGGCAAGACGGTGGTGGATATCGCGGCCACGAGCAGCACTATGGCTGCCGTGACCGAGGACGGCCAGGTGGTCGTGTGGGGCAATGCGAAGAACGGCGAGAAGAACGTGCCTGAGCTCGCCGCCCCCGTGAAAAAGCTCTACGCCGGCCGTTTCCATTACACCGCCCTTCTCCAGAACGGCGATGTTGTCTCCTGGGGCGCGAACAAGTACCACCAGACGGAAGTCCCCGCTTCCATCGCCCACGGCGCGGACGTGCGTGAGATCTACTGCGGCAACTTCCAGAACTACGCGGTGCTCTCCGACGGCAACGTCGTCACCTGGGGTCTCAAGGGCTTTGTCCTCGGCACGGACAGCCTGGGCCGCGATCTGCTGACCCGTATCGTCAACGGCGGCCGCGTCACCATGACCGTCGGCGCCATCTCCGTCATCATCGCCACCATCATCGGCGTGGTGCTGGGCGGCCTGGCCGGCTACTTCGGCGGCAAGACCGACCTGCTGATCATGCGTATCGCGGAGATCGTGGGCGGCCTGCCCTTCATCCCGTTCGCGATGATCCTCTCCGCGGTCATCGGCTCCCGCCTCGACCCGACGCAGAAGATGTACCTCATCATGGTCGTTCTGGGCGTGCTGAGCTGGACGGGCACCTGCCGCCTCGTGCGCGCGCAGATCCTGGCCCAGCGCGAGATGGAATACGTCACAGCGGCCAAAGCCATGGGCATCAAGGAGCGGACCATCGTCTTCCGCCACATTCTGCCCAACGTCATCTCCCTGCTGCTGGTGTCCATGACGCTGGACTTTGCCACCTGCATGCTGACCGAGAGCTCCCTGAGCTACCTGGGCTTCGGCATTCCGCTGCCCACCCCGACCTGGGGCAACCTGCTCACGGGCGCGAACAACTCTATCGTCATCCAGCAATACTGGTGGCAGTGGGTGTTCCCGGCGGCCATCTTCGGTGTCTGCACCATCTGCATCAACATGATCGGCGACGGCCTGCGCGACGCGGTCGATCCCAAGTCCCAGGAACGCTAAGGAGGTGGAGAGAATATGGCATTGCTTGAACTGAACGATCTGCATACCTTCTTCACCACCAAGCGCGGCATCGTCAAGGCCGTCAACGGCGTGAGCTACTCCGTCGAGGCCGGCAAGACGCTGGGCGTCGTGGGGGAGAGCGGCAGCGGCAAGTCCGTTTCCGCCATGTCCATCCTGCAGCTGCTGGACGGCAACGGGTATATCGATTCCGGCTCCATCAAGTTCGACGGCCGCGAGCTGACCACGCTGAGCCGCCGCGAAATGTACAAGGTCCGCGGCAACGAGATCTCCGTCATCTTCCAGGAGCCCATGACCAGCCTGAACCCCGTCTTCACGGTGGAGAAGCAGGTCAGCGAGCCCTTCATGATCCACCAGGGCATGAACAAAAAGGAAGCCGCCGCCAAGGTGGTGGAGATGCTCAAGGACGTGAAGATCCCCAACCCGGAGACGGTTGCCAAGCAGTATCCCCACCAGCTCTCCGGCGGTATGCGCCAGCGCGTCATGATCGCCATGGCCCTGGCCTGCCGGCCCAAGCTGCTGATCGCGGACGAGCCGACCACGGCGCTGGACGTGACCATCCAGGCGCAGATCCTGAAGCTGATGAACGAGCTCAAGCGCGAGCACGGCACGTCCATCCTCTTCATCACCCATGACCTGGGCGTCATCGCGCAGATGGCGGACGACGTGGCTGTCATGTACTGCGGCCAGGTGGTGGAGAAGGCTCCGGCCCGCACGATCTTCACCGTCTCCAAGTATTCGCATCCCTACACCGAGGGCTTGATGGTCTCCATCCCGCGCCTCGATACGCCCACCAACACCCGCCTGGACGCGATTCCCGGCGCGGTGCCGCATCCGCTGGACCTGCCTAAGGGCTGCAAGTTCGCCCCGCGCTGCAAGTATTGCCAGCAGCGCTGCCTGGAGGAGGAGCCCGAACTGACAGAGGTCATGCCGGGACAGCAGGTCCGCTGCTTCTATGCTGAGAAGGAGGTGCGTCATGCAAAACTCGACAAGTGAGCGCAAGCCCCTTCTGCGCATCAGCAACCTGAAACAGTATTTCCCGCTGAAGACCAAGGGCCTGTTCGTCAAGGCGAACGACGGCATCACGCTGGACATCTACGAGGGTGAAACCCTGGGCCTGGTCGGCGAGAGCGGCTGCGGAAAGTCCACCTTCGGCCGCACGCTGCTGCAGCTCTACCGCCAGACGGACGGCCGCACCATGTACTACGGCCGCTCCCTGGACGACCTTGCCCCGAAGTACGTGGGCGAGACCATCCGCACGCTGGAAAAGCGCCGCAAACAGATGAAGGAGCTGGAGGCCAGGCGGGACGCCGTGCAGCGCGAATACGACGCGATGCAGGACGGCAAAGAAAAGTACGCCAAGGCTAACGATCTCGAGCAGGCCAAGAAGGAAGCCAACGACGCCTTCCTGGACATGGCGAACCTGGTCGGCGGCTTCCTGACCGTGGACAATCTGGCCCCGGTGACCGAGGCCTTCATGGGCACCTATCGTCTCTCCTCCAAACAGCATGAGGCCGAGGAGAGGCTGGAGACCGTCGCCCTGAACCTGGAGGAGGCCAAATTCAGCCTCGAGCAGGCCAAAAAGGACACCGCCAAAGCCGGCAAGGTGAACAGCCTCACGGCGAAAGTGGAAAAGCTGCAGGCGAAGGCCGACGAGATCAACCGCGAGATCGACAGCGTGAAGGCCGAGCTGGTCGAGGCGCGCAAGAAGATCGACGAGATGCGCAAGCCCTACGCGGATGATCCGGAATTCCAGCGCGTGGAGGCCTTCCGCGACGACGGCATCGACCTGGCCCGCCTGGAGTACAACGAGATCCGCGAGCTGCGGAGCG
>CAMNLM010000125.1 GCA_946543085.1 uncultured Clostridia bacterium | reverse complement strand
GGGGTGCAGGGGGGCGACCGCAAAGCCCCCCTGCCGCGCCCGCAGGCGCGGAATCTCCTTGCTGCCAAGGCAAAAAACATAAAAACAAGGCGGTGCGAAGGGGGCGCAGGGGGGTTCGGAGCGCCCGGAAAACTCCCCAGTGGGGAGTTTTCAGCGGAGAACGGGCGGCAGCCCCGGACCGACCGCAAAGCCCCCCGGCCCGCGCCCGCAGGCGCGGAACCCTGCTGCACAGCGAAGAGCTGATGTTTCTGCAACCCCATCGGTGCTTTTTTAGGAGATGTGAGCTTATGACCATCCGCGAGAGCGTCGAATCCCGCGAAGCCGCCTGGCTTTCTCCTCTGGCGTGCCTTTCCAGCCAGACGCGCGGCCGTGAAAAGCCCCTGGAGCCCTGCCCGATCCGCACGGCCTTCCAGCGCGACCGGGACCGCATCATCCACTGCAAGGCGTTCCGCCGCCTCAAGTTCAAGACGCAGGTCTTCCTGGCCCCCGAGGGCGACCACTACCGCACGCGCCTGACGCACACGCTGGAGGTCGCGCAGGTGGCCCGCACGCTCGCCCGCGCGCTCCGGCTCAACGAGGACCTCGCGGAGGCCATCGCCCTGGGGCATGACCTGGGGCACACGCCCTTCGGCCACATCGGAGAGCGCAGCCTGGACGAACTGATGGCCGACGGCTTCCGCCACAATGAGCAGAGCCTGCGCGTGGTGGAGCGCCTGGAGAACGGCGGCAAGGGCCTGAACCTCACCTGGGAGGTGCGGGACGGCATCCGCAACCACAGCGGCGCCGACTTCCCGCAGACCCTGGAGGGGGAGTGCGTGCGCCGCGCCGACCGCATCGCCTACCTCAACCACGACCTGGACGACGCCCTGCGCGGCGGCGTGCTGCGGCAGTTTGACATCCCGGCAGATTTCCTGCGTGTGCTGGGCGAGACGCACGGCGAGCGCATCAACACGATGATCACCGACGTCATCCAGAACAGCGCGGACCAGCCGCACCTGTGCATGAGCGAAGAGGTGCAGGCCGCGATGGACGCCCTGCGCGCCTTCATGTTTGAGAAGGTCTACCGCAACTCCTGGCGCGCCGCGGAGGAAGCGCGGTGCGACCACGTCGTGCGCGGTCTCTGGGACTACTACATGAGCCATCCCGGCGAGATGCCGGAGGAATACATGCTCATCGCCTACAGCGAGGGGCTGGAGCGCGGCGTCGCCGATTACATCTCTGGCATGACCGACCGCTACGCCATCCACCAGTATGAGCAGCTCTTCATCCCGAAGGGGTATGCGAACTAGACTGTTTCCCAAGGAACAGTAGAACGGCACCGCCGTAGAAGTAATTCCGCCCGAAGAGTCCAGAGGCGATCGGAAAGCCTCTGGTCGCCGCCCGCAGGCGGCGAAATCCCTGCAAAAACGATTTCATCTGGCCCTGACGGGCCATCTTCCAAGAAAGGAAGACAGTTTTCCTCAAAGGAGGTGAGACCCCATGCCCCGCCGCTTCCCATCCCAATGGCTCGATGAGCTTCGCGCCAAGTCCGACATCGTCGACGTCGTTTCCGCCTATGTGCCGCTGAAGAAGAACGGCGCACGGTACTGGGGTCTCTGCCCGTTCCACGGGGAGAAGACCGCCTCCTTCAGCGTCAACCCGGAGCTGCAGCTCTATTACTGCTTCGGCTGCAAGGCCGGCGGCAGCGTCATCCAGTTCGTGATGGATATCGAAAAGCTGGACTTCGCCGAGGCGGTGGAGCACCTGGCGGACCGCGCGCACATGCCCCTGCCGCAGATGCAGGAGGATCCCAACTGGCAGCAGAAGCGCGACCAGCGCGACCGTCTGCTGAGCGCGAACCGCGAGGCCGCCCGCATCTACCACCGCCAGCTCTTCACGCCCGCCGGGCAGAAGGTGCTGGACTACTTCAAGAAGCGCGGACTGAGCGACGGCGTCATCACGAAGTTCGGTCTGGGCGCGGCGGTCGGCCCCTGGGACGCGATGACCCAGGAGCTGCAGAAGCTCGGCTACACGGAGGATGAGCTCCGGCTCTGCGGCCTGACCGTGGTGCGCGAGGCGGAGCCGGCCACGGAGGATCAACCCGCCCGCCCGCGCCGGGTGTGCGACATGTTCCGCGACCGGGCCATGTTCCCGATTATCGACGGGAACGGCAATGTGCTGGGCTTTGGCGGGCGCACCCTGGGCGACGCGAAGCCCAAATACCTGAACACCGCGGACACGCCCGTCTTCAACAAGCGCCTGGGCGTCTACGCCGCCAACCTTCTGCGGAAGGCCCGCCATCTCGACCACGTGATCCTCGTGGAGGGCTACATGGACGTGGTGTCGCTGACGCAGTTCGGCGTGCAGGGCGTCTGCGCGACGCTTGGCACCTCGCTGACGGAGGACCAGGCACGCTACCTCAAGCGGATCGCCCCGAAGGTCTACCTGGCCTACGACGGGGACAGCGCCGGCCAGCACGCGATCCTGCGCGGCCTGGATATCCTTGGCGCGGCGGGCGTGCCGGCGCGGGTGCTCGACTTCCCGGACGGCCTCGACCCGGATGAGTTCATCCGCCGGGACGGCCCGGAGGGCTTTGAAAACCTGCCCGTGCTGACGCCGGAGGCCTACCGCATGCGCCGCCTGGCCGAGGAGCACGACCTGAGCACACAGGAGGGACGCACCGAGTACGCCCGCAAGTGCGCGGAGCTGATCAAGCCCCTGGAACCGGTGGAGCAGGAGAACTACATCCAGCAGCTGATGGTGCAGACGGGCTTTCCGCGCGACGTGCTGCTCGCGCAGGTCGGCCGCTCCGCCGCGCCGCAGCCTGCCAAACCCAGGCCCGCCTTTGAGCGGCAGCCGCGCCTCGCACAGAAGGAGGACAGCGCCGCCGTGCGCGCCCAGGAGATCGTGGTGTCCCTGCTGGCGACCGGCCAGCTTCCCGCGGACATCGCGGCGGCGGAGGACTTCAGTGACCCGCTGCTCAGGAGCCTCTACCAGGCGCTGACGGACGGCGCGAGCCCTGCCTCCCTGGTGGAGAGCCAGCCGACCGAGGCGGACCGCGAGCGGGTGAGCCGCCTGTTGCTGGCTCCCCCGAGCCAGGACACAAACGAGCTGATCCGCATGGCGCGGGACTGCCTGAACACAGTGCGCCGGGAGCGCCTGCAGCGGGAGATCGCCGACCTGCAGCGCGAGATTCCCGGCCTGCCGCCGGAGAAGAAAGAAGACGCCATGCGGCGTTTCATGGCCCTGCGCGCCGAGCTGCGGCAGAGAACGGGCGGCGCGTGATTGCGGCGTGAACAAAAAATGCGTGCGCTGAGAAGGAAAACCGCGGTGCTTGACGAAATGAACAATACCCGCGATTTGTGGCATCACCGATTCCGACTGACAGTCTGATGTACGGACCCATGCGAACGCGGAAGGTACCCCGGATGCGCCGCATGTTCGACTGCTCCGCGCTTTGACGCGCCCTCCCGGGCCGAAGTGCCGGGCTGAGCTGTGTATAGAAAACAGTAAGTCTCAACCGCGCTGTGTCCCCAACCGAAAGGAGAGGTTGATTTGAGTTATAACCCTGACTCCATGGAACAGAAACTCGCCGAGCTGGGTGAAATGAGCAAGGCCAAGGGCCTGCTGACCTACAGCGAGGTGATGAACCACCTGATGGAGCTGGAGATGGATCCGGATCAGCTGGAAACGGTGCTAGACCGCCTGGAATCCATGGGCGTGCGCGTGGTCAGCGATGCGGAGGCCGAGAGCGCGGCCCAGGAGGAGAACGTGCCGGAGATCGTCTCGGCCCCGGTGCTGGATTCGACCCAGGACGCCGCGAACAAGGCGCAGTCCAGCGCTGTGGACGAGGTCAATCTCTCCGATCCGATCCGGATGTACCTCAAGGAGATCGGCAAGATTCCGCTGCTGACCGCCGAGGAGGAGGTCGATCTGGCCAAGCGGATCGAGGCCGGCGTGAACGCCCAGTCCCAGCTGGATGAGATGAAGAAGGAGAACGAGGAGATCACCCCCGATATGCAGAAGGCCTTCCAGGCCCTGATCGACGACGGCGCGATGGCTAAGGAGCAGCTGATCAAGGCCAACCTGCGCCTGGTGGTCTCCATTGCCGGCCATTACAACAACCGCGGCATGCTCTATCTGGATCTGATCCAGGAGGGCAACATGGGCCTGATCAAGGCGGCGGATAAATTCGATTATTCCAAGGGCTTCAAGTTCTCCACCTACGCCACCTGGTGGATCCGTCAGTCCATCACCCGCGCCCTGGCCGACCAGGCGCGCACCATTCGCATCCCCGTGCACATGGTGGAGACCATCAACCGCCTCATCCGCACCAGCCGCCAGCTGATGCAGGAATACGGCCGCGAGCCCACCACGGCGGAGATCGCCGCCGCGATGCACCTGAGCGAGAGCCGCGTGCAGGAGATCATCAAGATCGCCCAGGATCCTGTGAGCCTGGAGACTCCCATCGGCGAGGAGGAGGACAGCCACCTGGGCGACTTCATCCCCGACGAGACGGCGCCCGCGCCCGCCGATGCCGCGTTCTACGCCCTGCAGCGCGAGCAGCTGATGGAAGTGCTGGACACCCTGACCGACCGCGAGAAGAAGGTGCTGATCCTGCGCTACGGCCTGGACGGCGGCCGCTCCTACACGCTGGAGGAGGTCGGCGAGAAGTTCCACGTCACCCGCGAGCGCATCCGCCAGATCGAGGCCAAGGCCCTGCGGAAGCTGCGCCTGAACAAGCAGATCAAAAACATGCGGAGCTGATATGCTGGACGAACGCCTGGAATGCATCGCGGCGCTGGCGCGGCCCTGCGCGCTCGCCGCGGATATCGGAACGGATCACGGCCTGCTGGGCACGGCCCTGCTGCGGCGGAACATCTGCGAGCGCGTGATCTTCGCGGACATCAGTGAAAAAGCTTTGAATCATGCCCGGGAAACCGTGCGGCATCACCGCCTGGAGACCCGGGCCTTCTTCGCGAAAGCGGACGGCCTGGAGGCCCTGCGGATCGTGGACGCGCCCTGCGGGTGCGCGGTGATCGCGGGCATGGGCGGCAAGACGATCGCCTCTATCCTGTGCCGCGGGGCGGACTGCCTCGCGCCGGACACGGTGCTGGTGCTCTCGGCGCACACCGAGCACGCCGCCGCCCGCGCCGCCGTGGAGGCGATCGGCTACCGCATCACCGGCGAGGAGCTCTGCCGGAGCGCGGGGCGGTTCTACATCGTCTGGCGCGCTGAGCCTGGCGCGGACACGCCCTGGACGGAGGCCGAGCTGCTCTGCGGCAAGCTGCTCTGGCGGCAGATGACGCCGCTCAAGCGCGAATACCTGGCGCACCGCCTGTGGTATCTGCAGACCAAACTGGAGGGCCTGCGGCGCAAGCCCGGAGAACCGGACGCCGTGGAAGCCCTGCGGCAGACTTCTCTGGCGCTGGAATACCTGAAGGCCCTGCAGGAGCAATAGCCGCGGAAAGCCCTCCGCAGGAGCGCCTTTCCAGGGGTTCCAGGGGACGCTTTCCCGCGGAA
>CAMNLM010000124.1 GCA_946543085.1 uncultured Clostridia bacterium | reverse complement strand
CGCCGAGCCGGCGCTGGGCGTCACAGACCGCGAGCAGCTCCGGCTGCAGGTTCAGCGGCAGATCGCCGTAGCCCGGGGAGAAGCGGTCGGTCAGGAAGCGGCCCGGATGCCGGGCGCGAAGCGCCTCCTCCGCGCGGTCGCAGGCGGCCTCCGCCAGCGCGGAGCCCAGCGCGTCCAGCCCCACGGCGCGCCGCATGTCCCGCGCCTGCGCTTCGCGGCAGAAGCGCTCATAGCGCAGGCCCAGCGTGCAGACCAGCAGCGCGGCGCTGCCGCACCCGGCGAGCATCTGCGCGGCGGTTTGGCCTGTCAGCAGAAGATCGAACCGCGTCAGACGGAGGCCGTCGGCCGCGTGCGCCAGGGGCGACTCCCGCGTCACCCAGCGCGGCTCCGCGCGCTCCTCCGCTTCCGCCGCGAGCGCTTCCAGCCAGGCGCGGGTTTCGGCGTCGGCGTGGGCCGCGCCGAGATAGCGCAGCGCCTCGTCCACAATCCCCCGCATGCCGCTCACCTCCGCCTTTTCGACTTTTCGCCTTTTCTCCCCTGCTCCCATGATACCGCAAAATGCCCGGAATGGACAGCTTTTCCCGTCCAGGACAGAGAAAAAACATACAGTCCCCCGCTTCAATTCTTACATATGTTAAGGACCCCCGCGAGGCCTCGCGCCTTGTTTTCCACAGGGAAACATGGTAAAATGGGGCCAGCAGAGGAGATGAAAGAAATGGTGGAGGAGATCCGTGTGGGCGATCTGGTGCAAACCAGAAAACAGCACCCGTGCGGCAGCAGTGAGTGGACGGTGACGCGCACCGGCGCGGACATCAAGATTCGCTGCGAGGGCTGCGGCCGCGTCGTGATGATGGACAGGGAAACCTTCCTCAAGCGGCGCAAGAAGCTTCTCCGCCAGGGGCCGGAGCCGCCGCCCATTCCCGGCCTGGAAGCCTATGCGGGTCTTTTCGCCGGCAAGGCGGAGGCCTCCCCTGCTCCCGAAGCTGATGAAAGGAAGGGATGAGTGATGATGCGCAAAATCTTCGCGCTTGCCGTGGCCGTGCTGCTTTGCGTGCTGGCTGCCTCTCTCGCTTCCGCCGACACCGTGAACCTCGGCTCCCTCGGCGCGAGCGTGGAATTTCCCCTGACCTATACGCTGCTGACTCCCGGCAATCTGGAGCAGCAGGCAACCTGGTTGGACAACCATGACCTCTCCCCCGCCAGCGTGGCGAGCGATTTCGCCGCGCGCGGCGTGCTGGTGCAGGCCTGGGGACCCGAGGGCGACGTGTGTGTGGAGATCACCGCCGTGCAGGACGACGACAGCCGCGCCTGGGGCGACATCGACGAGGCCACCAAGGCCGACCGTTCCCACTACCGCTCCCGCCACCTGAAGGACGGCTACAAGGACGAGGGCTATACCTTCCAGACCGCCGAGTGGAAGAACAATCCCGACCTCGGCGGGCGCTGGCTGATGCTGCGCTACAAGCGCACGACCGGCGACACCACCTACCGCGGCTACATGCGGCGCACGATCAAGCGCGGCGCGACGATCACCATCGACCTGCAGGTCTACAACCGCGCCCTGCGCAACTCTGACGACAGCGACATCAACACGATTTGGAACACCTGGACCTTCAGCGAGGAGAGCACCGCCTTCACGCCGGCCGCGCCCGCCGAGGGTGTCGCGACACCCACTGACGCGGCCGAAACCGCCGAAAGCACCGAAGGCGCCGAAGCCGCCGCGCCCGCCGTCACCGTGACCGCCAGCTCTGCCAGCAAGGCGCCCACCAACCTCAAGCTGGAGACCGTCCCGCCTGAGGAGACCAACACGGGCGAATTCACCGTGAAGGGCACCTGCAACCCCGGCCTCAAGCTGATTGGCGTGCTGATGCGCATGAGCGGCAGCGAACCCACCCGCGTGGAAACCGTGGCCGGCCGCAACGGCAAATTCACCCTGAACGTGAAGCTCCCGCAGGAGGGCATCTGGCTGATGACCCTCAACATCGAGGACGAGAACGGCAACATCGTGGACGAGCGCGTCTTCACCACGACGACCTACTCCGCGAACCTGCTCGTCGTCAACTTTGACAATCCCCTGCCGGACGAGAACCACCCGATCACCGGGGACACCTACACCATCTCCGGCAAGACGCTGAAAAACACCACCGTGCAGTGCATCGTGGACGGCAAGTTCAACAAGCAGATCAAGACCAACGGAACCGGCGTGTTCCGCTTCAAGATCGACACAGTGGCCACCGGCGCGTACAACTTCACCCTGGTGATGAGCAAGAAGAACTACTCGACCCGCCGCTACACGTCCCGCTACGAGCGGACCTACACGCCGGAGGAGCTCTTTGCGAAGGCCGTTTCCAGCGCCATCAAGCCCTCCTACGCGCAGCTGACCAAGAAGATCGACGGCTATGTGGGCCGCATCATGGTCTACAACCTCTACATCACCGACGCCCAGAAGGCCGGCGACGAGTGGATCGTCTTCGGCGCGATGAAGCGCTCCGGCGGCACCTTCAAGGAGCAGGTCGCGATCACCTGCCCCGAAAACCCCGGCTTCGAGACCGGCACACAGCACCGGATGTACGGCACGTGCCTGGGCACCTATCAGGTGCAGGACAGCGTCAACGGCGACCAGTACCTGCCCTGCTTTGAGCTGATCGCGTGGAATGACAAGTAAGGCTCCCTGAAAGAATCCTGAAGTGAAAAGATAGAAAAAAACCCCATCCGCCCGGATGCGCAGCCGTTGCCACAAGCGCAGAGCGGATGGGGTTTTCCTGCGCTGATAAAAGGCTTTCAGCGCAGACGGCTTTCCCTGGCACAGCCATGCAGGTCAGCCGCTTGCATGGATAGGTTTCTTCTTCGGTGGCGGCATCACAAAAAGGATGGACCGAAATCCATCCTTTTTGTGTGGTCAGTGCATCAGAACTTCAGCGGGTTCACGCGCACAGAGGGGCCCATGGTGCTGCTCAGGTAGACAGAGCGGATATAGGTGCCCTTGGCGGTGGCGGGCTTGGCCTTGATGATGGCTTCCATCAGAGCGTTCAGGTTCTGCGTGAGCTTCTCCTGACCGAAGGAGACCTTGCCGATGGGGCAGTGGATGATGGCCGTCTTGTCCAGACGATACTCCACTTTACCGGCTTTAATCTCGTTGATGGCCTTGCCAACGTCCATGGTCACGGTGCCGGACTTGGGGTTCGGCATCAGGCCCTTGGGGCCCAGGATACGACCGATGCGGCCGACCAGACCCATCATGTCAGGGGTGGCCACGCAGACATCGAAGTCGAACCAGTTTTCCTGCTGAATCTTGGCGATCATGTCCTCGGCGCCCACGAAGTCGGCACCGGCGGCCTCGGCTTCCTTGGCCTTGTCGCCCTTGGTGATGACCAGTACGCGCACTGTCTTGCCGGTGCCGTTCGGCAGCACCACAGCGCCGCGCACCTGCTGGTCCGCGTGACGGGGATCCACACCCAGGCGGATGGAGATCTCGACGGTCTCGTCAAACTTGGCCTTGCCGGTCTTGGCAACCAGGTCGCAGGCCTGATCGGGGTCATACTGCATGGTCGTGTCAATCAGCTTGGCACTGTCCATATACTTCTTTCCGTGCTTCATATTCATTCCTCCGTGTGGTATTAGCGGCGCATTGTCCTCCCACATTGTTCAGGGCGTCCGCTCTCTCGGCGGCTTTGCGCGCGGCGTCAGTGACTGCATCGCGGCAGGCTGTCCGCGGCGGAACCCGTTTGTGCTTACTCTTCCACGGTCACGCCCATGCTGCGCGCGGTACCGGCGACCATGCTCATGGCCGCTTCGAGGGAAGCCGCGTTCAGGTCGGGCATCTTGATGGTGGCGATCTTCTTCACCTGTTCCTTGGTCAGCTTGCCAACCTTGTCCTTGTTGGGCTTGGCGCTGGCGGTTTCCAGGTTGAGTTCCTTCTTGATCAGCACAGCCGCGGGGGGCGTCTTGGTGATGAAGGTGAAGGTACGGTCAGAGTACACGGTGATGACCACGGGGATGATCATGCCGTTCTCGTTCTTGGTGCGCTCGTTGAATTCCTTGCAGAAGCCGGGAATATTCACACCGTGCTGGCCCAGGGCGGGACCAATGGGCGGCGCGGGATTCGCCTTGCCGGCGGGCACCTGGAGTTTGATGTACGCGGATACTTTCTTTGCCATTGGAATGGCACCTCCTCAAATGTGGTCAACGCGGAAGCCTGCCCTTTTCGGGGGCAGCTTCCTCCCACGACCTTCCCCTTCGCGCGAAGGAAAAGGCCTGTAAAGACAGCCGGAGCTGTCTGCCGCGGGGATCCGGATCGCTCCGGACCCCCGGTGAAGCCATGTGATTACTCGTCCACCTTGGCCACCTGATCCAGCGGCAGGTCGACAAGCTGCTCGCGTCCGAACATCTGCACCTTCACCTTCACCGTGCCGACCATGGCGTCCACGTCCTCCACGGTGACAATGAAGTTCTCCAGATTGCCGGACAGCACCCGCACCTCCTGGCCGATCGCGATGTCGGTCTGGGTTTCGGTGGGCATCGGGTTGAGCATCTTTTCCACTTCTTCTTCAGAGAGCGCAACGGGCTTGCTCTCAGGGCCCACGAAACCCGTCACGCCGCGGGTGTTGCGCACGAGATACCAGCTCTCGGTGGTCCAGATCATGTGGACCATCACGTAGCCGGGATAGATCTTGCGCTGCACCTTGATGCGCTTGCCGTTTTTGATCTCAACGACCTCTTCCAGCGGCACACGCACCTCAAGGATAAGCTTCTGCATCTCGGGGCTGTTTTCCACGCTCTTCTTGAGCGTGTCCATCACCTTGTTCTCGTAGCCGGAATAGGTGTGGACGACATACCAGCAGAGCTTATTTTTCGCTTCCTCGGGTACCTGTGAATCCTGGTTCTGATTCTGTTCGCGTTCGCTCATGTTGCTCTCCTCAGCTTTCTCAGCCGATGCGGATCAGCTTGACCAGCGCGGAAGAGCCCAGGTCAAACAGGCCGATGACGACAGCCATGAAAAGCATGAACACCAGCACCACCGCGCTGTAAATCATCAGCTTGCGCTTGGTGGGCCAGGTGACGCGCTTCAGCTCCGTCCACATGTCCTTGAAAGCCTTCACGATCTTTTTGCAAAGATTGGTGCACCACTTGCCGATGCGCACGAATACGTTCGGCTTGGCAGCGGGTTCGTTCTTTGCAACCGCCTTCTTTTCGTCTGCCATGTTTATCACGTCCTTACGTATTTCGCAGGGCTCACCGGGTTTCGCGGTGAACAGTGTGCTTCTTGCAGAAGGGGCAATACTTCTTCAGCTCAAGGCGATCGGGGGTATTCTTCTTGTTCTTCATGTTGTTATAGTTGCGCTGCTTGCACTCCGTGCAGGCCAGGCAAACCTTGGCGCGAGTTGCGGTTTTGGCCACTGTGGGACACCTCCTGCCCTCAAGATTCTCATGCCGCCGTCCCGCCGAGCGAGGCGGCGGCACGGATCAAATTACTCGATGACCTTCGCGACGACGCCGGAACCGACCGTGCGGCCACCCTCGC
>CAMNLM010000123.1 GCA_946543085.1 uncultured Clostridia bacterium | reverse complement strand
CCGCATCCGCTGGCGGGCGTGATGGCGCAGAATCGGCCCGTCTTCGTCAAGGGCAAGAACGTCTGGCCGGTGGAAAAGCTCTGAAGCCGGGGAGCCTCATCCATCCGGAAGGCATCGCGGACAGGCGCGCGATCCCGCGCATGCCGCACAGCGCCATCGCATTGTCTTCCCTGCCCCTGCCGACTCAAAGTCCACAGGGGCTTTTGGAATGGCTTCCCGCCTTGTGCCGCCTGCCGGAATGTGCTATAGTATTCCAGAAGAAAACGGTTTCCCATGCGGCGCGGTTCCCCGCCGCGGCTTTTGCCGTGAGACAGCCCGCATCCGCGCAATCGTTCAACAAGCATGCAGAACAGAGAGGCACCCACCGATGAAGCTCCTTGTCATCAATCCCGGTTCCACCTCCACCAAGGTCAGCCTGTTCGAGGACGAGCAGGTGCTGTTCGAGGAAAACGTGTTCCACGACGCGCCGGAGCTCCTGCGCTACCCCACGGTGAACGACCAGATGCCGTTCCGGAAGGCGCTGATTCTCTCCCTGATGGACAGCCATGGCTATCCCGTCAGCGGCGTCGACTGCTTCGTGGGCCGGGGCGGCAGCGCCTATTCGCAGCGCGAGGGTGTGACCCTCATCGACGAGCGGCTCTACCAGGATACGGTGAACGCCGTGGGCGGCAGCGACCACCCCGCCAAGCTGGGCGTGATGCTCGCCTACGAGCTGGGGCTCGAATACGGAAAGCCCGCCTACACCCTCGACCCGACCAATGTGGACGAGCTGAGCGATCTGGCCCGCCTGACCGGTATCCGCTACCTCTACCGCACCGCCCAGTTCCACGTTCTCAACCAGAAAGCCGTCGCCCGCAAGCACGCGCGCTCCCTCGGGAAAACCTATGAGACGTGCAACTTCATCGTCGCGCACATCGACGGCGGCATCACGGTCAACGCGCACCTCCGGGGCCGCATGGTGGACGGCAACGTCGGGGCGGGCGGCGACGGCCCCTACACACCCACGCGCATCGGCTCGGTGCCGATCCTGCCCCTGATGGATTACATCGACGCCCACTCCACCGACGATGTCCGGCGGATGTGCTCACGCTCCGGCGGCTTCGTCAGCATGTTCGGCACGGCGGACGGCGACGAGATCCACCGCCGCGTGCTGGCGGGCGACCGGAAGGCCCGCCTTGTGTGGGACGGCATGGTCTATCAGATCGGCAAGATGATCGGCGAGATGGCGGCTGTCCTCTGCGGCGAGGTGGACGGCATTCTGCTGACGGGCGGCTACATGCGCTTCCCCGACCTGATCGAGACGCTGCGGAAGATGTGCGGCTGGATCGCGCCGATCTCGGTCTATCCCGGGGAGATGGAGCAGGAGGCCCTCGCCAGGGCCGTCTACGAGGCGCGCATCGGCAGGCGTGAGATCCACACCTACGCCGGAAAGCCCGTCTGGGAGGGCTTCGAGGGGCTGGATCTCTGAGCGGTTGGACCGGGAAAAGCGGAAGGCACGACAGCATTCCAGCGGCCGCCGGGACAGAAAATCTCATCAAGCAGACAAGGGGATTGCAATGGAACAAAGCAGAGGCAAACGGCTGCTGACCCTGTTTTTCAGCATGCTCGCGATCAGCGCGTTCACCTTCGGCGGCGGCTTCGTGATCGTCACGTTCATGAAGCGCAAATTTGTGGATGAGCTGCACTGGATCGACGAGCAGGAGATGCTGGACATGACGGCCCTCGCCCAGTCCAGCCCCGGGGCCATCGCGGTCAACGCGGCGATCCTCGTCGGCTGGAAGGCCGGCGGGCTGGCCGGCATGGCGGTCTCCGTCCTGGGCACGATCATCCCGCCCATGGTCATCCTCTCGGTGATCTCGGTGTTCTATCAGCTGTTCGCCGCGAACCGCTATGTGGCGCTGGTTCTCAAGGGCATGTCCTGCGGCGTGGCGGCCGTGATCCTGGACATCTCCGTGAGCCTCGGCCTGAAAGTCGTTCAGGCAAGGCAGGGAGTCCATCTCGCGGTGATGGCCGCCGCCTTCGCGGCCACCTTCTTCTTCGGGGTCAACGTGGTCTGGATCATCCTGTGCGCCGCCGCTGTCGGCGCCGGGATGGCCCTGCTGAACCGGAAGGAGGGCGGGAAAGCATGACCCTCCTTCAGCTCTTCCTGAGCTTTGTGCAGATCGGCCTGTTCTCCGTCGGCGGCGGTTACGCGGCGATTCCCCTGATCCGGAACCAGACCGTGGAGGTGCACCATTGGCTGACCGCGGGGCAGTTCATGGATCTGGCGGCCATCGCGGAGATGACCCCCGGGCCCATCGCAGTCAACGGCGCGACGTTCGTGGGTCTCAGGATCGCGGGCGTCCCCGGCGCGGTGATTGCCACCTTCGGGTGCATCCTGCCCTCGCTCATCATCGTTTCCCTGCTCGCCTGCGTCTACAGGAAGTACCGGGAGCTGCCCATGCTGCAGAGCGTGCTGGCCTCCCTGCGGCCCGCCGTGGTCGCGCTGATCTTCGCGGCCGGCCTGAACATGCTGCTGCAGATCGCCTTCGGCGGGCAGAGCCGGATCGCGCCCGACAACGCCCAGTGGGCGGGCATCGCCCTCTTCGCGGCGGCCTTCGCGGCCCTGCGGAAGTGGAAGACGAACCCCATCCTGACCATGCTGCTGTGCGGCGCGGGCGGCCTTGCGCTCGGCCTGCTGGGTCTCTTCTGAACAGCCGGGAAGGCGAGCCTTTGGCCGAGCGCCCCGCCATCCTTCGCGGCGGCGGGCGGGATTTCTTCAGTGAGCCGGACTGCAGAGGTTCCGGCCATCGGCGGGGCCGGCGCGGAGGCCTGCAGGGCCGGATGCTCGGGACGCCCGACAAATGACAGCATCGCGAGGGATGTGTATGGACAGAGAGGAGCGCGTGGAGCGCCTGCTCGAGGCGGCCTTTATGGTGATCGACCCGCTGCCCCGGCAGGTTCCCGCGGGAAGCGAGGGACAGTATTTCGCGGTGGAAGACTTCTGGCTGCGCGAGCCGCAGATCGGAGCGCTCCGCCGGAAGTTCTGCTCCCTCCTGCTGAAGCTGAACTGTTATTTCGATCTGGACGTCCTGCTTCTGGGGCGCGAAGGCTTTGTGCGAAACCCCACGCCGGAGGAGCTCCTGTCCTGGATCGCAGACCCGGACAGCAGTCTGAACATCCTGCTGCCCTCGCAGGACAGCCTGATCACGCTTTTCAGCGGCGACGTCTGCATGACCGTCTATCACCCGTCGGACGCCGTGCTGAAGCTGCTGCAAAGCCTGGCCGCCGCGGAGGGGCTGTTTCTCTGGCAGCCGCCGGACAGCCCCGGCGCAGCGGACGATCCGATTCCATGAGGCCGCGAAAAAACGCCGGTGGGCATCGGACGCGCCGGCTGTTAACTTCCCCGTCCAGAGCAGCGGGAGCGCCGTCCCGGCATGGGACAGCGCTCCCGCTGTTGTATTATGAGCGTTTTGCCGCTCCGTTCTTCAAGCGCGCTTCACGGTGTATCGCGTCCGCCCGTCAGGCATAGGCCAGCGAAGAATCTGGCGCATGCGCCTGCCCGGATACGGGAAGAAACCCCTTGTATCCATACCGGCGTTTTCGCGCTGCGAGGGTTTCACTGCCATTCCACGTGGTTGTACTGCATCACATCGTCCGCCCGCTTCATGCCGAGCTTCTCATAGAAGGGGACCGTTTTCTCGTTTCCTTCATTTCCCATCTCCATGATAGCACAGGCGGCGCGCCCGCACAAGCCTCTTTCAGCCGGAAGCGCAGAAGCAGACAGGGAGGCGCAGCCCGCGCCCCTGTTCGTCCCCCTGCGCACAAAAAGCCGGGAACAGGATCGGTTCCTGCTCCCGGCGTCGTTCGATATCAGCCGTTTTGTCAGACAAGCTGACGCCTCGCGCGTTCCTTGTCGGCCGCCTCGTCGTCGGCCGGATACCACATCGGATCCACGAGGTGCACGGCGCAGGCCTCGCCCTTGGCGAAGGTCACGCGGTGCGGGGTCTGCACCTTCAGCAGCTGGTCGCCGATGGGCACCAGGTACTCGGTGCGGTCGGTCAGGAAGATGCGCTTCTCGATGTGCGTCGTGAAGCCGCCGTCGCCCGGGCCGGTGAGGGCGATCTCGTTCGGGCGGGTCGCCACCACCATCTCGCTCGCGGTGTCCTTCGGCACCGTCAGGTCAAGCGGCTGCTCCATGTGCCCCTTCGGGTAGGCCTTGCCGTCCTTCACCACCACATGGATGAAGGTGCTCTCGCCCAGGAAGTTGTGCACGAAGCGGTTGCAGGGCTTGTTGTAGAGGTTCTCGGGCGTGTCGATCTGCATGATCTTGCCCATGTCGCAGACCATCATGCGGTCGGAGATGGCCATGGCCTCGCTCTGGTCGTGGGTCACGAAGATGATGGTGAAGTTGAACTTGCGCTGCAGGGCCTTGATCTCAAAGCGCATGGTCTCGCGCAGCTTGGGGTCGAGGTTGGACAGCGGCTCGTCCAGCAGCATCACCTTCGGGTTCGTCACGATGGCGCGGGCCAAGGCGATGCGCTGTTGCTGGCCGCCGGACAGGTCGCCGGGGAAGACGTTCTCCAGGCCCGTGAGGCTGGTGTGGTGCAGCGCCTCGTTGACGCGCTTGACGATGTCGGTCTTGTTGATCTTCTGGATGCGCAGCGGAAAGGCCACGTTCTCGAAGACGTTCATGTGCGGCCACACGGCGAACGCCTGGAACACCATGCCCAGGCCGCGCTCCTCGGGCGGCACGTAGAGGTTTTTCTTGCTGCTGGAGACCAGCTTGCCGCACAGCTCGATCTCGCCCTCGGTCAGATCCTCGAAGCCGGCGATCATGCGCAGGGTGGTCGATTTGCCGCAGCCGGAGGGGCCCAGGAAGGAGAAGCACTCGCCCTCGTGCACGCGGAGGTTGAAGTCATCCACGGCCACGATGTCGCCGAGCGTCTTGGTGGTGAATTTTTTTGTGACATGGTCCAGCACAATCTGATCCGCCATGGCTTAAACCCCCTTCCTGTCCTTGGTGAGTTTGGTGACGATGGTGTTCAGGATGATGATGATGCCGATGGCAACCGTCGCGAGGGCTGCCGCCTGCGGGATCATGCCGGCGTCGCGCAGGGAGTAGATCTGCACGCCCAGGGTGCGGGTGTAGGGGCCATAGAGCAGGATGGAGGTCGTGACCTCACGCATGGCCGGCAGGAAGATCAGGAAGAAGCCGGAGACCATGGCTGGACGGATCAGCGGCAGCGTGATGTCCGCCAGGCTCTCCGTGTGGCTCGCGCCGCAGACGCGGGCCGCCTCCTCCAGCGAGGAGTGCACCTGCAGCAGGGCGGCCGAGGAGGTCTTCATGCTGAAGCTCAGGTAGCGGGCCAGGTAGGCTACCAGGATGATCCAGATGGTGTTGTAGAGGTTGATGCCCGCGATGCGTCCGCTCCAGGCGAGGATCACGCCGATGGAGAGCACCGTGCCAGGGATGGCATAGGGCAGCATGGAGATGACCTCCAGCACGCCCTTGCCCTTCGGGCGGATCTTCTGCACGACGTAGGCGACCAGGGTGCCCAGGAACATACAGATGATGCCGGCCGTGATGGAGACGAAGAGGGAGTTGCGGATGGAGGCGATGGTGCCGTTGGCCGCAAAC
>CAMNLM010000122.1 GCA_946543085.1 uncultured Clostridia bacterium | reverse complement strand
TGCCGCTCTTCTGCGTGCAGCCGAGCGATTTGTCCTCGAGCGTCGTGATGCCGCCCGCCTTGTTTCCGGGAGACGGGTTCTCATACACAGGCTGGTGCGCGCTCTCAAAGTAGTTCTTGAAGTTGTTGATCAGCGAGACCGTCTTGCCATAGGTCTCTTCGTCCTCGCAGCGGCCCATCAGGATGGTCTCTGCGCCGAACATTTCGGGAACCTCGGTCAGAATCGTCGAGCCGCCGCGGGCAATCAGGCGATCCGAGAAGCCGCCGATGGTCGGATTGGCGGTAATGCCGCTCAGTCCGTCGGAGCCGCCGCACTTCAGGCCGACGATCAGGTCAGAGGTGTCGCAGGGCGTGCGCTTGTCATCCGCCATCTGAGTCGCAAGCTCTTCCACCAGCCGCAAGCCATCCATCACCTCATCCTCGGATTCCTGGCAGATGAGCGTGCGAACTCGGTTCATGTCTGCGTCCTTCATGCGAGGCAGGATCTCCCGGATGCCGCTGTTCTCACAGCCCAGGCCCAGCAGGAGCACGCCGCCGGCGTTCGGATGGCAGGCCAGATCGGCCAGCACATTGCGGGTATTCTCCTGGTCTTCGCCCAGCTGAGAGCAGCCATAGGGATGGCCGAAGACGTAAACGCCTTCCACGGGCCCATGCACGAGCTTCTGGGCTTTCCTGGCGATGGCTTCCGCCACGTCGTTCACACAGCCGACGGTCGGGAGAATCCAGATCTCGTTCCGGATGCCCACCTTGCCGTTGGCGCGCCGATAGCCCTGGAAGGTCAGCGGCTGCACATGCGCGTCCTCAGGATGCGTGGGCTTCCACTCATAGGTCTGTGCGCCGGAGAGGCCGGTGTGCAGATTGTGCGTGTGCACATGCTCGCCCACAGCAATCGGCGCGGTCGCCACACCGATGGGGAACCCGTACTTGATGACCTTCTCGCCCTCAGCGATCGGACACAGCGCGATCTTGTGTCCCATCGGGATGTCTTCCGTCAGCGTCACGGCGAGGTTGTCGACATGCACGGTCGTGCCCTTCTCGAGCGGCTTCAGCGCGACGGCGACCATATCCTCCGGACGGATGCGAACCACATCGGTCATGCTTTCACCTCAAAACGCTTTTCGCGCGCGGCTTTCATGCCGTTCGCGGCAATGTCGTCGAGCGCTTCCACAACAGCCTGCTCCAGGCCGGGGATCTCGGTCAGGTCGCGGCCAAAGTTTTCGGTGTCGGTCAGGAAGGCATGCGCGAGAGCTGCGCTGTCGGTCTTCTCATTGTCGGAGAAGAACTTGAGCACGCGGGCGTCATCCTGCAGCTCATAGGGCTGTCCATTGCGCAGGCAGTGCAGCTTGCCGTCCTCGCCCAGCTTGCCGCCCCGATAGAGGCTGATGAGCGCGGCCAGGGAGAAGGTCAGATGCGGCGGCAGCTTGCCGGTCGCTTCGACGTAGCCTTCCAGGCTGGGCAGGCAGCGGGCGCGCCACTTGCTGACGCTGTTCAGGCAGATGGCCAGCAGCATGTGCTTGATGTAGGGATTGCTGAAGCGCTCCGTCACCGCATCGGCGAAGGCGAGCAGGTCTTCCTTCGGCAGCGTCAGGGTCGGAATCACTTCATTGTGGATCGTGTCGTGCATGAAGGCCGCGATTGCCTTGTCGTTCATGGAGGACAGGACATCGTCGTAGCCGCACTGGAAGGCCATCGGCACAAAGGAGGTGTGCGCGCCATTCAGGATGCGCACCTTGCGCTGCTTGTAGGGCTTCTGGTTGTCCGTGAAGATGACCGGAAGGCCGCAGTCCGGCAGGGGCAGTTCCTTGGAGATGTCCTTCGCGGATTCAATGACCCACAGGCCAAAGGGCTCAGCCGTGACCAGCAGGTGGTCTTCATAGCCAAAGCGCTTCCAGATCTGGGTGTCCTCGCCGCGCGGATAGCCCGTCACGATGCGGTCCACCAGAGTGGAGGTGAAGACACAGGCTTCGTCCAGCCACTGTTCAAAGCGCTCGCCCAGCTTCCAGATCTTCGCCAGCGCCTTGACGCACTTCTTGAGCATGATGCCGTTGTCGTCGATCAGCTCAACCGGCAGCATCACAAGGCCCTTGTCCGCGGCATAGTCGAAGTGCACAGCGCGCTCATAGAGGAACTTGCACAGCTTGCCTGGGAAGGTCTTGGGCGGGCGGGCGTCAAAGCTGTCGCTCTCGTCCAACACAATGCCGGCCTCGGTGGTGTTGCTGACGACGAAGCGCAGGGTGTCCAGCTTTGCATAGTCCATATAGCGGTCATAGTCTTCGCCTGTGTCCACCACGTCCTCGACAGAGGTGATCATGCGGGTCTCTTCATAGCGCTGACCGTCGCGGATGCCGCGCAGAAGCACGGTGTAGCGGCAGTCCTGTTTGCGGAACTGCTCCAGCGTACCGAACGGGATCGGCTTCACAAGCACGATGCCGCCGTTAAAATCAGTTTTCTCGTTCGCAATATCGATCATGTAGTCGACGAAGGCGCGCAGAAAGTTGCCCTCGCCAAATTGCAGCACACGGATGGGCCTCTTGGGTGCAGCTTTGACAGAAGCGTTCAACAGGTTCATCAGAACCACCTCCTGATTCTTTTCCCACGATCGGGATCTTATTAAATATTTTACTATTCCTTGGCTTATTCGTCAACGGGTGATACGGCCCTTTCCGCTGGGAAAACGCACCAATTTGAGCAATTTTCCACACCAGCATGAATAAAACTGATTCACGGTCCGGCCAGCCTTCCGCAGATGAACGAAAACCGGGGAGAATGCTGTCTCCTGCACACCCCCGGTTTTCATATCCGCTCAGCCGATCACTTCGCCCTTGGCGTTGAAGACCGGCAGCTTCGCCAGATAGATCAGATCATCCCGCTTCTGGGCGTCGCCTTCCGCAAGAATCGCCATGCGTCCCACGATTTCGCCGCCGGCCTTATTTACCAGCGCTTCAAGAGCGGCCAGCGATTCGCCGGTGGAAATCACGTCGTCGACAATGAGGATCCGCTTGCCCCGCATCATCGCCGCGTCGTTGCCGTCCAGGAAGAGCTTCTGCACAGCCGCAGTCGTGATGGACTTCACCTCAACGGACATCACATCGCGCATATACAGCTTCGCGCCTTTGCGCGCAAGCATCCACTTTTTGTCGCCGTTCTGGCGGGCCATTTCATAGGCAAGCGGAATGCCCTTCGACTCGGCCGTGATCAGGTAATCGTATTCCGGCGCGCGCTTCAGCAGCTCAGATGCGCAGGCCTGGGTCAGTTCGCAGTCTCCGAAAATGACAAAAGCCCCGATATACAGATCGTCGGTCACCCGGCAGATCGGCAGATCGCGGCGCAGTCCAGCCACATCCATGGGATAAGTCAGCATGGTCATCCTCTCCTGATTGTTCGTATTTCGTAAAGACGTGGCGCTTTACACCTTATTCTAAACCCTACAAAGGTTGATGTCAACGGCTATTTTGCCCCTTTCCGCACATCTTTGTCGATCTTTGTTCGGATACACCTTCTCCGTGTGAAGGCGGCATATTCTGTAAAATAAACGGTTCAGGCTGTAAAAAGATGTACAGAATCATTCTTTTGTGTTATGATAGGAAAGAACAAGTATATCCGGACGGCATGAGTGTCTGTGCGGTCCGGCGCAAAGGAGAATGCACCTTGAGCGAACTTGAACGCAAAGCGATGAATGAAAGCGCGCAACAGGCCGCGCCGCGCCGCCGCCGGGCGGACCGCTATATGCAGCAGACTGAAGCGCCTGCAGCCGAGCCGGCCGCTAAAGCCCCTGTGCCTGTCGATTTCCAGACCCGAACCCCGGAGCCGACACGCCCACTGAATCCGGATCTTGCGCCTTTGCACGCGCCTTCCGACTGGAACAGCGGCGAGAATGCAGCAGATGTGGATAGGCCAAGGCAGGCAGCCTTTGCGCCGCTGGATCTAGGCGTTTCCTCCGCCGAAACGCCCCGTCCCCGCAGCACAGACAGCAAGCTGGACTTCACGCCAACCCGCCGACCCGGCCCTGTCCGCAAGGTCTCGCTGGACGATACCTCCTATCCCACCGCTGTCCAATCCAGCGAAGCGCTGCAAAGCCACGTGCCTGTCGAGGAAACCTACAAGAGCCCCGACTCAGATCGGCCGCACCGTGGATGGTTGATCGTGCTGATCATCGTCCTGCTGCTCATTGCCCTGCTCGTCGGTGGCTATTTCCTGATTCCGTCCAATGCGGGCGGCCTGCTCGGACAGTATCGGAGCCTTGTCAATCGCTTCCTGCCCGCCTCCGCTCCTGTTGCCGCCACCGAAACCGTGCCAGCATCTGTACCTGCAGAGGTGCTGGGCTTCAACGGCGCCCCTGTGACCGGCCGTGCGCCGTCCATGGTCAATTTCTCTGTGACGACCAGCAGCGCAGTGGAAGATGTGCGGCTGATCTCGGACAGCGGAGAAACACTGTCCGCCAACATCGTGCTCGTTGCGTCGGATGACGCAAGCCGTTCCTGGCTCATCACGCTCCCGATTCCGGAACCGATGAAAGTCAATGTCACCGTGCAGTATCACAACGGAGAAGCCTGGATCAGTTATGATCAGTACCTGAATCTCGTCTTCGAGTAATCCTTTGAAACCTTCTGCGGCCTTCGGGCCGCTTTTCTTATGGCTTGAAAGAATCATCATTTGAGACAGGAGCAGATGGATGCGCGCGCATATCTGAGATGGACAGAGGCTTTGTTTCAATCTCTGGAGATTCCTGATTGCACGGATTGTGCGGCCTTTCTCCATCGGTGAAACACCTCCATCCTTTGCATATCGAAAATGAAAGCACCCTGCTCGTTTTGAACAGGGTGCAAATGGTTTTGGGTGGATTACTTGGTCGCTTCCCCTTCTGCCTTGGGAGCAGCGGCAGGAGCGGCGGTGTTTGCGGCCGGCGCGGCAGCACTGGCTGCAGGCTTTGCCGCCACAGGCTTCGGCGCCGGCTTTTCCACGGGCAGCGCCATGCGCGGATCGCGCTCCTTCTCGCGCACTTCCATGCGGATGCACTTCTTCGGGCACTTGGTCGCGCAGACACCGCAGCCTGTGCAGGCAGCGTTCACCACGTGCGGCTTGCGGGGTTCGCCGGCGATTGCGCCGAACTCGCAGTTGCGCTTGCACATGCCGCAGCCGATGCAGGCATCCCGGTTGATTTACGCCACCAGGCGCTCCTCAAAGGACGCCCACATCGCGTTCGTCGGGCAGGCTTCCGCGCACATCATGCAGTGACGGCACTTGCTGTGGTCGATCACCGGGATGTTGTTCACCATCGTGATGGCGTCAAACTTACAGGCCTTCACGCATTTCTGGCAGGAGATGCAGCCGATGTTGCAGACGTCGCTGACCTTCTTGCCGAGATCCGTGTTGTGGCAGAGCGGATCGACGCGCTGGCTCACAGGGCGGATCTGGAGCACGTCACGCGGGCAGGCTTCCACGCATTTGCCGCAGCTCTGGCACTTATCCTCATCCACCACTGCGATGCGGCGCGCCTTGTCAATGTGAATCGCGTCAAAGGGGCAGGTCTTTTCGCAGGTTCCCAGGCCCAGGCAGGCAAAGCGGCACTTCTTGTCGCCATCCTGCACCAGCGTCGCCGCCACGCAGTCCTGGATGCCGGCATAGGTGAAGGAAGGACGGCAGTGGTCGCTTGTGCCGTGGCACATCACGCGC
>CAMNLM010000121.1 GCA_946543085.1 uncultured Clostridia bacterium | reverse complement strand
CACGCTGACCAACACCCACGAGCCGATCCGCACCTACAAGGCGGTGAAGAAGCAGTGGAACGACCGCGACAACGCGGACGGCGCGCGCCCGCAGACCCTCGACTTCACGCTGACCGCCAACGGCGAGCCTGTCGCGACGGTCACCGTGAGCGAGGCAAACGAGTGGACAGCCGCCGTCGAGAACCTCTACGAGTACGAGCAGGGCGTCCCGATCGACTACAAGTGGGTGGAGCCCGATGTGCCGAACTACGAGCGGACGGGCATCTCCAGCTTTGAACACTACACCTGGCTGACCAACACCCAGGTTTCCACCTACGCCGCCGTGCGGAAGGTCTGGGACGACGACGACAACCGCGACGGCATCCGTCCCGAGTCGCTCCAGGTGGGCCTCTACGCGGACAATGCGTTCGTCCGGAGCGTGACGCTGAGCGAGGAGAACAACTGGAGCGCCCAGATCACCAACCTGCCGCTGGCCGACGGCGAGCGCTTGATTGCGTACACCTGGCGCGAGGCCGCGCAGGCGGGCTACAGACAGACCAGCAGCGTCACCGACGGCCACCTGACCACCCTGACCAACACGCACACGCCCGAGACGGTCGCGCTCACGGTGCGCAAGATCTGGGAGGACAACAACTCCGCCAAACGTCCGGTGCTGCTCAATGTCTACCTGATCGGCAGCGACGGCAGCTCCTACACCGCGACGCTGACTTCGACCAACAACTGGCAGGCGACGGTGAAGGTGCCGGTGCACGCGGCGGGCAAGGGCCTTGTCTACAGATGGGTGGAGCCTGACATTCCGAACTATCGGCAGTCGAGCGTGACGACCACGGGCACGGTGACGACCTTCGTCAACACCAGGATCCCCGGATCCACACCGCCCGGACCGCCGAACCCGCCGACTCCGCGGCCGATCCCGCCGGCCAGCCCGGATGACACGGTGGTCATCGACGACTTCGGTACGCCTCTGGGCCTGGGCGAAATCTATATCCACATCGGCGACTGCCTCGAGTAAGACCCACAGGGGCGCGGAGCGCTCCGCGCCCCAGCCCGGCGAAATAAAGAACCGTACACTTCAACACAATCACGGAGGGATGACCGATGAAAAGAATCGCAGCCATGCTGCTGGCGGCGCTCCTCCTCTTCCAGGCTGCGGCACTGGCAGAGGGCACGCCGGATGAAGAACCGGCGAGGCCCTTCGTCGCAGCCAATCCCACACCCATGCGCGGCGAATTCTTCACCGAGCTGTGGGGCAACGACACGGCGGACGACGACGTGAAGGAACTGCTGCACGGCTATGACCTGGTCATGTGGAACGGCGAAGCCGGCATGTTCACCGCCGACCCCTCGGTGGTCGAGGGCATCGCCGTGACGCAGAACGCCGCGGGCGACCGGAGCTACACGCTCCAGATCTTCGACGACCTCTTCTACTGCGATGGCACGAGGATCACCGCCTGGGACTATGCCTTCTCCTACCTGCTGACGCTCTCCCCAGAGATCGCGAAGATCGGCGGCACCCCGCTGCGCCGCGAGCAGATCCTCGGCTACGCGGGCTACCTGGCGGGCGATGTGCCCTACCTGGCGGGCGTGCGTGTGGTGAACGACACCACCCTAGCCGTCACCCTCGACCACAACTACCTGCCCTTCTTCTACGAGATGGGTCTGCTGATGTGCCGCCCGTATCCGATCTCCGTGATCGCCCCCGGCGTCACCGTCCGGGACGACGGCAGCGGCGTCTATCTGGCGAACATCGACCCCGCTGTGACGGAGCCTGTCTTCAGCGCGGAGCTCCTGCGCGCCACCATCCTGGACCCGGAGACCGGCTATTTGTCGCATCCCTCGGTGACCAGCGGCCCCTACAGGCTGCTCTCCTGGGACGGCGTGACGGCGGAATTCGAGATCAATCCCTATTACAAGGGGAACGCCTACGGCGAGGTGCCGACCATCACGCCCCTGGTTTTCACGCTCGCCGAGAACGACACGATGGTCGAAAAGCTGGTCTCCGGCGAGTTCCAGCTGATCAACAAGATGACCCGCGCCGACAGCATCACGGCTTCCATGCTGCAGATGTCCGAGGCCGGGCTGGCTTGGCAAAACTATCCGCGCATCGGCCTGAGCTATATCAGCTTTGCGTGCGAGCGGCCGACCGTTTCCTCTGAGGCGGTGCGCCAGGCCATCGCCTGGTGCATGGACCGCGACGCCATCGTCAGCGATTACACCGGCGCGTTCGGCCTGCGGGTCGACGGCTTCTACGGCGTCGGCCAGTGGATGTACGGCCTGATCGCGGGCACGTCGGCCTATCCGGTGCAGCCGCCGGAGGACGCGAACGACGCGGCAGCCAACGCCGCCTACGAGGCCCGGCTGGCCGCCTTTGAGCGGCTGAACCTCGACGGCCTGACGCCCTACACCGTGGACGAGGAACGCGCGGCGGAGCTGCTGGCGGCGGACGGCTGGACGCGCAACGGCGACGGCATCCTGGAGAAGGACGGCGGCGTGCTCGACCTGAAGCTGATCTACCCGGTCGGCAACAACGTCTTCGAGTCCCTGCAGACGAACCTCGCGGAGCACCTGGAGCACGTCGGCATCCGCCTGACGATGGAGGCTGTGCCCATGGCCGAACTGCTCACCCGGTGGTACAAGCAGGGCGAGCGGGACGAGGACATGATCTACCTCGCCACCAACTTTGACGACATGGTGTACGATCCCTCCGTCCACTTCCAGACGCTGGAGGCGGAGAACGAGGCGCACGCGGCCGACACGCACGGCTGGTCCTATACCAACCTCAGCGACGAGAAGCTCTACGGCGAGGCCGTGGCGATGCGCAAAACGGAGCCCGGCGACGTGCTGAGCTACATGGAGCACTGGATCGCCTTCCAGGAGCGCTTCAACGAGATCCTGCCGATGATCCCCGTCTACAGCAACATCTACTTCGACTTCTACACCGACGCGCTGCAGAACTACAGGGTCGACCAGCGCGTGACCTGGAGCCAGGCCATCGTCGGCGCCCGGCTGGGAGAGCCGGCGGAAGCAGGGGAGGCAGGGGAGGAAGCGGAGCCCGCCGAGGGCGAAGCTGCCCTGGGCGACTGACAGGAAAAACACGGGCGGACGGGGCATCCGGAAGGACGCTATGAAAGCATACGGATATCCCCGCCCGCCCTTCGCCCATTTGTTACAAATTTTCCATCCGCTGAAGTGCATTTTCCCCTTGACAAACAGGAGAAGATGCGCTATCATAACAAAGCACGGTGCAAGCCGCGCGGCACAGTTTGGAGAGCAAGGGGCAAGTCCTGACAGGGGAGCATAGCTCAGCTGGAAGAGCACCTGCTTTACACGCAGGGGGTCACAGGTTCGAGCCCTGTTGTTCCCACCAAATTGTGGCCCGGTAGCTCAGTTGGTTAGAGCGCCAGCCTGTCACGTTGGAGGTCGAGGGTTCGAGCCCCTTCCGGGTCGCATCTGCCTTGGTAGCTCAGTCGGTAGAGCAGCAGACTGAAAATCTGCGTGTCGGTGGTTCGATTCCGCCCCAAGGCACATCTCATCTTTATGCGGTAGTAGCTCAGTTGGTAGAGCGCCACCTTGCCAAGGTGGAGGTCGCGAGTCCGAGCCTCGTCTACCGCTCCATTTTTTTAGGGTGCCATAGCCAAGTGGTAAGGCAAAGGTCTGCAAAACCTTCATTCTCCGGTTCAAATCCGGATGGCACCTCGCAAAACCAGCTTCGGCTGGTTTTTTTGCGCGCGGAAAACCGGTCTGTCACACCGGGGAAGGCCGCGCAGGGAAAAAACAGGGAAGCAGGGGAAGAACGTGGGATACCGGGGAAGGCTGCGAGAGAGGTAAAAAAAGAAGAGCCTGCGCGGCCCTTCTTTGATGCGGATCAGTAACTCCTGCTCCCGTTCGTCAGGCCGTCCAGGATGGCCTTGCCGACGGGGCGCTTGCAGGACCGGTAATCCTCTCCGCCGAGAATCAGCTTCTCGACCCGGATGTCCCGGATGCGGTCCGCGCCCGCCTCGTAGGGGTTTTCGGAGAGAAGGACCATGTCCGCGATCTTGCCGGTCTCCAGGCTGCCGCGCTCCCTGTCGTCGAAGGTGGCGTAGTAGCCGTTGATCGTGCACATGCGCAGGGCGTCCTGGACCGTGACGGATTCAGATCCGTTGTTCACGGCCTTGTCCATCCACACGATGGGATCGGGGGTGGTGCACGGGGCGTCCGAGCCGAAGGAGACGACGATGCCGTTGTCGCGGAAGGTGCGGATGGGATTCAGGCGGGAGACGCGCTCCGCGCCCATGATCGACGTCAGGTACTCGTCCGGCTCCTGCTTCCAGTGGATGAAGGCGCTCTGCACCGGCATCTGGATGTGGTAGTCCCGGCAGATGCGGATGCCCGCCTCCGTGGGCAGACAGTCGTGGATGATGCCATGGCGGTGGTCTTCCCTGGGGCAATCGTCGAGGGCCGCCTTCAGCGCCCTTGCCGCCTGGTCGAAGGCCTTGTCGCCGATGGCGTGCATCTCGATCTGCAGGCCGGCGCGGTTGGCCTCCTTGCAGAAGGCGGTGACCTTCTCGTCGCTGTAATACAGGACGCCGCTGCCGCCCTCCGCGTCGGTATAGGGCTCGTTCATGGCGGCGTCGTGGGAGCCGGAGCAGCCGTCCAGCGCGCTCTCGAAGCAGCCGCCGATGCGGGGGAGCCTGCGGCTCGTGGCGACCCGGATCTTCATCGGCTGCGGGAAAACGCGGAGCTGGAAGCCGTTCCGGAGCGCTTTGGCGAAGATCTTCTCGAAGGTGATGTCCAGGTTCAGGGCGAAGCCCACGCCGGAGACCGTGTTGACCATGCCGATGCCGCGCGCGGCCATGAAGTCCACGGCGTCCTGCATGTTGCGGAACAGGTCGATCAGGGAGAGGGAGCTGGAGATGTAGTCCGAGAACCGGAAGAAGGCCTCCTGGTTCATCTCGCCGGTATCCGGGTGATAGCCGCGGAGATGCTGCACCCGGCCTTTCATCTTGTCCAGGAGCTTCGTGTTGACGATGCAGGCGTGCCCGTCGTACTTCACGACCATGATCTCCTTGTCCGGGCAGACCGCATCCAGCTCCTCCCGGCTGATGAGGCGTCCTTCCCGCACGGAATAGGGGGACGCGCCGAAGCAGATGAGCGTCTTCGCCCTGGAGCGCTTCACGAAATCCCGCACCATGTCCGCGATCTGCGCGTTGGATTCCGCGTCCATCACGTTCAGCCCGGCCTGGAAGGTGGAGAAGGAGGCGAAGTGCTGGTGCGTGTCCGCGAAGGAGGGAACCAGCGCGCGCTTCCCGAGCGCGACGCGCTGCGCATTCCGGAAAGCCTCGGGCAGCGTGTCGCCCACATAGACAATGCGCCCCTTGTCCTCCACGAGATAGCGGAACACGTCATTCCGCTCATTGACGGAGAGAATCGCGCCTTCGTAGCATTTCATGAGGTTCAGCTCCCTTCAGCGGTTGGCAGCTTGTCAAAAGACCCCCGCAGCCGGATTGGACGGCCGCGGGGGTGCTGCTCAGAACGCCATGCGCTCTTCGATATACTTTCTCAAATCGGCGATGGCCACGCGCTCCTGCTGCATGGTGTCGCGGTCGCGCACCGTCACGGTGCCGGTGGACTCGGTGTCGAAGTCCACGCAGATGGCGAAGGGCGTGCCGATCTCGTCCTGGCGGCGGTAGCGCTTGCCGATGGAGCCGGTCTCGT
>CAMNLM010000120.1 GCA_946543085.1 uncultured Clostridia bacterium | reverse complement strand
CGTTTTGGGAGGGTCCGCGCCTGTGGGCGCGGCAGGGGGCTTTGCGGTCGCCCCCCTGCACCCCTTCGCACTGCGGGTTGGGTGGCCCACACCTGTAGGCGCGGGAGGGAGCTTTGCAGTTGCCCGCTACGCCCTCTCGCGTTTTGGGAGGGTCCGCGCCTGTGGGCGCGGCAGGGGGCTTTGCGGTCGCCCCCTGCACCCCTTCGCGCTTCGAGCTCGTGATCAAGGCGGTGGGCCAGGCTGACATAAAGTATCGGATACATGAAAGAAACGCTCCCCGCGGCCTCTTGGGCACAGGGAGCGTTTTCACAAAATGGGAGCGCCGGGGAGACTGGTTCAGTCCATCCAGAGCTTGATCTTGCCGCGGATTTTCAGCGCTTTGACGATGTGCGCCTCGCGGCCGCAGCTGGCGCATTGGCCTGTTCCGGGATAATAGCTGCATTCAGTGTGGCGAATGTGCCGGTGCGTGTGCTGGTTGATGCAGAAACGGCACATAAATCCGCCGTATCGCTTTTGCAGGCGCTTGTAGGTCATGCAATCACCTCGCTTGAGCAATGTGTGCAATGATTGTAACACACATCCGCCCGGCAGGCAATAGCTTTTTCCGGCGATGCTTTCCTTTCTTTCCCAACTTTCTTTTCCGGCTTCAGCGCCGCTGTCTGACGTTTGCCGGCTGAAAAAGCCGTTCCGGGAACCATTCGCCGTTTCGATTCGTCCTACTCATAGGAGGTGATCCTGTGCAGGAAGCCGAGCTTCTTCGTCTCGCCCAAAGCGGCGACACGGCCGCCTTTGAGCGTCTGGCGACGCCCTGCGAGCCCCTTGTCTGGCGCGTGTGCGCGCGCATGATGGGCTCCGCGGAGGACGCCGCTGACACCATGCAGGAGACCATGCTCAAGGCCTGGCAGTCGATTGGCAGCTGCCGCGGCGAGGCCAGATTTTCTACGTGGATCTATCAGATCGCGGTGCGCTGCTGTCTGGACGCCCTGCGCCGGCGCAAGAGCCGCGGCGCGGCGTCACTGGAGGAGCTGAGCGAGGCGGGCTGGACGCCGTCCGATCCCTCGGCCGGCCCGGAGGACGCCGCCCTCCGCCGGGAGAAGCGAACCATGCTGCTGGCCGCCCTGGACACGCTGCCGGAGGAGATGCGCGCGCCGCTCGTGCGCTCCGCCGTGAAGGGCGAGGGCTACGATCAGATCGCGCAGTCGCTGGGGCTGCCCGTCGGCACGGTCAAGAGCCGCATCAGCCGGGGCCGCGCCGCGCTGAAAAAACAACTGGAACTGTGGAACTATTTCGACGGGGATGCGTCCAATCAGGTGAAGGGAGGGCGAAAGCATGACCTGTAAGGAATATGAAGTCCTCCTGAACAGCCTGATGGAGGGCACGATTTCCGGGGAAGCGCGCGAGGCGATGGCGCTGCACGAGCAGACCTGCCCCGATTGCCGCGCGCTGCGGGCCGGGATGGAAGCCCTCCGCGATGACCTTGCCAGCCTGGGAGAGGACGAACCCGTGCCCGCGATGCCGAACAGCCTTCATCAGCGCTGGATGGAGCGTGTAAAGGAGGACGCCATGGAAAACCGTGAAGCAGTCAAAGCCCAAACCGTGAAAGAAAACGAAAAGGAAACCGCAGTCTCCGGGAAAATCATCCGCCTGCAGCCGCGCGCGCGGCGCGTCCTGGCCTGGGCCGCCGCGCTGGTGTTCGTGGTCGGCGGCACCCTGCTGACCCGTGACGATCTGCCCGCCCGGACTGTGCGCCGCAAAGCCGGCGTTTCCGACAGCACATACGCCAGCACATCGCCCGCCGTGATGGAGGACGTCGAAGAAATCGCGGTCGAAAGCGCGGACGCGGATTACGGCATGCCGATGCTCGCCACGGGCGCCAGCTACGACAGCGGAGCGGGATACAACTCCATGCCCGCCGCGATGGCTGAAATGGCAGAGATGGAGGAGGCCCCGGCCGAAGGGGCCGGGGAAACCCGCGCGAGCAAGATCATCCGCAATGTCTCGCTGACCATGACCACGCGCCAGTTCGACGACACGCTCGCCACCCTGAAGGCGGCCTGCGAGAGCGCCGGCGGCCGCGTGAGCTGGGAGAACATGACGGTCGGCAGCGGCAGCCTGCGGCGCGGGAACCGGACCCTGCGCATTCCCGCCGAGGCGCTGGACGGCTTCCTCGCCGGCACGGAAGGCCTCGGCCGCCTCACCGCCCGTGAGGAGACCGCCAGCGACGTCACCGACAGCTACTACGACACGGCCTCCCGCCTGCAGACTCAGCGCGACCTGATGGCCCGCCTGCGCTCCCTGATGACGGAAACCGCCTCCCTCACCGAGTTGCTCCAGCTCGAGAGCCAGATCGCGGACACCCAGTATACCATCGACCGCCTGCAGGCCTCGCTCAACTCCACCGACAGCAAGGTGTCTGAATCCACCGTGAGCATCACCCTGCGCGAGGAGAAGGAAGCCGAAACCATCGTGAACCAGGACGCGACCTTCCTGGAGCGCCTCGGCAGTGCCCTGAGCGCCGGCTTCAATGCCTTCCGCGACTTTGCGGAGGACATGGCCGTCTTCCTGGTGGCCGCCCTGCCCTTCATCGCCATCGTCGCCGTCTGCGTCCTCGTGTTCCGCATTCTACGCCGCAGGCACCGCAGAGCGAAGAAGAAGAAAGAGAATTAAAGCGGTACGCACGGCGGCACCCCTCAGGCGCATCTTGTAAGTGTGTACAGAAAACGCCTTTGCCCAAGCCCCCAGCAGCAGACCCGGGTATATGTCTTTGACCGCCCTCCGCAGGAGTGCCTTTACAGGGGGTTCGGGGAAACTTTCCGAAGGAAAGGTTTGCAGCAGATCCAGGAGATTCTCTTTAAACGCCTTCCGCAGGAGTGCCTTTACAGGGGGATCGGGGGAAACTTTCCGAAGGAAAGGTTCCCCCGGCTTGACCTTATAGCTCCCCTCCCCGCAGGCGGGGAGGGGGCGGGGGTGGGGCCACTTCTCAAAATGAGCCATTCAATCTTTCAGGATTCTTTCCAGAGCTTTCGCATCCGGCGAAAGCTCTTTTCCCGTTCACGCGCCGTTCACATCCATGGCGTATCATAGACCCGCAAGCAAAGCACCCCCCAGAAGGAGGCTCTTCCATGGAACAGAAGCAGCTCATGCAGATGAGCAAAGAATTTGAAAAGATGGTCGATGAGTTCTTCACCGTGCAGTGCCGCTACCAGGCGGCCATGCGGCAGATTCAGGCCAAGCTGGAAAACCTCGACGACGAATTCCAGATGCAGCACAGCCGGAATCCCATCCACAGCATCGAGACGCGCATGAAGACCATCGGCAGCATGATGGAGAAGCTGCGCAGGAAGAACATGGAAATCAGCGTCTCTTCCGCCGTGGACAATCTCTACGACATCGCGGGCGTGCGGGTCACCTGCGCCTATATCGCGGACATCTACCGCATCGCCGGCCTCCTCGTGGAGCAGGACGACGTGCACGTCCTGCGCGTGCGGGACTATATCCAGCATCCCAAGGAGAACGGCTACCGCAGCCTGCACCTGGTGGTCGAGGTGCCGGTCTACCTCTCCGAGGGCTCCAGCCTGGTTCCGGTCGAAATCCAGATCCGCACCATCGCCATGGACTTTTGGGCAACCCTGGAGCACAACCTGCGCTACAAGGCCCCGGACGACATCCCGGAGGGCATCTCGGATGAGCTGCAGCAGACCGCCATGGACATCGCTGAGCTCGACGAGCGCATGCAGTCCATCCATGACAGGCTCGACAGCCACCGCGGCAAAAGCCCCCGCGCCGAGAACGCGGAGCAGTTCGCGCGCCTCGTGAAGGAGAAAACGGACAGCCCCAAAGCCTGACGGAAGACCGTCCGGCGCAATCTCCGCAACTTCCGCAAAAAAACTCTTTTCATCCGCGAAAAGATATGCTACAATAGGGACGGGTTGGTGTGCCCATGCGCATTGACCTCGGATGCATGGCCGGAAGCCGCGTTCGGCGCGATGGCTGTCTATCCCCACCGACGGACCTGTGTCCGCCGGAAGGCCTCGTCCATGGGGGACGAGCCATCAAGCGAGGAGCCTGACCCGATCAGGCTTCCAACACCATGAAAAACGGAGGGAATGTGACATGATTACTGCTGGCGATTTCAAAAAGGGCCTGACTGTGGAATGGGATGGCGGCGTGTGGACCATCGTGGACTTCCAGCACGTGAAGCCCGGCAAGGGCGCCGCCTTTGTGCGCACCAAGATCAAGAACGTCCTGACCGGCGCCGTGGTTGAGCGCAGCTTCAACCCCACCGACAAGATGCCCCGCGCGATCATCGAGACCAAGGAAATGCAGTACGTCTACAACGACGGCGATCTGTATTACTTCATGGATGTCGAGACCTATGAGCAGCTGCCCCTGAACAAGTCCCAGGTGGAAGAGGCCGTGCAGTTCGTGAAGGAAGGCACCAACGTGACCGTGCGCTTCTTCAAGGGCGAGGCCTTCGACGTGCAGGCGCCCAACTTCGTGACCCTCGAGGTCACCGCGACCGAGCCCGGCTTCAAGGGAGACACCGCGTCCAACACCTATAAGCCCGCCACCGTCGAAACCGGCTACACCCTGCAGGTGCCGCTGTTCATCAACACCGGTGACCTCGTGCGCATTGACACCCGCACCGGCGAATACATGGAGCGCGGCTGATCGCACCCCACAACCCGCACAGCAACGTCAAGGAGGCTGAATGCCATGAGCAAACTGAGTGATCGCGTGAGCTATCTGCAGGGCCTGGCAGAGGGTATGAAGCTGAACCCGGAGAAGGACAGCAACCGCGTCCTTCTGGAAATGCTGAACGTGCTCGGAGAGGCGGCGGATGAGATCGACGACCTGCGCGCCCAGCTCGAGGAGCAGGCGGAATACATCGACAGCATGGACGACGACCTGGCCGATCTCGAGGATGCGTTCTTCGGCGACGATTACGACGAGGACGACATGGAAGAGTGGGACGACGAGGACAACGACAGCGAAGAAGAGGACGGAGACGAGGACGAAGGCGAATGGGACGACTTTGATCCCAACGAGGTCATCGTCTACAACTGCCCCCACTGCGGCCATGAAATGGAGTTCAAGGCTTCCGAGATTGACTTTAACGAGGATTACACCTGCCCCGCGTGCGGCAAGCCCTTCTTCCCCGAGATCGTGGAGGAGGCCGGCGACACCAGCGCCATCGACGGTGAATCCAAGGGCGAATGAGCCCAGGCCAACCGCATATGCGATCCCGTCCGGCTGTATGGCCGGGCGGGATTTTTGCGCTTCGGGAAGGCAGGCGGAATCCACCGCCCTCTTCTCGCGCCGCGGAGGCCCCGAAGGGCGCTTTCCGCGTTCCTTCTCCAGGCCTCCGAAACCCGAACATTCATCCCCCTTTCCCCCGCGCCAGGCCAGAAAACCGCGAAAAGGACTTGACAGTACAAAGAAAAAACGATAGAATAATGCCGTATCACAAGTCTGTTTAGGCTTGATGCGGTACGTGCAGGTGTAGCTCAATGGCAGAGCATCGGCTTCCCAAGCCGACTACGTGGGTTCGATTCCCATCACCTGCTCCAACACCGCATCAACCGCCATGAACAGCGACAGGTTGTTGGCGCAAGCCAGCAAAAGTGCGGTGGATTCAACCGTACTGAACGACCCTTCGCAGTTTGTGCGAAACATAAGAGGAGGAGATTCCAATGGCCAAGGAGCATTTCCAGCGGACTAAGCCCCATGTAAACATCGGCACCATCG
>CAMNLM010000119.1 GCA_946543085.1 uncultured Clostridia bacterium | reverse complement strand
AAAATAAAAAACGAATTGTTGGCTGTTTCTATGATTATCATAGGCATGGCGATGTTGCGCCGGAGGCACGATGTGGTCGAACTGGCGCAGCCAGGCGAAGGGCAGACGCGCGTTGGTGATCAGGCCGCCCGAGAGCGCCTTCATGCAGATGAAGCCGATGTTTTCCTGCTTGCACAGGCGAACCAGCTCAATCTCCTTCTCCGTCGCCAGGTGGTTGAAGGGGTACTGCAGCGTATCGTAGAGACCGGAGCGAACCGCCTCGTAACCGCGCTCCAGCGAGTGGTTGGTGATGCTGATGAAGCGGATCTTGCCCTCCTCCCGCGCGCGCAGCGCGGCGTCATAGAGGCCGTCCTCCCCGCCCGGACGCGGCACAAAGCCCGGATTGTGGAACTGATATACGTCGATGCAGTCAGTCCTCAGCGTGCGCAGGCTGGTCTCCAGATCCTTCCGGAAGGCCTCCGCGGTCTTCGCGGTGGTCTTGGTCGCGATCACGTATTCCGCGCGCCGGCGGCCGATCGCGCGGCCGATCTTCTCCTCGCTGTCGCTGTAGGCCCGCGCGGTGTCGATATAATTGACGCCGCCGTCGAGCGCGCGGTTCAGCAGGGCGTCCGCCTCCTCAAAGGTGACCCGCTGAATCGGCAGCGCGCCAAAGCCCGTGCGGGACACGCGCAGACCTGTTCTTCCCAGCGTAAAGTATTCCATCCAACCGACTCCTCTCTGCGAACCGGCAGCGCCGGCAGGGCGGCCTGTCCGCCTTCTCCGCGCGCCGTCTGTGTCTTTCCGCTTCTATCATACCGCCTGGAAAAGAAAAATGCAAGATTTCAGAGGCGCATCCTCCGGGTCTCCGGCTGCTGTGCGTGAGAAAAAAGCGGCGCGCTGTTGGCCCGGGGCGCAAAAAGATGTATAATCCTCGCTGAGAAGATTCCGCAAAGGAGCGAGCGTCCATGCGTTTTTCCTGTGTGCACAGCGCCGACGAGCTGGCCGAACTGGTCAGCGGCATCGGCATCCTCCCCTTCTTCACCTGCGGGATTCCCGGCTGGTCGCTGGAGGAGAACATCGACCCCTCCGTGTGGTTCACGGCGCAGGAAGGCCCCTGGGAGTGGAAGGGGCAGCTGGCGCGGGAGAAGCGCATCGTCTACGGCAGGTTCTTCCAGAACAAGAACGCCTTCGTCAGCCTCACCTGCTTCCCGGACCTGTGCAACTACCGGCGCGACGGCTACGACTTCGAGGGGCGCTGCGACGATCATCTCGTGCCGCACCCGGACAAGCTGCTCATGAGCTGGATGGAGCGCAACGCGCCTGCCGTCTCCAAGGTGGCCAGGCGTTCCTGCGGCGTGGTCAAGGGCTATGACGCCGCCCTCACCCGCCTGCAGATGCAGACCTTCCTGATCAATCGGGATTTCGTCTACGACACGGACAAGCATGGCAAGCCCTATGGCTGGGGCAACGCCCTGCTGGACACGCCGGAGCGTTTTCTCGGCCAGGAGATCGTAGACGCGGCGGGGATGTACAAGCCTGCGGAGTCCCTGGAGCGCATCGTACGCTGGCTTCACGGCTGGATGCCGGACGTCGAGCCGGACGCCCTGCGGCGCGCGCTGAAATGACGGCAGTCCCTCAGGTCGTCTCCACGAACCACCGCCCCAGGCAGGGATCGTCCAGATCGCAGCTGTGCTCGAAGAAGAGATACCTCTCCTGTCCGCAGATCATCACCGTGTAGCGGTCGCCCGAGCCGCCCGCCTTGAGCGCCGGCGCGCTCTGCACGGCCCGCACGCGGTCGATCCCGTACCGCCTGCCATCGTCCCAGATCAGCGCCCGGGGAAGCATCAGACCGTCGGAGCGGAAATCCACCTCGACCTCCACATACTTCTTGGTATAAACAGGTCCACCGGAAGCCATGGAATCACCTCCCGAATTGCATGCCGAGGAGAACACGTTGCAAACGTTTGTTCTCCTTTTTTGAGTATAGCACAGTCTGGGGCTTTTGTGAAGCGTAAAAGCGAAAATTTGTTCCCTCTTTTATCAGGAGATGAATGGGCGGACGCAAAAACTCCCCGACCGAAGCCGGGGAGCGGATTTCCGAAAAATCACTTCTTCCTTCTGAGGAAGGCGGGCACACCGCGGTCATCCTTCTCCATCGCGGGCGCCTCGTTCGCGCCGGTCGCCTGGGCAGGCTGTGCGGAAGTGCCGAAGGCAGGCTGGTAGCTCTGCTGCACGGGCTGGCTGAACAGCTGGCCCTGGCCGTAGGGCGCGGTCGCCTGGCTTTGCACGGGCTGCTGCTGGCCGAAGCCGCCGAACTGCTGGTAGCCGCCGGCGGACGGGGTGGGCACGCCCATCGCGGGACGGTTCGTGTTCAGGTAGTCGCTGCCGCCGCTCGCCGGACGGAACGCGGAGTCCGCGAAGTCCTGCGCGGGGGGCGTCACACGGCTGGCGAAGCTGGACGCGAAGGAAGAGGGCGTATAGGTCGAGGTGGAGCCGAAGAGGCGGTCGCGCTCCTGGTCGCGCGGGCTCTTGGCGGGCTCGCGGGGCGGGAAGGGCGTCTTCTCGAAGCCGGTGGCGATGACCGTGACGCGCACCTCGTCGGTCATGGTCTCGTCGATGCCTGCGCCGAAGATAATATTGGCCTCGGGGTCGGCGGCCTGCATCACCATGTTGGCGGCCTCGTTGATATCCATGATGCTGGTATCGGCGCCGCCGGTGATGTTGATCAGCACGGCGCGCGCGCCGTCGATGTTGGTCTCAAGCAGCGGGCTGGAGATCGCGTCCTTCGCGGCGTTGACCAGGCGGTTTTCGCCCTTGCCGATGCCAATGCCCATGTGGGCCATGCCGCCGCTCTCCATCACCGTGCGCACGTCCGCGAAGTCCAGGTTGATCAGCGCGGGCACGGCAATCAGGTCGCTGATGCCCTGGATGCCCTGGCGCAGCACGTCGTCGGCGATCTTGAAGGCGTCCACCATGGTGGTGCCCTTGCTGACCACCTGCAGCAGGCGGTCGTTCGGGATCACCACCAGGGTGTCCACACGCTGCTTGAGGTCGGCGATGCCGGCCTCGGCGTTCTTCATGCGCTGCTTGCCCTCAAAGGTGAAGGGCTTGGTGACCACGGCGATGGTCAGGCAGTTGAGCTCCTTGGCGACCTCCGCCACGATCGGGGCGGCGCCGGTGCCGGTGCCGCCGCCCATGCCGGCGGTGACAAAGACCAGGTCGGACCCTTTGAGGACCTGGGAGATTTCCTCCCGGCTCTCTTCGG
The DNA here is from genome assembly GCA_946543085.1 of uncultured Clostridia bacterium. Classification (GTDB taxonomy): domain Bacteria; phylum Bacillota; class Clostridia; order Christensenellales; family Aristaeellaceae; genus RUG11272. Next base: position 2,545 of record CAMNLM010000119.1, on the reverse strand, counting down.
CGGCGCGGCGGCCAATGTCCGGCACAGCGCCGGCGCCCAGGCCCTTGGTCAGCTTGTCGCCGATCTGGATCTTGGTCGGGGCCTTGGACAGGGACAGGGCCTGACGGTCGGTATTGATGGCGACGAAGTCTACCCCTTTCAGGCCGGCTTCCACCATGCGGTTGACGGCGTTGGTGCCGCCTCCGCCGCAGCCGACCACCTTGATGGTGGCGAAGGAAGACTGGTCCACTTTTACTTCAAAAGGCATGTTGTAACCTCCTTAATTGTCAGCCGCCGAACAGATTGCGGAAAAAGCCGGCCAGGCCGCCCGCAGCGGAACGGTTGGAAGAAATGGTGTCGATCACCAGGTCCAGCAGGCCCAGGGCGCTGGAGTAGGCGGGGCTGGAAAGCTTGACCGCCTTGCGCGGAAGCTCCCGCACGGGGCGCTCCAGCTTGGCGGACAGATAATCGCGTCCGCCGCGGTTGATCGCCAGGCCGCCGCCGGTCAGATAAATGGTGGACCAGTTGCTCAGCTTGACGCCGCTTTCCTTGATGGCGTCCTGGATGGCCTCGCAGATCTCGTCCGTCCGCGCTTCCTGGATCAGCTCCACCTGTTCCCGCTCAAAGGTCTTGGTGGCGCCGGTGGTGTCCGGGGCCTCAAAGGTGGTCTGCCCGGCGGACAGGCCGTAAATATAGGAGCGCTTGATGCTCTCGGCCGCGTCCATCGAAACGTCCAGGCCGTAGGCCAGGTCCGCCGTGATGTGGCCGCCGCCCAGGGGAATGGTTTTGAGATACGTCAGCGCGTCGCCTTCCACGGTCATCACTTCGGTGGTCAGGTACCCTACGTCAATCAAGACCGCGGTACGGTCCCGCTCGGCGTCCGGCACGAACAGCATGGCCTGACCGGTGGGGGAGGAGAAGCAGCCGACCACGTTGATGTCCAGCTTGCGGAAGCGCGCCTGGACGTCGTCGATGAAAAACTGATCGGCGATGACGAAAGAAACCATCGCGCGGAGTTCAAACCCGCGGATGTTCATGGGCTCCAAAGTCTTTTCCCCGTCGTCCACCATGAACCAGGCGGGGCTGCGGTGAATGATCTTTCCCCGGACCTCGCCCAGGGCTTCGGTGGCGCGGTTGAAGAGCTCGTCAATGTCCTTGATGGTCACGTGCGGGTCCGCGCCCTGCAGGTCCACCTTGGCTTCCACGGCGCGCACGGTGCAGAAATCGCCCGGGACGCCGATGTTGATGTCCCGGATCCGGACCCGCGCCTGGGTTTCCGCTTCCTGAATTGCGTGATGAATGGCGTTGTTCAGCTCGGAAGGGGCATTCCACTGCCCGTTCATGAAACCGTCGTACAGAGCAGTGCCGGCGCCGACGATATCACAGCGCTCATGATTGTCCGCCTGGGCAACCAGGGCCACGAGCTTGCTTGTACCAAAGTCCATCGCTGTAACAATCGTTTTCATTCGTTCATCTCCCACCCAGAGGATCAGCCCGGAGGCCCGGGTCAGTACTTCAAATGTTCATTTAATTGTAACCTTTTTGTCATGATTTGGCAAGAGTTAAAATCCGAAAAAAGCCAGAAACATACCGGATTTCCGACCAAAAATGAAAATTTTTTGCGTTTTTTTATATTCGGTGGAGGAAAGAGATGGTTTTCTTCCCTCAGGGGGAGTAAATGGCCTCGCTGACGTCCGTCACGTCGATGGAGCCGCTTTCCTTTCCCAGCTCCACCAGCTTGGCGGCGACGCCCCGGGTAACGGCGATTTTCGCCATCAGCTTATCCTCGGCCGAGCCCAGCTGCACGGTAAAGCCGTTGCGGGTAAGCAAGGTGACTGTCTTTGGGTCGCCCACGTAGATCTCTGCGATGGCGTTGGCGTAGCCCTGGTTGAGCAGCTCCTTCATGACCAGGCAGTAGGCGTTCAGCTGGTCCTCCCGGGCGGGGATCATCCTGGAGCCGATCCGCGCGTCGCGGACCTGCATCCCGTTCACGGTCAGCAGGGTATTTCGGGGAGTTTCCTGGCCCAGGCGCTCCAGCACAAAGCCGTCCTCGTCCACCATGTACCAGACGCTGTTGAACTGGACGTTGGCGCAGAGCCCCCTTTCCCGGACGGTCAGAATCAGGGTGGAGGGGAAGCGCTTTTCAAACCCGACGACCTTCAGATACCGGTCCGACATCAGGGCTGCTTCCACGTCCGAGCGGTTCAGGCCGAAAAAGGAAACGCTTTTATCCAGCCCGGCCATGCGGACGATTTCATTGGGGTCGTGCCGGCCGTAGCCCTCCACCCGGACGTGCCGGATGCGGAACACAAAGAGGTTGAGCAGCAGAATGACCACGCCTAAAGATACCAGGGTCCAAATGATTTTTCTGCCCGAGGGCTGTTTTCTGCGGGTCTGGCGGCGCGTCTTGGGACGGGCGGATGTAAAAGGCTCCTCCTCCGGCAGGGGTTCCCCGGCGGGAATAAAGTCCGGCAGCTCCCCGTCCTGCCGCTCGGAGGTATAATAGGCGCTCCCGGGGTCCAGGGGATCGTAGTCGTTCCGCTGCGGTCCCCTAGAAGATGGGTTC
>CAMNLM010000118.1 GCA_946543085.1 uncultured Clostridia bacterium | reverse complement strand
GGCACTGCCCCCGCGACAGCCACTTCTCCCGGTATGCCTGCATCTTGATGCTCTCGATCTTCATGTCCTCATCTCCACTTGACCGCCCGTCTCTGCGCCTCTGTGGGCGTGCCATTCTGCCAGCAGCGCCACACCCTCTTGTAATTGGAATGAAATCACCGCGCCGAAGCCCACCAGGCCGTACTCCAGTCCATTGACAAAGCTCTGGATCATACCGGCATACCCCCTGCGGCAAATTTATCGGCCATCATCCCGCAGGCCCGGCGCAGGGCCTCGGCGTACTTCGCGGCCTCCTCCGGGGCCTTGTCCTCCACGTCGCGCAGCAGCGCCTCCACGGCCTTGAATTCGTTCACCAGCCGCTCGTAGCCCACCCGCAGCTTCACCACGCACTCGGCCCTGCCGCCGCTCTTGACCTGCCCGCGCAGCCGGTCCAGCTCGGCCCGCACGTCCTCCGGCACCACCTCCACCTGCACCGGCTCGGCCTCCAGCTCGGCCACCCGCGCCTTCAGCCCGTCGAGCTCCTTCGCCGCGTCGTTGGCGCGGTTCACGGCGTCCGTGGCCCGCTGCAGGTCGGCCTTGCTCTGGGCCTTGGCCGCCTTCAGATCTTTGTTGGCGGCCTTCAGCGCCTTCTCGGCCTCGTCGGCCCTGGCTCTGAGCGCCGCGGCCTCCTCGGATTCCTTCAGCAGGTCGTCCAGCTTCAACTGCCGCGAATCGTTCTCTGCCTTCAGCCGCGCGATCTCCGCCTGCAGCTCCCGCACGCTCAAGCCCTCGTCCACGGCCTTCTCCGCCGCCGTCACCCGCAGCTCCTCCGGCAGCGCCAGCAGCGCCACCGCCTTGGTGTAGTCCAGCTCCGCAATCGCCTGCGGAATGGATTTCTTGCCGTACTCCTCGTAAAGCCGCATCAGGTCCTGGGCGCGGCGCTCGCTGTAATCCACGTTTTCCTCAAGCCACGCGATCCACCGGCCCCTCGGCACCACGGCCTTGGCCTCGATCAGCTTCCTGCCGATCTCCAGCGCCGCCCCGATCATCACCTGCCGCGTCTGCGCCTTGATGGCGTTGATCTCCGCCGCGATGCTCCCGGCCCGTCTCTCCGCGCCCGCCGGATCGGCCAGCAGATTGCCACGCTCGTCGTATCCCCATTCGTTTTCCGGCTTCGCCACGGTCTCCATCTCTATGCTCATATCCATCTGACCCTGTAATTCGCTCATGCCGTCTTACTCCTCTCTCGCCACGCCTCCCAGAACAGGTCCAGCGCGGCCCGGTAGTGCTCGTCCATGGGGATGCCCGCGTGCATGTCGTTTCGGTAGCCCCGGTCCTGCACCAGCACGCCCTCCGGCGTCAGCTCCACGGTCCGCCAGGGCGCGTCCGGCTCCACCGACCGGCGCAGTACGCAGATCACCGTCTTGCCCTCGGCGTAGCGGCCCACGTACCCGGCCACGCAGTGGTGCAGCGTCTCGCCCTCCCGCACGACCTCCGCGGGATTGGCCGCCGGGCGCAGCTCCAGCCCGCCGAAGCGGAAGCCGAACTTCTTCTCCAGCGCCGAATAATGCTCTTCGATCAGGTCCGCCCACCGGGCATAGGTCGATTCCTTCTTCTTCCGGTTTTCCGCGTCCTCGACCATCCGCAGCCGCTCGTGCGTGCGGCGGTGCGCCTCGCCGAAGTCCCCCGGAAAGGCCACGGCGTCGTCGTTCAGGTTCGTCCCTAAACGGTGGCACTCGCTCCAGTAGTCCCGGAAGTCCGAAAAGCCCATCTGGTTGTTCCGCCCGCAGATCTTCGCCATGTATTTGAGCGCCTTCGCCCTGCGGCTGGGCTGGTGGAAGGCCAGCGCCGCCGCCAGCCGGTCAGTCATGCTCCTGCTCATGTACCGGATCGTGTTCTCCATAGCAGTCGCGCCACTGCGCCTACGCGCAGGCGCGACCAGCCCGGGCGCATCCTCCGGATGCCAGCCCGGCGCTGCCGGCGCTTCCGCTTTGCGGAGTAGCGCCGGTGCGTAAAGCGCCACGGCGGTCTGGATCGAGCAGCGGATGCCGTTCTTGTCCGCGTACTGCAATATTGCGGCCAGCTCCGGCGTCAGGTCGCAGCCGGAGGCCTTCAGATCCCCCAGCCGCTGCCGCGAGAGCCGCAGCACGCCGGCCATGTCCTTCCCGCGCCAGTTGATCATCCTCGGCGGCAGGCTGTCCCGCAGCCAGTAGCGCAGGAAGTCCGTCAGCCCCAGCTTGGTCAGGTACTCCACGCAGGGATATTTTGAAATCATCGTCAGCGCCTCGGTGGCGTCCTGCCCCCGGTCCAGCATCAGGTATTCGTCGCTCCACGCCCGGGCGAAGGGCGTCCCGTCGTTCTCGTCCGCGCCGAATATGGCCTCGTTCAGCGATTGCACCAGCATCGCCCTGGGCGTCGCGTACCAGCCAAACATGCCCTCGCCGAAATGCATGCTGCCCACGCGCTTGACCTCCACCCATGTATAATCTCCATACCATTCGATGCGCTTCTGCCAGCGTTGCGCGCCCTGGCCATAGCGGAACACCGCCAGCGCCCGCACGCTCACCTCCGGCTCCAGCGTCCAGGGCGCGGCCTCGTTGGCCTCGCCGTAGTCCATCCAGCAGTGCGCGCCGTAGCCCACGATGGCGTCCGGGTCCAGGCGGCTGCGCTCGTACCACACCACGTTCAGCGTGTTCCGCAGCCCGGCGAAGCCCCGGCCCATGTGCTTCGCGACCACGTTCCGCAGGCAGTAGGGGCACGTGATGTCCTGGTTCTGCCGGTACTCGTGCTCCCACTTCCCGCGCTGCTTTTCCTCCCAGTGCCCGCCGCAGCCGTCGCAGAACACGAACCGCCGCCGTCCGGGCTTTTCATTCACAAACAAATACTGATCCTCCCGGTCCTCCGGGTGGTCGTCGATCCAGATGTAGAAGGGCAGCTCCTCCCGGATCATGCCCATGATGTGCGGCGAGATACCCCGCAGGTCCGCGTGGCGGCATGCCTCCTCAAAGCCCAGCTCCGCCATGCTCACACCCCCAGCAGCGCGTCCAGGTCGAAGTCGTCCGACGGCGCGGTGGTTTCAACCGGCGACGGATGAGGCGTCGCCCCCCTCATCCTTCGCCGCCACCCCGTAATACCCCAGTATGATCTCGACGGCTTTCTCCGGCGGCACGAAAACGCAGCTCTTGCCGCCCCGGTTGTTCCTCGCATAGTCCTCCAGCGCCTTGTAGGCCCCGGCCAGGCTCTTGCCCTTCGCCGTGAGCTTCGCCGCGATCTCCGGCCGCGCCTGAAGCTGCGCCGTCATGATCTCGCCCACCGCCCCGATCCCCGGGTCGTTGAACCTCTTGGCCATCTCATCCCGCAGCGCGTCCATGGCCGCGTTCATCGTCTGTGTGCTCATGTGTGGCCCCCTCTTTGTCCTGTTTCTCAATATCCTCCCGCTTGCCCAGTTCCGCCACAATGCGCTTTTCCCGGTCGGATAGCTCCCACCTCATGGCGTCATTGCGTTCAATGGCGGCGCGCTCGGCAGTGGCGCGCTCGGCAGCGGCGCGCTCGGAGAGCAGAAAGCCATAGCCGAAAATGCCGCTTTTCTTGCCCTGCCCCTGCATGGCGTCCAGCGTGTGAATCCGCACGCACTCGCTCCGCTTCAATCGGTATTCCACCCCGTACTTGCACCAGCGGCTCACGATCGCGCTGGTGATGACGTAATCAGGATAGACGTACTTCGGCAGGTGTGCGGTCTTCCCGGCCTGCGTTTTTGCCACGGCGTCCCTGACCGCCGCGTACAGCCCCGGCGCGGTGCGCACCTGCCACTCGTCCAGGTTGGTGATAAAGCTGGTATTGACATCCGCGCCGTTGTCATAGATGACGCTCGCGCCCACCGGGATATAGCAGCAGGAATGCTCCAGATGCTTGCCCGAGAACAGCGTCAGCGTAGGCGCGAACAGGAAGAACCGGATGCCCTTGTCGACATAGAAGCGGCATATCCTCGACAGTATCGAAAACGGTGGATTGTCCACCACGACGCAGCCGTCCGGATACTCCTCCCGCTCGAAATCCCCGCCGGGATAGAACGGGCGCACGAATTTGTCGGCGTCCAGCCCATACTCCCGCGCCACCCAGTCGGCGACCGCCTCATACACCAGCGGCGGCGTGTAGCAGTCGTCCGTGGTCTTCGCCGGGACGAATTTGTCCGTAAAGGCCTTATAGTTCAATTCGTCGCCGAACATGCGGGTCTGACCATACAGCGCGTTATCCTTCGCCATGATGCTTTAAAACCTCTTCCCGTGCCGGTATTCCCGGGTCTTGTTGTACTCGTGCTTCGCCAGCAGCACCTCGAGCGGGTCAACGCCCTGCATCCTGATCCAGTTGAGCGCCATGCGGGCGGCGTTCACCAGCGCGAAGCGGTCGTCCTCCTGCCAGGCGGTGCTGGTCAGGCTGTGCAGGCAGGTGATCATCGTCGGCGCGTCCGGCGGGATCCACAGCCCCGTCTCGGCGCCCCGGTCGGCAATGCTCTCAAATTCCTCGGTCCTGTCCGTGCCTGTGTTCACCTGGATCCGCACCCCGTCGTGTGCGAACCAGTCCAGGATCCGGAGGACGCCGTCGATCAGCTCCACGGCGGTTCCCTCCGGCTTCCGTCCCTCGTCGCTGTACCTGCACCGCTTGATGCTCTTCGGCTCCACCCCGCACGGCCCCAGCTTGCAGTCGGTGCACATCCTGTACACCAGCGGCCGGCCCGCCCGGGCCTCCTGCAGCGCCTCGCTCCACTCGCTGTGGATCAGCGCGTACTGCGTCCCCTCGTCCGGTTCCTCTTCCCAAAAGCCGTGCGCCACGGCGTTCATGTGGATGTCCTTCGCCAGCTCATTGATATTCATGCCTCTGTTCCTCCTCGGCTTGCTTTAAGTAGTCCGCCATCACCCTGCGCCTGCGCATCAGGGTGCGCATAAAGTTGTAATTGGCCGTCCAGCTCCGCCCGTTGCGGCGATCCCGGCAGTAGTCCGCGCCCACGCGCAGGATCACCTTGTCGAGCTCCTCGATCTCCCGCCGGAACCCCTCGGCGCTCTGCAGCTCCCGGGTCATCGCCCCTCACAATCCTTCCAGCAGCTGTACACCGCCCGCGCGATGCGATCCGCGTACAGCTGCACCTTCGGCCCGCCGCAGCCCTTCAGCTGTCCGGCGTTGAATTCGATGTCATACGGCTCCCCGGCATTCATACAGATGTTCCAGTTCGGCAATGCTATGAAGTGCCCCAGCGAATAGTCCCCGTAGATGATCCGGAACCGCCAGCCATCCACCCGTAAATCGACCTCAAACATCATCGCACCCACCAGTCCCGCAGCCATTCGTACCAGCCGCGAATCTCCTCGCACAGCCCCGCCCAGGCTAAAAGCGCGTAGCGCGCCGGCGCCCTCAGCGGCCGGATGTCGCCGTAGTCCCGCTCCGCCTGGTCGATCATCTCCTGCCAGTAGGCGCTGTCCCGCCGGCGCATCACGCCGTACTGCGCCTCGGCCCTGCGCACGTCGTTCACGCTCATCAGCCTGCAGCCCTCGCGCATGCCCTCGGCGATGGCGCTCGAGATCGCCTCGTCGCCCCGGAGCAGTATCACGCATCCGCGCTTATTCGTCGTATTCATGGTGTTCATCTTCCATTGCCTCCCATTTCGCCATGTCGGCGATGTCCATGTCGTATCGGCAAATCAGGTAGCTCTGTATCGCGCCGCCGGCCCTGTCCATGCTCCGGCGCCCGATCTCCTCCCGCCGGGCGATGGCGCGCAGCATCTTCCTGCGCCGCTCCCCGGCCATGTCCTCCCGGAACCGCGCCGCCTCTTTGCGGCGCTCCTCATCCTTGCCGATCGCCTCGGCGATCTGCGCCGAATACTCCGCCAGAAACAACTGCCGCAGCCGCTCC
>CAMNLM010000117.1 GCA_946543085.1 uncultured Clostridia bacterium | reverse complement strand
GCGACGGGGCGAAGGTTTGCAAAGGGCGATCGCAAAGCCCTTTGCCCGCGCCCGCAGGCGCGGAACCCCTGCCGCCCAATCATACTGCGGGCGATTGACCTATCCGCCTCAGATATGATGACAGGCCACAAAATGCCCCGGTGCAACCTCCTGCATCGACGGGCGAACCTGCGCGCACGCCTCGGTCGCGCGGCTGCAGCGCGTGCGGAACGGACAGCCTGCCGGCACCTTGAGCGGGCTCGGCACATCGCCCTGGAGCACAATGCGCTTCTGCTTGCGGCTCTCCTGCGGATCGGGGATCGGCACGGCGCTCATCAGGGAGATTGTGTAGGGATGCAGGGGATGATGGGTCAGCTCGTTGGAGGAGGCCAGCTCCACCATGTGGCCGAGGTACATCACCGCGATGCGGTTGGAAATATGCTTCACAACGCTGATGTCGTGGGCGATGAAGAGGTAGGTGAGGCCGAGCTGCTTCTGCAGATCCTCCAGCATGTTGATGACCTGCGCCTGGATAGAAACGTCCAGGGCGGAGACCGGCTCGTCGCAGACGATGAATTCCGGCTTGGAGGCGAGCGCCCGGGCAATGCCGATGCGCTGACGCTGGCCGCCAGAGAACTCGTGGGCATAACGGGTGGCGTGCTCGGTGTTCAGGCCGACCAGATTCATGAGCTCGCGGACGCGCTCTTCCCGCTCCTTCCGGTTCGCGCACAGGCCGTGCACGTCGATCGGCTCGGCCACGATGTCGGCCACCGTCATCCGGGGATTCAGAGAGGAATAGGGATCCTGGAAGACCATCTGCGCCTTGCGGCGGTATTCCTTCAGGGATTCCTTGCTCTTGATCTGCTTGCCGCCGAACCAGATCTCGCCGTCCGTGGGCTGATAGAGATAGAGCATGGTGCGGCCGACGGTGGTCTTGCCGCAGCCGCTCTCGCCCACCAGGCCCAGGGTTTCGCCGTGGCGGATGTCGAAGGAGACGTCGTCCACGGCCTTGAGCATCGCGGTCTTGAAGAAGCCCGTGCTGATGGGAAAGTACTGCTTGAGATGGCTGACCTGCACCAGATAGTCCGGGTTGGGCGTGAAGGCGCTCTTCTTTTCACTCATCCCTGCGCCGCCTCCTCTTCACTGGGCCGCTGGGTAAAGCAGGCGCCCTCTTTGACGTTGATCCAGCAGGCGGACAGGTGATCGCGCCCGACCCAGTATTCCCTGGGCTTTTCCTGCAGGCAGATTTTCATGGCCCGGTCGCAGCGGGGCGCGAAGGGGCATCCCGGCGGCATATGCAGCAGGTCGATGGGCGTGCCGGTGATGGGCACCAGGCGCGTCTTGCCGTCGTCGTTCATGTCGGGGATGGAGCGCATGAGGCCGCGGGTGTATTCGTGCATGGGATGATAGAAAATCGCGTCCGCCGTGCCGCGCTCGCAGACGCCGCCGGCGTACATGACGATCACCTCGTCGCAGATGGAGGCGATGACGCCCATGTCGTGGGTGATCATGATGATGGCCATGCCCATCTCCTTCTGCAGCTGAAGCATCAGCTCCAGGATCTGGGCCTGAATGGTCACGTCCAAGGCTGTGGTGGGCTCGTCCGCAATCAGGATGTCGGGCTCGCAGGCGAGCGCCATGGCGATCATGACGCGCTGGCGCATGCCGCCGGACAGCTCATAGGCGTACTGATGGATGCGCTTCTCCGGCTCGGAGATGCCCACCAGCTTCAGCATCTCGATGGCGCGCTCCTCCGCCTGCTGGCGGTTGCGGCTGGTGTGCAGCAGGATGGCCTCACGCAGCTGGTTCCCGATGGTGAAGGTGGGGTTCAGCGACGTCATGGGGTCCTGGAAGATGATGCTGATCTTGTTTCCGCGGATTTTGCGCATCTCCTCGTCGCTCTTGCCCACCAGCTCCTCGCCGTGCAGCTTGATGGAGCCGGAAACGATGCGGCCGGGATTGGCGAGAATCTGCAGGATGGAATAGGCCGTGACAGACTTGCCCGACCCGCTCTCTCCCACGATGCCGAGCACCTTGCCCTCATCCAGGGAGAAGGACAGGCCGTTGATGGCCTTCACCTCGCCGGAGGGGGTGAAAAAAGACGTATGCAGATCTTTGACTTCCAGCAAACTCATTCTTTCCCCTCCTTTCACGAGCGCAGCTTGGGATCGAAGGCGTCCCGCAGGCCGTTGCCCAGCAGATTAAAGGACAGCACGATCAGGAAAATGGACAGCGCCGGGAAAATCAGCTGATAGGGATAGGAGCGCAGACCCGTGCGGGCGTCGGAGGCCAGGGAGCCCAGAGAGGGCATCGGCACGGACACGCCCAGGCCGAGGAAGCTCAGGAAGCTCTCGGTGAAGATGGCGCTGGGAATCTGCATGGCGGCGACGATGATGATGACCGACACGCAGTTGGGAATCATGTGCTTGCGGATGATGCGCGAGGGGCTTGCGCCGATGGCCTTGGAGGCGAGCACGTACTCCTGCTCCTTGATGGAGAGGATCTGGCCGCGCACCTGGCGCGCCATGGACACCCAGTAGAGCAGGCCGAACACGATGAAGATGGACACCATGCCCGCGCCCAGCCGGGCGATCAGATCGCTCTTGGAGGTGGAGACCCAGTCCTTGATGGCGACGGAGAGGAGAATCACGATCAGCACGTCGGGCAGGGAATAGATGATATCCACGATCCGCATCATGATCATATCCACCTTGCCGCCGAAATAGCCGGAGATGGCGCCGTAAATGATGCCGATCACGATGACGATGAGGGCGGAGAAGATGCCGACCAGGAGAGAAATGCGCGTGCCGTAGATGACGCGGATGGCGTAATCGCGGCCCAGGGCGTCGGTGCCCATGATGTGCGGGAAGATGTGCTGGCCGCGGTCGATCTTTGCCTGCTCCTTCGCGCTGAACTGGAAGGGCGCGAGGTTCTGGGCGGAGACGTCCTGCTTGGTGTAGGTATAGGGATAGAAGGTCGGAACGATGAAGGCGATCAGCGCGACCAGCACGATAACGCACAGCGAGATCATGGCGATATGGTTGCGGCGCAGGCGGCGCATGGCGTCCCGCATGAAGGAGACGGATTCGCGCATGCTGACCTGCTGGGCCTTCTCCTCGTCTGTCGCTTTCTCAAACAGCTTTGGATCAATCTGGAGGCTCAGCGGATTCTTAAAGGTTTCTTTCTTTTCTGACATAATGCTTCCCCTGTCTTGCTTGATGATGGCGCCGCGGTCAGCTCAGATCGATCCGCGGATCGACCACCTTATACAGAACGTCGCCCAGGAAATTCATCAGGATAATCATGGTCGCCAGGAAGATGGTCACGCCCATGATCATCATGTAATCGGTGCGGAGCATGCTGTTGGTGAAGAGGCGGCCCAGGCCGGGCACGGAGAAGATGTTCTCCACCACCATGGAGCCGGTGAGGATGTAGGCCATCATGGGGCCGGCGTAGGTGATGACCGGGGTGAGCGTGTTCTTCAGGGCGTGCTTGAAGATGACCCTGGAATTCTTGACGCCCTTCGCCCGGGCGGTGCGGATGTAGTCCTGGCCCAGCACGTCCAGCATGGAGGAGCGCTGCAGGCGCGTCACATAGGCCATGGGGTAGAGGCTCAGGGAGATGACCGGCAGTATTAGGCCGCCCGGCTGATTGCCCATGGAGGGCAGCCAGCCCAGCTGCAGGGCGAAGAGCAGGAGGAGCAGCGTCGCCATGACGAAGGAAGGCATGGAGACGAGGGCCGTCGTCAGGATCTGGATCAGCTTATCCAGAAACTTGCCCCGCTGCAGGGCGGCGACGGAGCCGAGGATGACGCCGAAGATGATGGCGAGGAAGCCTGCCGTGAAGCCGATGCGCGCGGAATAGGAGAAGCCGCCGATGATCAGCTCAATCACGGTGTTCCCGACCCAGCCTGTGGACAGGCCAAAGTCGCCGCGGAGGATGTTCTTGAGATAGTTCAGGAACTGGATGGGGACGGGCTTGTCGAAGCCGTATTTGGCCTCCAGCGCGGCGATGACCGCGTCGCTCTTGGCTTTCTCGGAGCTGAAGGGGCTGGCCGGAATTGCGTGCATCACAAAAAAGGTAATCGCAATCACCAGAAAGATCGTCAGAAGCGCCATCAGAAGACGCTTCACAAAGTAGTGCAGAAGCTTGCCGTTCATGTCATCCCTCCGGCATCAGATCAATGTTTCAATCGCGTTTATTTTACCCGATTGGCCTTTATACCGTCAATGCGTTTTGCATTTTTGTGCAAGAAAAATACAAACCGAAAACAATCCGAATGGCCAAAGCGGTGAAAAGGGGGCCTCTGACAGGGGAGAAGAGGCGGAGAAAATGAAGGACACGGCGCGTTTCCTTCATTTTTCGCGGATTCGCTTTTCTGCCTTTTCACCCTTGTGGTCTTGGAAGCTTCGTGCTATGATATCCCTTGCCGCTGACGCTCCCCGGGGCGTCAGCCGGCAGCGCTGCGGCCAAGTCCGGAAGGACGGCAAGAGGCCCGTGCGAACAATCACAGGGAGGAAAAGGTATGGACATTCAATATTTGCTCACGCTCCAGAATTTCAGAAACGGCATCCAGGACGCCTGGACTCCCTTCATGGAGTTTGTGTCGGACTTTGCCATCACATACATGATCCTGCTTCCGATCTTCTGGTACTGGAACCGCGACAGGAGGCAGGGCCTCTATGCGCTGGTCTCCTACTACTTCTGCATGCTGGTGACGCCGCTGTTGAAGCTCACGGCCTGCATCTACCGCCCGTGGATCCGCGACAGCCGCATCCTGCCCGCCGGGGACTCGATCCGCACGGCGACGGGCTATTCTTTCCCCAGCGGCCACACCACGACCTGCGCCCCGCTGGCGGGCGGCATGGCGGTGAACGCCTGGGGCAACAAGCGCATGCGCTGGGCCTCCTTCGCGCTGGCGGCGCTTGCCCTGCTCGTGGGCTTCTCGCGGAATTACCTGGGCGTCCACACGCCCCAGGACGTCTTCGTCGGCCTGACGCTGAGCGTGCTGAGCCTGATCGCGGCGGCCAAGCTCTTCGAGTACCTGGACCGCCATCCGGAGAAGGAGGACTGGTTCCTGCTGGGCGGCTTCATCCTCTGCTGGCTGGGCATCCTCTACATCACCGTGAAGGCCTATCCAATGGAGATGAACGAGGAGGGCAAGCTGATCGTCGACCCCCAGAAGATGATGAACGACGGCTACGGCGACATCGGCAAGGTCATGGGCTTCATCATCGCCCGCTATGTCGAAAAGAAGTGGATCCGCTTTGAGCCGGTGAAGCACATGGGCTGGAAGGGCATCGTGCTCTGCGTGGCCGGCCTGATCCCCGTTGTGCTGCTGAAGGACTACCTGCGTCCGCTCATCACCGGCTGGCTCGGCTCCCACTGGGGCAAGCTGCTGTTCTCCGTGATCCACGTCTTCTACTACATCGCGCTTTTCCCGCTGCTGCTGAAGCTCGTCGGCAAGCGCTCCGGCACAGCCAAGTGAATAAAACAGCGGGGCGCGCGGAAAGCATCGAAAATCCAGCCGCTGCCCGCCGACTCATTTCCCGCACGAAAAAGGGGAGCCGTTCATGACGACGGCTCCCCTCGCGCTTTCTCACAGATACCTCCCGGTGACGCTCGCCGGGTGGTTTTTGATTTCCCAAGGCGTGCCGGCGGCCACAATCCGGCCGCCTTCCTTTCCGCCGCCCGGCCCCATGTCCACGATATAGTCCGCGCCGCGGATCACGTCCAGGTCGTGTTCGATCACGATCACGGTGGCCCCCTGGCTGATCAGACGCTGGAAGACGGCCATCAGGGTCTGTACATCCAGCGGATGAAGGCCGATGGTCGGCTCGTCGAAGACAAACACGGAATCCGACTGGCCGCGGCCCATCTCGCTGGCCAGCTTCAGCCGCTGCGCTTCGCCGCCGGAGAGGCTCGGCGTTTCCTCGCCCA
>CAMNLM010000116.1 GCA_946543085.1 uncultured Clostridia bacterium | reverse complement strand
GGACATGGGAGCCGGCTGGAATTACTCGTGGTACAGGAACGCGCTGGGCAGGGTGGTGACGCTCTTTGGCCTTCGGGTACCCTGGTCGCACAACTGGGTCGTGTTTCAGAAATAACCTGCCGCCGGCGGCTGAGCCGCTGCCGAACGAATCTCTGTCAGCGCGGAAAAAGACCGTAAAGCCCTCCGCTGCAAACGGAAAGCATATGAAAACGCGCTTGCTCATCTCGTGTCAACGGTGAGCAAGCGCGTTTCCCGTTCAGCCGGGAAGGCGGCCTTTGTTTGTCAGTCCAGATACCCGGGCCGCGCCTTCACGTTGAAGCGCGCCTCGAGCTGATGCATCTGCTCGTCGGTGATGGTGGTCTTCAGGGGCAGGTGCGCGATCTTGAGGTAGATCTCCGCGGCCTTCTCGGCGGTCTCAATCAGGCCGAAGGTCTCGTCCAGATCCTTGCCCGCGCCGTAGATGCCGTGCTGGCTCCAGACCACCAGGCGGGCGGTCAGCATCTTCTCCGCTGTGGCCTCGCCGATCTCGTTTGTGCCGCAGAGCATCCAGGGCAGCACGTTGACGCCCTCGGGGAAGACCACGATGCATTCGGTGCACATCTGCCAGAGGGTGCGCGTGAAGGCCTTTTCGTCCAGGTCGTGCACATAGGTCATGGCGAGCAGGTTGGCGGGATGGCAGTGCATCACGACGCGGTTGTCCGGATCCACCTTGAGCCGCGCCACATGGCTCATCATGTGGGCCGGGAACTCGCTGGTGAACTTGCCGCCGTCCGTGAAGCCCCACAGCAGATCAGCCTGCTGACCCTGCTCCTTCAGGCGGACAATGCCCAGATTGACGTCCGGGGCGTACTGCACGTTCTTGAAATACTTGCCCGTGCCGGTCACCAGGAAGTACCTGCCGTCCAGCTCCGGCGCGGTGAAGCCGGTGGGGATGGTGCGCAGGATGCTGTGGATGTCCAGGTATTCGGCCACTTCCTTTTCGTCCAGCATCAGGCTGATGTTGCCGCCGTTGCGCTCATCCCAGCCGTGGTTGTACATGTTGGTGGTGGTGCGGATCATCTCGATCATAAAGGGGGCTGTCAGGATGTCTTTCATGGGTGTGAACTCCTTTTGTATCTTTTTCATTAAAGCGTTGGCTGCGGTGCCTGTTCAGGCTGGGGATGGCGGCCCCACCCCCGGCCCCTCCCCGCGGGCGGGGAGGGGAGCTGACTGGCTGGGCCAGGGGACGCTTTCCCACGGAAAGCGTCCCCTGGAACCCCTTGAAAGGGGACTCCTGCGGAGGGCTTTCTCTCTGGGAAGGGTACTCCTGCGGAGGGCTGTCAGCGCGTGATCACATCCACCGGGACGTTGAAGATCTTGGCGACCTTCAGGATGGTGTCGATATGCCGCCCCACGGCCGCGGCCATGTGGTGGGTCGGGCCGGCCTCGCTCCACTGGTTGCAGAATTCGCGGGCGCCGCAGGTGAAGCGCATGCGCATGTTGGTGTCGCCGAACATGAAGATGGGGCCTTCCTCGTTGACGCCCTCGGCCACGACGAACTTGAAGTGGCCGTCCTTGTCCTGGGTGATGCCCAGGAAGGTGATGGGCTGGTTGGTCGGCGGATAGAACTGGGTCAGGTAGCCGCCGCCGGTCTTGCCGTGGAACACGGGCACGATCTTCATGGTGGGCTTGCGGGCCTGGGAGATGTCCGCGTCGCCGGAGCCGGAGTGGCCGATGATGCAGATGTCCTCGTTGAAGTCGATGGAATACATCTCGGAGAGCTGGCCCGTGCCGGCGATGACCTTCAGGATGCCCATGGCCATGGCGACCTTGATGTCGCCCTCCACGGCGCAGGCGGTGCCCTGCTTGATGAGCATGGAGAAGGCGGGGATCAGCATGCTGTCCAGCTTGCCCGCGATGCCCTGGGCGAAGCCGTCGTAATGGGAGGCGACGAAGCCCAGCTGCTCGTCCTTCACCCACTGCTCAAAGGCGACCACATACTTGGCCATGTCCCAGACCTTCTCGATGGTGCCGCCGCCCTCGATGTCGAAGGTGTCCAGGATGTCCTGGGCCTTGGCGCGGATGGCGTCCTCGTCGGTGATGTGGTCGGCGATGGCCCACATCTTCTCCCAGTCAAACTGCTTGGTGTACAGCCACATCCGGTGATAGAGGTTGGTCTCGTCGATATAGAGGTCCATCATGCCGGGATAGGGGCGGCCGATCTGCGCGATGTTCGTGTCGCGGAAGCGGCGGCGCACCTGCGCGGCGCGGCACCAGTCGGCGATCTCGGCTTCCACCTGAGGATCGCCGCCCTCGACGACGCCGGTGATCACGGCATGGCGCTTGCCGGCGCGCTCCAGATCCGCCACCATCTCGCCCACGGCGCCGCAGGCGTACAGGGTGCCCAGCCAGGTGGGGGTGTCGGTCGTGGCGTAGTCCGGGGCGCGCATCTTCTGCACGTTCACCAGCACCACGGGCACGTCCAGGTCCCGCACGGCGGGCAGCATGTTGTAGCTCGTGGCATAGGTCAGCAGCTGCAGGATGACCAGATCCACGTCGGCCGTGCGGAACTTGTCGCCCGCGGCCATGGACTGCTCCTTGGTCGTCACGATGCCGCCGTCGACGAGCTCGACGCTCTCCGGGATCAGCTTTTTGAACTCCCTGTACTGGCCTTCAAACTCGGGCACAAGGGTCGGGAACTGGGGCAGATACGCGCCCAGTGCGATGGCGAATACGCCGATATGGGCTTTGGTCTCAACCAGCATGTGTTCCATCCTCCTTCACGGTATTGATCTGTATTTTCAGGTTGCCTAAGGCCGTGGCTTCGATGGGCAGGGCGATCACCTGCTTGCCGGTGGCCTCCTCGGTCAGCCGGTTCAGGTACTGGTTCTTCGCCCCGCCTCCGACGATATAGAGCTTGTCGTAGGTCTGGCCCGTGATGCCCTCCATCTCGTCGATGGCCTGGCGATAGCTCCGGGCGAGGGAGCGGTAGGCGCAGCGGAAGTAATCCGCGGCGGCTGCGGGCTTCTGCGTCAGTTTGCTGTCGAAGGCGGCCCGCATGCTCTCCGGAGCCAGAAAGGCCGCGTCGTTGGCGTCCACCAGGCCGTCGTAGGCGCTTGCCTGCGCGCCCGCGAGAATTTCGTCCCAGGAGGCGTCCGGGCAGAGCTCGCCGCGCAGGCGGTTCGCCAGCCACATGCCCATGATGTTCTTCTGGAAGCGGTTGTAGCCCACGCCGCCCTCGTTGCTCCAGTTGGCGCGCGCGCAGGCCTCGCCGGTGATGGGCTTCGGGGTCTTCACGCCGAGCAGGCTCCACGTGCCCGAGGAGATATAAGGCGCGTCCTGGGTCATGGGGATGCCCTCGACCGCGCTGCCGGTGTCGTGGGTCGCGCAGAGCATGACCTGGATGCCCCTGCAGGTCCCGATGACCGTGCCCGGCTGCTGCAGCGGCCTGAAGAGGCGGCGCGGCAGTCCCAGCGCGTCGATGATCGCGGGATCGAACGTCCCTGTCTCGGCGCTGACCATGCCGCCCGTGGTCGCGTTGGTGTATTCATGCGCCTCGGCCCCGCACAGCCTGTACATCAGGTATTCCGGCATCATCAGGAACCTGTCCGCTCGCTCCAGCCGCCCGGCCAGCTTGTCCGCGTAGAGCTGATAGATGGTATTGAAGGGCTGGAACTGGATGCCCGTGCGGCGATAAAGCTCGGCAAAGGGCATCCTCGCGTGCACCTCGCCGATCACGGCTTCCGTGCGGCTGTCGCGGTAGGCGTAGCAGGGGAGAATGGGCTTGTCCCCGTCCATCAGCACGTAGTCCACGCCCCAGGTGTCGATGGAGAGGCTGGCAATCTCCGGGAAGAGCTTCAGCGCCTCGTCGACGCCTTCCTTTACATATCGCTCCAGGGCGGCGATGTCCCAGGTCAGGTGGCCGTCCGCCTCCTTCACGCCGTTGGGGAAGCGGAACACCTCCCGGGTCCGGAGCTCGCCGTCCTCCATCCAGCCGACGATGTGCCGCCCGGAGGACGCGCCGATGTCGATGGCTAATCTGTACTGCATGGTTTCCCTCATTTCGTTTGGTCGTTGCATTCTGTCCCCATCAATGGGCGCTGACGGGCGGAACCGTCAGGCTGCCCAGCACCTCCGCCACATCCCTGCGGATCACGAGGTCGGCCCGCTCGTCCGCCGGGGTGGGCGTCCGGTTGATGACCACCAGGCTTCCGCCGTGGAAGCCGTCGAGGAACGAGGCTGCCGGCTCCACGGATAGCGAGGTTCCCGCGACGATCAGCGCGTCCGCGCCGGCGATCTCCCGCTTCGCCCCGATGCAGACGAACTGCGGCAGGGGCTCGCCGTAGAGCACGATGCCCGGCTTGATCACGCCGCCGCACCGGCACCGCGGGATGCCCTCTGCGCGCAGGATGGCCTCCATGGGGTAGGAAGCGCCGCACTCCGTGCAGGCGTTTTCGCGCACCGAGCCGTGCAGCTCGTAGACGCGGATGTTTCCCGCCTGCCTGTGCAGCCCGTCCACATTCTGCGTGACGATGCCGCGCAGTCGGTCCGCCTTCTCCAGTTCATAAAGGAAGCGGTGCGCCGCATTGGGACGCGCGTCCGGGTACAGCATGTGCCTGCGGTAGAAGGCGAAGAAGGTCTCCGGGTGCAGGTAGAAAAACGTCTTGCTGAGGATCATCTCCGGCGAAAGCGACTGGAACGCCTCCGCGTACAGTCCGCTGTCCGAGCGGAAGTCGGGGATGCCGCTTGCCGTCGAGACACCCGCCCCGCCGAAGAACACGATGCGCCTTGCGCGGCTGACGATCTCCTGCAGTCTGCCGATGTCCGTCATGGCTGCGCCCTCACAGCTGTGTGCCGACGAACTCGGCGAACTCGCGGATCGTCTGTTCGTTGCGCCGGTAGAGCGTCCATTTGCCGATCCGGCAGCTCTCGACCAGGTCCGCCCGGAGCAGGATGTCCAGGTACAGCGACGCCGTCGACTGTGAAACGCCGATTTGATCGCAGATAGTGCCGACGCTGACCCCTCCTTCAAAGTCATTCGGTTCCGGCATTTGCGCAGTCTTTTCCGCAAACTCCTCCTTCGGCCGCTTCAACCCCTGGAGGATCTGCAGACGGATGTCGTTGTCGAGGGCTTTGAAAATCAGTTTGGTATTCATAACACCTATTGTATTGCGTTTTCGCAAAATGTCAATACATTTTGCGGCAAAACCGGGCCGGACGGACAAAAAGAGAACCTGAAAATCTGCCGTCAAACACGATGGTGAGAACCTCCGCCCTGAAGGAGGGCAGCGGGGGAAACGGCACGCCGGGTGCCGGGAGGACGGCGTAAAAGCCGCGCCTGTCCGTCTGCGTATGGCATGAAGGACAGGCGCGGAGCTGGGTGGTGAGCCCAATCAAAGCAAGGAAAAAGACGGAAGGCTTCTGCGCGCAGGGAATGGCGGAAAACGCGCCGGATGAATCCGTTCCCGCATGGACAATCCCTCCCAAATATGCTATGATAGCGCAGGAGAAACAGCGGAAGCGCCGCGAAAACTGCATCCGGCTCAGCGGCGGACGCCGCGGCTCCCCGAACCGCCGATGACCTGCCCGGCGCTCCTTCGCGGGAGGGACGTCATCGGTCCAAAACCTATACTGTGAGGAGGCAAAACCCATGTCTGTCAATCGCTTTGTCCTGAACGGCACATCCTACCACGGCCACGGCGCGATCAACGAGATTCCCGGCATCGTCGCGTCCAAGGGCTTCAAGAAGGCCTTCGTGGCCTCCGACCCGGATCTGGTGAAGTTTGGCGTGACGGCCAAGGTCACCGACCTGCTGGAGAAGAACGGCATCGCCTACGAGCTCTACACCGACATCAAGCCGAACCCCACCATCGAGAACGTGCAGCACGGCGTGGACGCCTATCGCGCGTCCGGCGCGGACTTCATGATCACCATCGGCGGCGGCTCCTCCATGGATACCGGCAAGGGCATCG
>CAMNLM010000115.1 GCA_946543085.1 uncultured Clostridia bacterium | reverse complement strand
ACGCAGGGCAGCAGGATGTACTTCGGGATGGACAGCAGCTTGACGAACACGCGCAGGCCGAAGAACTCCATGAACAGCATGATGACGGAGCAGATCAGCATGGCGGCGAAGATGCCGTAGACCACGGGCGCCTGGTTCTGGAAGAGCAGCGGGCCGGGGGTCAGGTTGTGCAACGTCAGCGCGCCCAGCAGCATGGCGGTGGTGGTGTCGCCGGGGATGCCCAGGGTCAGCAGGGGAACCATCGCGCCGCCGATGGTCGCGTTGTTCGCGGTCTCGGAGGCGACCACGCCGTCAATGCGGCCGGTGCCCAGCGGGCCCAGCTCGTCGGCGTGCTTGTCGGAGTTCTTGGCCACGGTGTAGGCCATCATGTTGGAGGTGCCGCCGCCGATCAGTTGCAGGGTTGACATCTCTGTATGAGTATATGCAAAAACCGTGCCAACTTCTCGTCAGACGTGTCCTTTCCAATTATAACGCTGCCGCCGCGGAAAGCAAGCCTGCCGGCGCAGGGGTCCGGCCCCGACGCTCTGTGGGCGCTGTGCCATCTGCAAAGGAGCAAAACGTTTCGTTCGTTTCAGTTGGTTTCAATTTGTAATCAAAGACGTGTTTCATAATGAACGTTTTTGCGGAATCCGGACGCTCTTCCACCGGATTGAACTGGCTTTATTTCAAGAAATGACGGCGAATATAATTTTTTATGCCACTCACGCAGAAGTTGGCACAGGATTCGCGTGTTGTAGAGCAGACGGACAAGAAGTCCGAGATGGTGCTGACCAGCATCTCCGCCCTGGCCGAATGGCCTGAGCGCTCCATCGAACTGATCGTTCCCGCCAACCCCGGCGGAGACACCGACGCCAACGCCCGCGCTCTGGCCGCCGCCCTCAATATGACGTGGTGTTCTCCAAGTTCTTCTATCTGGCCGCCCCCAACGCCGTGGATGACGCCGTGATCGACGCCATGAACGCCGGCCTGGCCAAGGTCGTGGACAACCAGGGCCTGAAGGACTACGCCGTGAAGCAGTGGGTCAACATCTCCAGCATGAGCCCCGCCGAGACCGAGACCTATTATGGCGAGCAGTACAACCTGTATGCCGGCTATCTGGCTGACTACATCGACTAATCCCTGTCCAAAGACAAGCGTCCCCTGCCGCGAGGCGGGGGACGCCTTTTCTATGTCATTCTTCCTGTGTTTCCTGTGATGCGGGGCCCGCCCGCAAAGCATTTTCCGCGAAGACTGGGCGGCCGCCCGGGATCCGCTTTCCTGAGAAAAGGTCCCCCGGGCGGCCTCGTTCTTCCTCCCCTCCCTGCCCGCGGGGAGGGGGCAGGGGGGAGGCTCTCCTGCGCAGTTTTGAAACCTGAGGTTTCATCTTGAAATCCGCCGCGTTTCCTGTTATCATGCAGATGAAACGAGGTGAACCATCCCTTGACGCATATCGCATTTGTCATGCCCGACCCCGCCATGGTCGAGGTCGTCCACAAGGCCTGGGCGCTGCACGAGCAGCTCTTCGGCAAGAGCCCCGACCTCCGCTACACCGTGGATTCGGAGCTCCAGCCCGACGTCATCATGTCCCGGCACTACAACGCCGACGTCATCGTCAGCCGCGGCGGTACGGCGGCGGCCCTCAAGGCGCGCAACGTGCTGATCCCGGTGGTGGAAATTCCCATCACGAGCATCGACATCGCAACCTCCATCCGCAAGGCCATCGAGGCCCACGGCGAAATGCCCGTCGGCGTGGTCGGCACGATCAACACTGTCCGCGGCGTGTACTTCCTCAAGGGCAGCTTTCCCGTGTCCGTGAAGGCCTACCCCACCGCGAGCATCAACTTCCGCGACCTCATCGACGGCATGGAGCGGGCGGTGGCGGACGGCTGCAGGCTGATCCTGGCCGGCCACCGCACCTGCCACTACTGCGAGGAGCACGGCATCCCCGCCGGACTGCTCTATTCCTCCGTGGAATCGGTGTTCCTGGCCATCACCGAGGCCAAGCGCAGCGCGGGCGTGGCGCAGATCGAGAAGCAGAACAGCATGTTCTTCCGCGGTGTGGTGGATCACGTGTCCGAGGGCATCCTGACCGTGGACCGCGACAACACGATCCGCACCTTCAACCCCGTGGCGGCCCAGCTCCTGCAGCGCAACGCCCAGGAGTGCGTCGGCCAGCCCGTGCGCAACGTGCTGCCCGAGGGGCGGCTGAGCGCGATTCTCACCGGCAACCAGACCTATACCAACGAGATTGTCCGCGTGCAGGGCACCAACTGCGTGGTGAACTGCGTCCCCATGACGCACGACGGCCAGCGCCTGGGCACCCTCCTGACCATCCAGGCCGAGCAGGCCATCACCAACGCGCAGAACCGCCTGCGCGACCGCCTGCGCGTCAGCGGCCACCTCTCCCACTATCACTTCGACGACATTCTCGGCGAGAGCCCGGCCATCGCCACCGCCATCCGCCAGGCCCGGCGCTTTGCCCACGTGGACAGCAACATCCTGCTCATGGGCGAGACCGGCACCGGCAAGGAGCTCTTCGCCCAGTCCATCCACAACGAGAGCGAGCGCGCCAACGGCCCCTTCGTGGCGGTGAACTGCGCGGCGATCCCGGAGAACCTGATGGAGAGCGAGCTCTTCGGCTACGAGAGCGGGGCTTTCACGGGCGCGAGCAAGACCGGCAAGCCCGGCCTGTTCGAGGCCGCGCACGAGGGCACGATCTTCCTGGACGAGGTCAGCGAAATTCCATTGACGATGCAGACCCGCCTCCTGCGCGTGATCCAGGAGCGCGAGGTGCGGCGCATCGGCGCGAACCGGGTGATACCGGTCAACGTCCGCGTCATCTGCGCGACGAACCGCGACCTGCTGGAGATGATCCGCCAGGGGCGCTTCCGCGAGGATCTGTACTACCGGCTGAAGGTGCTCAGCATCCAACTGCCGCCCCTGCGCGACCGCGGCGGGGATATGGCGCTGATCATGCAGCATTACCTGACCTATTACGCCCACAAGTTTGGCAAGGCGCAGATTGCCCTGACCCCGGAGGCGGCGCTGCGCATCACTGCCTACAGCTGGCCGGGCAATATCCGCGAGATCCGCAACGTCAGCGAGCAGCTCGCCGTGCTCTGCGATACGGACGCCATCACCGCGGCGGATGTCGCGGCCGTGCTGCCGTCGGAACAGAGGGAGCGGAAGGCCGCGGTTCTGCCCGGGAACGGGGATCCGTCCCTGGCAGGGCTGCAGAAGAGGCAGATTATGGATGTGCTGGCGAGGGCCTCGTCGAGGAAGGAGGCCGCGGAGATGCTGGGGATCAGTAAAACCACGCTGTGGAGGAAGTGTAAAGAATTGGGGCTGGAGTAAAACAGCGTGATCTGCGATGAGGGTGAGATGGTCGCTGCTTGGGCTTTTGTGTTTCTGTGTTTCAGTCGCAAGTTGATGGTTCTGCTTTCCCGAAAGGGAAAGCAGCAAAGGTTTCCGGAGGCTCCGAATGCCCGGAAAACTCCCCCGTGGGGAGTTTTCAGTGAGGCGAAAGCGGCAGCGACAGCACGTTGCGACGTGTGTCCCCCGAAAGTCAACTGTTGTTTTCCTCGCTTTCAGTCGCAAGTTGATGGCTCTACTTTCCCGAAAGGGAAAGTAGCAAAGGTTTCCGGGGGACACGTTGCGACGTGTGTCCCCCGGACCCCCCGCACACGCTTTTGGTGAGCAACTTGAACTGCGATTGCTATTTCTTGCTTTCGTTGATAATAATAGCGATAATGATTTATCACAAAACCTAAAGCAATCATGATATACCAGGAAAGCGCAAAGCACTCATGACAAACGGGCGTGCGAAGGGGTGCCGGGGGTTCGGAGCGCCCGGAAAACTCCCCAGTGGGGAGTTTTCAGCGGAGAACGGGCGGCAGCCCCGGACCGACCGCAAAGCCCCCGGCCCGCGCCCGCAGGCGCGGAACTCCTGCTGCCAAAGGCGAAGTGCCTTAAAACATGGCGGTGCGAAGGGGGTGCAGGGGGGTTCGGAGCGCCCGGAAAACTCCATGTTATGGAGTTTTCAGCGGAGAACGGGCGGCAGCCCCGGACCGACCGCAAAGCCCCCCGGCCCGCGCCCGCAGGCGCGGAACCTCTCCTGGAAGGAGTATTGAAAGTATTGAGGAGCAAATATGTCTAAGAAGCTTGTTGTTTCAGTTGCGAATCTTGAAGACCGCCACATCGCCGCCATCGCCGCGGCGGCGCGGGCGCACGGGTATGCCGTTTGCTTCTGCTCAGGGGAGGAGGAGGCCCTGTCACAGGCCGCGGACGCGGAGATCATCTTCAGCGCGTCTCCCGCCCTGGCGGGAAACGCGCCTGCCCTGCGCTGGCTCTGCACGCCGTTCGCGGGCGTGAACGCCTTTCTGGACGAAGGCGTCTTCGCCTCCCCGGACGCGGTGCTGACCCACTCATCCGGCGCATACGGCGTGACGATCGCCGAGCACGTCGTGATGGTCACGCTGGAGATGCTGCGGCGTGAGCCGGAATACCGCGCCATCGTCGCCCGCCGCGAATGGCAGCGCGGCCTGCCGGTGCGCTCCATCCGGAACAACCGGATCACCCTCCTGGGCACCGGCGACATCGGTCAGGAGACCGCCATCCGCCTGCGCGCCTTCGGCCCGGCCAGCCTCACAGGCGTCAACCGGAGCGGGAGCAACCCGCGGAACCTCTTCGACGCGGTGACGAAGCAGACCGGGCTCGACGCCGTTCTGCCGGAGACCGACATCCTCGTCATCTCCCTGCCCGCCACGCCGGAGACCTTCCGCATGCTGGACGCGAGGCGGCTGAACCTCCTGCCGGACGGCGCGCTAATCGTCAACGTCGGCCGCGGCGCCGTGATCGACGAGGCCGCCCTGGAGCGCGAACTGCGCACAGACCGCCTGCAGGCGGCGCTGGACGTCTTTGAGACCGAGCCCCTGCCCGCGGACTGCCCCCTGTGGGACTGCCCGAACCTGCTGATCACCCCGCACACAGCCGGCAACATGACCCTGCCCTACACGCGGGACCGGATCGTGAGCCTCTTCCTGGAGGACTTTGAAAACTACTGCGCAGGCCGTCCGCTGGCCCGCAGGGTGGATCTGAAAAAGGGATACTGACGGCGGAAATGGAAAAGGACGAGGCCCTGCTCAGGTCTCGTCCTTTTCCATTTGCCGCTCCTCGCGCTCCATCGTGCCGAGCATCGAGGCCGCCCGCAGCGGCTGCTCGATCCGCTGCTCCACATAGCGGCGCATCAGCCCCAGCGGGGCATACATCTCCGGCGTATCCACCCAGGCCGCGCTGCCGTGGGCGAGGGCTATCTCCAGCCACCGGCGCTGGCCGCGCGGCAGAATCGGCATACCGGCGACCCGGCACGCCTCGCAGACCACGCCGCCCTCCCGCAGGTCGAACCAGGCGGTTTCCGCATCCTCCAGCTTCCGCCCGCAGCGCACGCAGTGCTTCAGCCGGGGCCGGAAGCCCTCACAGGCCGTGTAGTGCGCCAGAAAGCCGGCGAGCAGCGGCCGCCAGGGCTGATCGGTGAAGGTGAGGCGGCTGAGCGTATGCAGGAGCAGCATGAAGAGCTCCTGCGCCTCCTGCCCGGGCTGAATCGTGCACTCGCAGACGTTGAGCAGGTAGGTGCCGCAGGCGAGGCGGTCAAAGTCCTGCCGCAGCGGATAGAAGGTCTCCGTCAGCACGGCGCCGGTCACGGTGAGGTGACTGCCCTTCTCGTACAGCTCGAAATCGCCCAGCGCAAACAGCTCCGCCGCGTTGAGCAGCGGAGACTTCGGACGCCTGCACCCGCGGGCCAGCGCTTCCACGCGTCCGCGCGTGGGGCTGAAGAGAGTGAGCATCTTGTCGTTCTCGCGGTAGTTCACCGCGCGGAGGACAATAGCGGTGGATTCGGTTTGCCGCATGAAGGATCAGCACCTCGGGAAGGAAAAATCATTCTAAGAAAACTCTGAACTGTCGCGTTCGGCAGCAAAGATTCCGCGCCTGCGGGCGCGGGCCGGGGGCTTTGCGGTCGCCCCCGGCACCCCT
>CAMNLM010000114.1 GCA_946543085.1 uncultured Clostridia bacterium | reverse complement strand
GTGGATCTGCTCTACATCCACCAGCCCGCGGGCAACTGGCTGGCCGGCTACCGCCAGCTGGAGAAAGCCTATCAGGAGGGCAAGGCCAGGGCCATCGGCATCTCCAACTTCGAGGGCAAATACATCGAGGAGCTGCAGGGCAAATGGGAGATCGTGCCCCAGTTCATCCAGGTGGAAGCGCACCCCTACTTCACCCAGAAGGAGCTGCGCAGGACCCTCGATCCATACGGCATCCGCCTCATGAGCTGGTACCCCCTGGGCCACGGCGACAAGTCCCTGCTGCAGGAGCCGGTCTTCGCCAGGCTCGGCGAGAAGTACGGCAAGAGCCCGGCTCAGGTGATCCTGCGCTGGCACACGCAGATGGGCTTCGTGGTGATCCCCGGCAGCAAGAACGTGGAGCACATCCGGGACAACCTGAACATCCTGGACTTCACGCTGACCGACGCCGAGATGGCGGAGATCGCCGGGCTGGACAAGGACGTGCGCTACTACCACCGCACCGACGCGCAGCTGGTGCAGTTCGCCGCCCGGCGGCTCGAGTATGAAAAGGCGTAATCGCCTTTCTTCTCCTCTTCCCGGATCGGCTTTCCCCGGCGCGGGACAGGAAAAGCCCTCCTGCGGAACCGCCGCCATTTGTTGAAAAAGAGAGGAATTCTCCATGATTCTGCAGGGAAACGAGGATCTCCGCGTCCGGAAAACCATCCGTGGCATCAAGAGCGCCTTTGAAGCGCTGATCTGCGAGAAAGATTATGAAAAAATCACGGTCAAGGACCTGTGCGACCGGGCGCAGATCAACAAGAAGACCTTCTATCACTACTACGAGACCCTGGACGCCCTGCTCGCGGAGCTGCAGGGCGAGCTGGCGGAGGACTATCTGAACCGGATCAAGGGCTACGCCCTGCCCGAGGATCTGGACAAGGTCAACCGGGAATTCCTCCTCTATTCCGCCGCGCAGGGCCTGGCCTATGAGAAGATCACCTGCTCCGGCGCGTACCACGCCATCCGGGACGAGATGATCGCCGGCGTGACGGACGCGGGCTGGAGCGGCTCAAAAAAATACCAGCAGCTGCCGGATTATCAGAAGCAGCTGCTGATGAGTTTTGTCAATAACGCCGTGCTGACGGCCTACCGCCTGTGGGTCGAGGACGGCAAGACGATCCCCCTGGACGAAGTGATCGAACAGACCAACCGTCTGGTGCTGGGCGGGGTCAACGGCTTCTTCGCGCCGTGACAGGCCCTCGTCTTTTTCTCCCGTGAAGGCCGCGGAAATGCCGTTTTCTGTCAGAAGCGCTTTCCGCGCCTTTTCTCGTCTTTCTCTCCTTTGCTCTCCTTTTCTCTCCTTAGCCCCCGTCCGCCTCGGCGAACAGTGCCTCGAGCGTCTCCGGGGTCACGGAGCCGACCCGGTTGCTGACGACCTCGCCCCGGCGGTTGAGCACCACGGTCTGGGGGAAGGTGCCCGTGCTGCCGACGAGCCTCGCCACGGTGTCCTCCGCGTCGTCGGTGGCGAAGGCCATAGCGTAGCCCTTGTCCGCGAGGTACGCCGCGGGGTCGTCCAGCACCATCGAGGAGTGCACCACGAGCACGGCGATGTCGCCCGCGTGTGCCTTGCACAGATCGCTGAAATAGGGCAGCTCCCGCTTGCAGGGCGCGCAGGAGGTCGCCCACAGGTTGATGAAGACGATCTTCCCGCGCTGATCGGCCAGGCGGAACGTCGTGCCGTCGTAGCAGGGCAGCGCAAAGTCCGGCAGGCGCTCGCCGGCCTCCCGGCCCTCGGGCGCGGCGGGCTCAGCATCAGCCGGTTCCTCCGCAGGGGCAGAGAAAGGCATGGGCTCGTCCCGCACGGCGGGATCCAGCGCATTAAACCACAGCAGCGCGAGGCACAGAACCGCCAGGGCGGCGCCCCGGAGGACGCGCCCGCGCTTTTTTCTTTTTTGGGCCGCGTCCGGGCCGTCGTCCGCGCAGCCGCGCTCCGGGGCCAGGAGGGTGATCTTCCCGGCGCGCAGGGAGATTGCGCCGTGTGGGCAGGACTCCATGCACTGTCCGCAGCTGATGCACTCGCGGCCGCCCACGCGGCGCACGTCCATCGCGCAGCCGCGCACACACGCGCCGCAGCCGTCGCAGCGCCCCGGGTCGACCTTCACGCCGACGACGCTGAACCGGTTGAACAGGCCGTAGATCGCGCCCAGCGGGCAGAGGAAGCGGCAGAAGGCGCGGCAGCAGAAGACGCAGGCCAGCCCCACCGCCGCCATCACGACGAACTTGCGGGTGAACAGGACGCCCAGCATGCCGAAATAGCCCGTGTTGGCGGGCATGGGGACGGCCAGCAGGCCCACCGCGCCCTCGAGGGTGCCCGCGGGGCAAATGTACTTGCAGAAGGCCGGCAGCGGCAGGCCATGGCGCAGGCCGTACCCCAGCGGCAGCGCGATGACGAACACGGCCAGCACCGCGTATTTCAGCCAGGTCAGCGCGCGGGTGAAGCGGCTCTTCCTCAGCTTCGGCGTGGGGATCGCGTGCAGCAGCTCCTGGATCAGCCCCATCGGGCAGAGCCAGCCGCAGACGGTGCGGCCCAGGACGACGCCGAAGAGCAGCAGGATGCCCGCCGCGTACCAGCCCGCGCCGTGCCCCGCGGAGGCGAGGGCGTTCTGCAGCGCCCCGAGCGGGCACGCGCCCACCGCGGCGGGGCAGGAATAGCAGTTGAGGCCGGGGACGCAGGCGTACTTTGCCCGGCCCTGGTAGATCTGGCCGCTGAGAAAGCCCTTCAGGTGCGCGTTGTGCAGCAGGGCCGCGTAGAGCTGGATCAGGCGGCGGGAGGCGGGTCTGCGCCGCCGGGATGCTTTTGAATCAGCCAAGGCCAACACACTCCGTACAGATACTGATCGCTTTGCAGAGCGCGTCCCACGCGCCGCCGTGATACGCCCCGAGGGCGATGAGGCCGACCGCGAGGACGGCCAGCGCGATCTGCAGCGCGGGCTTTGCCGCGGGGTATTCGGTTTTTTGCGTTTCCCGCGCCTTCTCCCCGCGCGCCGCGGTCTCCCGCAGGCTCCGGGGATCCCGGGCGGGCCTGTCCGCGTTCTCGTCCCGGACGCCCAGAACAAGCCCCGCGGCGGTCATGCCGGCGGAGGCGAAGATCAGCGGCGCGATGGCGGTGAGCTTCTCCGCGACGATCTCGCGGGTGTAGATGGGTGCCAGCGGGTGCTCCGCCCTGCGCGCCAGGCCCTCGCGGCAGATCTGCACCGCCGACGCGCCGAGCAGAACGGCCACCAGCGCGCACAGCGCGGCCTGGATCGCCAGGAAAACCCGGATTCGCTCTCTTTTCATTTCCGCGCCTCCTGTTCCCGCAGGGGTGATTTCCGTGCGGTTTTATTATACACCCGGCGGAGGTTTTTTTTCAAGGCAGAGCAGGGGCTCTCCGGCTGCCGAGCCGGACGCTCGGACGGTTTAAAATCGCCTTTCTACTCCACACACGTTTGAGTGAGGGGGCTGTTGCGGCAGCAGCCGCAAAGTCTATTATAGTGTAGCTGCCGCCCGAAGGGGTGCCGGGGGCGACCGGAAAGCCCCCGGCTCGCCGCCCGCAGGCGGCGAAACCCTCTAAAAAAAGCTCGTGTTTCAGCACGATGAAAGGTATTTTCCAGCTTTCCGCTGGGGAGATTCCGCGCCTGCGGGCGCGGGCAGGGGGGCTTTGCGGTCGCCCCCCTGCACCCCCTTCGCGGCAGCCATCGTATAAATGAATCTGTGTTTACCACCGCAACGGTGAAAGTCTTGTTGCTGCCACCGCAGCGGTGGAATGCCTTTTCAAACGTGTGTGGAGTAGAAACCGCATTTTAAACCGTCCGAGCGTCCGGCAGGACTCCTCTCTGTCGGGAGTTACGCATCATCAGGAATCCAGAAGCAGCCGTATTCCCCGATTTCGGGGCACTCGAGCGCCAGCTCGCCGCCTTCGAGGGTCACCGGGAGCTCCCTCCCGGTCACCAGATCCACCGCGCGGGTCGCGCCCTTCGCGGGCATCGTCACCCGGACACCCCGCATCGGAATCGGCGCGTGGCACGTGACGCCGCTCTGGCCGCTCAGGTTCACCAGCTGCACCAGCCGCCCGCCGGGGCAGGCGTCGCAGTAGCAGTCGAGCCTGTCCGGGGCCTCGAAGCGCACCTCGGGCCGGCCCAGCATCTGGTCGATGAGGTCGAGCACGAGGTCCCTGTGCTCCATGAAGCCGTAGCGGTGGTAGAGCCGCCCGGGACAGAAGGGCAGCAGCATGCGGGTCTTTTCCCCTACCCGCTTGCGCAGCGCGGCATAATAGCCGCTCGGGAAGACGCCGCCCGCGATCTCCACCGGGCCGTAGACGCCCGCGGGCATGTAGGGCAGCAGGCCATCCGGCGCGTCGAGGCGGTCGAAGGCGCCGTTCATCAGGATCCAGTTCCGCTCGGGGATGCGCGGGAAGGCGGCCTTGTCCTCGCAGAGCAGGTAAGCGCCCGCGGTCTCCTCGTCGGTCGAGACATAGGCGGCTTCGGCGAGCTCGCGGAGCGCGCGCGGGTCGCGGCGGTAGCGCGTGCCCGTCACCAGCAGGTGGACGTCCTTCGGGACCTCGTCCCACGGCACGTCCACGTCCGGCAGGATGATCAGGTCGTAGTCCTTCGCCCGCTTCGCGAGGTGATCCTGCGTCAGCACGTCGAAGAGGTAGTGCCCCTCCTTGAGCATGCGCAGGATGCCGCGGAACTCATCCATCGTGCCGTCGTCGGGCGGGAAGGCCTCGTTGATCCGCACCAGGGCGATGCGCGCCAGGCTCCTGAGGCGGCTGAGGATGCCCTCATGCGCCTCGTGGAAGGCGAACACGCGCCGCACGGTCTCGTCATTCGCGGTCTCCGGGTAGCGGTCCGGCGTGCCGACCATGCACCATTCCGGCTGGCCGCCCGCGGCCACCTGCTGCCACAGCCGCGCCGCGAGCAGGTGCTTCGAGATGCCCATGAAGCGCCAGGCGATGTCCGCCGCGTTGATGCAGCAGTTCGCCGCCACGATCTCCTCATGCTGGTCGTTGGTCATGCGCACGTTCTCGAATGAGGCGTAGTCCCAGAAGGGCAGCGGGCGGCGGAGGGCGGTGTTGCTCTCCGTGTGCTTCATGTTGACGATGGCTTCCTCGGTGTGGGTGCAGACGGAGATGTCGGGGCTGACGGCCTTCACCGTGTCCACGGCGCGCTGGGTCATCTCCCGCGTCACCGCGCGCATCCAGCCGGTCACCAGCTCGCGGTTCTCCGGCGTCACAGCCCTGGGATAGGGCCTGCCGGTGTCCCGCTCGAAGCGCGCGCGGCAGTTGGCGCACTGGCACAGGCCGTGGTCGACGCCGTCGTAGTCGCGCCGCGCCTGGAAGCCGAACATGTTGATGTAGATGCCGTCCACGGGATAGCGGGTCAGGCACTCGCGCAGGATGTCCAGCGAGCGGTTCCAGGTGTAGTCCCCGCAGAGGCACTCGTGCACCACGCCGTGGTAGTTGACGATCTCCCCGTTCGCGTCGCGGTAGTGCCAGTCCGGGTGCTGCAGGGCGATGCTCTCGTGCACCTTGCTGAAGTCAAAGCGCGCGATGACGCGGATGCCGTTCTCATGGCAGAGCTTCACCATGTCCCCCAGCAGGTCGCCCTCGCCGAGGTAGGGGCTGCGGTAGTGGAAGGGCAGCGCGGTCGGGTACATGGCGACGATGCCGCCCGCGCCCATCATCACCGCGTTGGCGTGGCAGGCCCGGAGGGTCTCCACGAGGCGGGAGGCCGGGACAGCCGCGTCTTCCTGCATCATGTTGAATTGGATCATGCGGAGGTTATTGGAGGTCCACCAACCCATCAAGCACGCTCCTTTCTGGGAGCGCTTTGCCGCCGCTCCCGGTACCATTCGCGGTGAGTGATACATGTCCGTTCCGCCGGACGCTCGGACGGTTTAAAATGGCCTTTCTCATCCGCACACGTTTGAGTTGATGTCCGGACGCTCGGACGGTTTAAAATGGCCTTTGTTATCCACACAGCGTTAAAAGGTATTCCTCTGTAGCGGTGGCAAGCACAGATTCTTTTTTACTATGGCTTCTCCTATAGGTTTCTAAGGGAATAGAAAGCCCAATATTACGTTGGCTTCCCGTATAGGTTTCCTATGGAATAGAAAGCTCAACATCCAGGCGACCGCCCGAAGGTTTCCAAAGGGCTGGAAAGCCCACCTTAACGGCTGCCGCCCGAAGGGGCGCCGGGGGCGACCGGAAAGCCC
>CAMNLM010000113.1 GCA_946543085.1 uncultured Clostridia bacterium | reverse complement strand
GTGGAATCCCCGTCGAGCATGGGCAGGGCAAACAGGAGCCCCCTCACGAACTGGCTGGAAACGTTGCCGGGCAGTACATAGTCTCCCGCGCCGAGGCCGCCGGTCACGGTCAGCTCCGCCGCGCCGTCCGCGCCCTCGCGCATCCGCCACAGCACCCCGCGCGGCACAAACAGCTCGCGGTAGACGTCCATCGGGCGCTGGCCGAGGCGGCCGTGCATGCGGAAAACGCCCCCGTGCGTCAGTGTCATCGCCACCGGCACAAAAAAGCGCAGGGTCGAGGCGCTCTCCCCGCAGTCCAGCACAGGCAGGAGGTCTGGTTTATGGGCAAAGCCGCGCACCCGCACCGTACCCTCTGTGCCGCTGATATCCGCGCCCAGCGCCCGGAGGCACCGGATGGTCGCGACGGTGTCCTGCGAGGCGGTCAGCCTCTCCAGGACGGACAGCTCCGGGCTGAGGCCCGCGCAGAGGAGGCGGCGATGGGTTTCCGACTTGGAGGCGGGCACCTCCGCCTTTCCGGCGAGATGGGCGGGTGAAAACAGGCAGTCCATAGGCATGCTCCTTCAGGGTTATTCTCTTCTTCATCATACCACAAAGGCGGAGGACAGGTTGTTCTCGTGGTGTTCTTTTTGCGGACGGCGAAGGCCCCGGCGCATGTCCTGACAGAAGGAGCGCCGGGGCCTCGGATATGCTGTTATGCCGCGCTGAACGATTCAGGCCCGGGCGGTGTCCGCGATCCTTTGCTTTGCCATCTCCAGCAGCTTTTCACGATCGTTCTCCACCCGCCCGTCCATCACGGCCTGGAGGAGGGCCTCCAGCGTGTCGCCGAGGGCGGGGCCGGGGCGCATGCCCGCGGCGATGAGATCCCTGCCGCTGACCGCCAGCTGCTTCAGCGAGAAGCAGGCCTGGGAGGCGAGCGTGTCCTCGAGGGCGCGCAGCAGCGCGCCGCAGACGGCGCTGACCTCCGCCGGGTCCACCGTGCCCGTGGCGAGCGCGTCCGCCCGCCGCACCTCGATGAGCTGGCGCACGGCTTCCTCGCCGACGCGGTTCAGTTCGCGCAGCATCTGCTTCGGCTCGCTGTGGAGAAAATCGTCGTGGTGGCGCACCAGCAGCAGCACGCGGTCGCGGGTCGCGTTGTCCAGGCGGAAGCGCTCGGCCACCCGCTCGGCGATCTCCCCGGAACGCTTCGCGTGGCCGTAGAAGTGACCGACGCCGTCTTCATCCACGGTGAAGGTCTCCGGCTTGCCCGCGTCATGCAGGAGCATCGTGAGGCGCAGGGTCTCCGTGGCCGGCGCGTTCTCCACCGCGCGGACGGTGTGCTCCCACACGTCATAGCGGTGGTGCGGGTTGCGCTGGTCAAAGCCCAGGCAGGGCTTCAGCTCGGGGATCAGCAGGGTGATGATGTCCGCGTAGGCGCGAAGGATGTCCCCCGCGTGCGGACCGCAGAGGAGCTTGGCCAGCTCCACGCGCACGCGCTCCGCCGCCACCTCCAGGATCCCCGGGGCCATTTTCCGCGCGGCCTCGGCGGTTTTGTCCTCGATGCGGAAGCCGTAGACCGCGGCGAACCGCAGCGCGCGCATCACGCGCAGGGCGTCCTCCGTGAAGCGGGTGACGGGATCGCCGACACAGCGCAAAAGGCCCGCCGCCAGGTCCGCCTGGCCGCCGAAGGCGTCCACCAGGCCCTCCTCCGGATTCCAGGCCATGGCGTTGACCGTGAAATCCCGCCGCGCGAGATCCTCGCGGACGTCGCTCACGAAGCGCACGCTGTCCGGGTGGCGGTGGTCGGTGTAGCCGCCGTCCAGGCGGAAGGTCGTCACCTCGTAGGGCACGTGGCGGCGGACAACCGTGAGCGTGCCGTGCTTCAGGCCCGTCTCCACCACGTGGGACGCCGCGAAGACGCGCTTCATTTCCTCCGGCGTGGCGGAGGTGCAGATGTCGACATCCTTGGGCTCGCGGCCCATCAGGGCGTCGCGCACGCAGCCGCCCACGGCGTAGGCGGCATAGCCCGCGGCGTTCAGCTCGCGCAGGATGTCCAGGGCGTCCGATGGAAGATGCAGTACCATGATGATTCACAGATGGACAGCGGGAGATTTCCCGCCCGCTGCCCGCGGTTGATGAAGTGTGTCAGTCCTTCCGCTCGTCGCCGAAGAAGAACAGGGCGACGGTGCCGGGACCGGTGTGCGAGCCGATGGTGGTGCCGATGTCGTAAATCTGCACCCCGCCCTTCAGCTTGGGGAAGTGCGCCTCGACCAGGTCCGCCACGGCGCGCGCGTCCTCATAGCAGGCGGACTGGCTGATGTAGCACTTGCCGCTGTAGTCGAGGCCGTCCCGCGCGTGCTCCTCCATGCGCTTCTCGATCTCGTGGATCACCTTGCGCTTGGTGCGGATCTTGTCGCGGGGGATGAGGCGGCCGAGGTTGTCCACGTTCAGCAGAGGGCAGATATTCAGCAGCTGGCCGAACATACCCGCCGTCTTGGAGACGCGGCCGCCCTTGATGTAAAACTTCAGGTCGGAGGAGAAGAACCAGTGGTGGACGAAGAGGCGGTTCTGCTCAGCCCAGCGGGTGATTTCCTCCAGGCTCATGCCCTCGTCCCGGCGGTCCGCCAGCTCGTCCATCAGCAGGCCGTAGCCGGAGGAGGCCGCGAGGGAATCCACCACGTTCACCGTGCGCTCGGGGTACTTTGTCTTGAGCAGCTCGGCGGCCTGGCGCGCGCTGTTGACCGTGCCGGAGATGCCGCTGGAGAGGCTCAGGTGCAGCACGTCCAGCCCCTGCCTGAGGAAGCCCTCGAAGTACTCGAGGTATTCGCCCATGTTGATCTGGGAGGTGCGGGTGTCCGCGCCGTTGTCCATGGCGGCGTAAAAGTCCTTCATGCGCATGGACTGACCCATGTCGTCCAGCAGGTCTTTTCCGTCCAGCTGATAATGAAAACAGATAAAATGAATGTCCCGTGCCTTCATCTGCGCAGGCGTCAGATCGACCGTGGACGAGCAGCTCAGCACATAGCTCATCAGGTTTCCCTCTTTCCAGGCTTTCGCCAAATCTCTTGACCGGAGATATTGTAACCGATAGAGGATTTTTTCGCAAGTGGCTGAGGACGCGGAGTTTGTTCAGGCTTACGGGCTTCCCGGCGGTTCGGGCCGCCGCTCCTCCGGGCAGTCCGGACTTTCTCTGAGATTGAAAAAAGCGTCTCTCCATGATAGAATGCATCCATCGGGCATCCGCCCATCCTGATGAATTTTCGGACGAAAGGAGGCAGCCGCATGCGTCAGGCCCTCCTTCGTCTTTTTTTCACCGCCGCGCTCTGCGCGGTTCTGTTCGCGTGCGCTGCCTCCGCCGAGACGCGGGCCCTGCTCATCGGGTGCGACCGCTTCCTCACCCAGCCGAATACCGCGCCGTCCTCCCGCAACAACGTGGCGGAATTCCTCGCCGTGCTCAGGGCCGGCGGGGACGCCCCGACGCGCGCCGTGACGCGGGTGGACAGCGTCACCAGCGCGGAGGCCCTCGCCGAGGCGGCCGCGGAAGCCTTCGACGGCAGCCGCGCGGAGGACGTCTGCCTCTTCTATCTCAGCACGCACGGCCTGTGGAACCAGCGCAACGAGCCCGCCGAGACGCGCTTCCTGCTCTCGGACGGCGAGGTCGAGGGCAGCGTGACCGCGGGCGAGCTGCGCGCGATGCTAGATCCGATCCCCGGCACCAAGGTGCTGATCCTGGACGCCTGCCACGCGGGGGCTGTGCTCGGCAAGGGCATCTACAAGCCCTTTGACAACGTCTTCACCGGCGAGCACTACAAGGTGCTCTGCTCCTCCGGCGGCGCGGAGGAGAGCTGGTTCTGGTCCGGCGCAGCGGACACCTCCGCCGCCTCCGCCGGCGCGGACGGCGCGCACGGTGAAGACGGTGAAGACGGTGAAAATGGTGAAAAAAGCGTGGAAAACGCAGAAAACGCGAGCGGCGAGGGCAGCCTGCTCGCCGCCGGGCAGGGCTACTTCACCGCCGCCATCTGCCGCGCGCTGAACCCGCAGGACGCCTGCCCGGGCGACCTCAACCGCGACGGCCGGGTCACCCTCGCCGAGATGAAGCGCTACCTGCGCGCGCACCACGGCGAATCCACCGTGCAGGTCTATCCCGAGGAGGACAGCTTCTGCCTCTACCTGCGCGGCGCGGCGGAGAGCAGCCCGGAGATTCCCGCCAACCGCGTGAGCGACGTGAGCTTTGAGAGCGGGGCCCTGAGCGTCGCCCAGCCGGAGATGACCTTCGGCTTTACGGTGCGGCGCTGGTCGCGCGTGGCCTACCGCACGGTGTTCCGCCGCGACGGCCGCTGGGACTGGGAGGACGCGGATTTCCTCTACGACACGCTGGAGAGCGGCCCCAAACCCGACAGCCGCGCCGGCTGGTGCTCCCCGGGCTATAAGGAGCGGCGCTTCCTGCTCACTCCGGACAGCGACGCCGGCGGCTATGTGCTGCTGCAGGTGCTGACCCTGGAGGACGACGGCACGATGCGCGTGGCCGCGTCCACGGTGGTCTGCATCACCCCGGAGGACGCCGACCCCGACCTGAATATCCTGATCGCGGACGGCTTCGACCCGGAGGCGCGGGAGGAGCTGACCATGGTCATCCAGCACCGCTGCCCCTGCGAGCTGACCGTGACGGTCGAGGACGCGCTGGGCCGCGCGGTGCGCCGCCTGGCCACCCTGCAGCCGACGCGCCCCGAGCAGCTCTATCCGGACGGCTCAGCCTTCACCTGGAACGGGCGCGACGACCGCGGCGAAACGGCCCCCGCCGGCTGGTACCGTGTGCGCGTCCGCGCGAGCGCGGGCGGAAAGAACTACAGCTATGTGTCCAGGAGCGTGGAGCTCCGTGCCGCGCCGGGCGCCCTGGCGGAGGACTGGGACGACCTGCCGGAGGACGTGCTCCCCGCGGAGAGCAGAGAGAGCAATGAGGGCGGAGAGAGCGGAAAAACCCCGGAAGCGTGAGCGCGCTGTCCGCGTTCCCCGTTCTTTTCCCGCTCTTTTTCCGCTTTTCCCTCGGGCGCTCCTCCTTTTCATGAATCCGCAGATGACAATCCGGCGAAACTATGCTATAATGCCAGATGTTCACCCAAATACAATATCTCCCGCGCGGGAAAGCGCCGGCAAAAGACGGCAGGCAGCCCGGCGCGGCATGGAAGAAGAGACGAAAGGCAGGACGATAGCTGATGAGCGAACTGCAGGAAAACCGGCAGGTGGAAAACGAAGCGGAAAGCGCTTCCGCCGCGGACGCCGGCGCAAAAAAGAAAAAGGGCAAGGAAAAGGAGAAGAAGCCTCTGTGGCGTGAGATTCTGGAGTGGGTGCTGACCATCGTGGTCGCCCTGGCCATCGCGCTGCCGATCCGCATCTTCCTGTTTGAGCCGGTGCGCGTCGACGGCCACTCCATGGACGATACGCTCGCCGACGGCGAGGTCATGTTCGTCTCCAAGACGGATTACGCCTCCTTCTGGCTGGCCATGCCCTGGTGGAGCGCCGAGCAGAAGGAGAGCGCCCGCCGCTTCGTCATCGGCGGCGAACCGGAGCGCTTCGACGTCGTGATCTGCCGCTATCCGAACCGCGGCGGCACCAATTTCGTCAAGCGCGTGGTGGGTCTGCCCGGCGACCGCGTGTCCATCCTGGACGGCCACCTCTTTGTCAACGGCGAGCGCTATGAAGAGCCCTATATCAACGACGATTACCGCACGGGCAGCGGCTACCTCTACCCGGAGATTACGGTGCCCGAGGGCTGCTACTTCGTGATGGGCGACCACCGCAACAACTCCAACGACTCGCGCTATATCGGGCCGATCACCCGCGACATGATCATGGGCAAGGTCACCCGCGTCCTGCTGCCCATCAACAAGGGCCGGGCGGTCCGGAACGGGCTGGAGCAATAATCTTTCCGGATACAACGCCAGACAGGCGCCTTCTTCCCGCGCAGGGAAAAGGGCGCCTGTTTTTTTGTTCTTTTGTCCCGCTAGACGCGCAGGGGCCGTCAGCCCCGCTCCGGCGCAGAAAGCGCCCCGGCCGCCGGGAAAAACCGGCAGCCGGGGCGCTGTGCGTCGATGTGTCTGAAGCGTCTTACTTGACGAAGGGGTTCTCCGTGGGATAGGGCAGCGCGGCGGGCTGGTTGTAGGCGATGTCCTTCACGCCCAGGAAGCGGAAGACCTCGAAGAGGCTCTTGCCCACGTGGCTGAAGGCCACGGCGCCGTGGTGCGGATAGCGCTTCTCGATCAGCACGTGGCGGTAGAAGCGGCCCATCTCCGGGATGGCGAACACGCCGATGCCGCCGAAGCTGCGGGTCTTGACGTCGAGGATCTCGCCCTCGGCGATGTAGGCGCGCAGGACGCCCTCGCTGTCGCACTGCAGGCGGTAGAAGGTGATGTCGCTGGCGGCCAGGTCGCCCT
>CAMNLM010000112.1 GCA_946543085.1 uncultured Clostridia bacterium | reverse complement strand
ACGTCGCAACGTGTCCCCCGGGACCTTTTGCTACTTTTCGGTCACGAAAAGTAGAGCCATCAATTTGCGACAGAAAGCGAGGAATACTGCAGCTCAACAAGCGATCCTCAATCGCCCGAGCGCTTGCGCTCAGTCATACCACTCCTCCGGAGGTTCCCCAAAGGAGGCGTCTTCCTCCTCTTCTTCCTCCTGCGGAGCAAAATTCTTCGCAATATTCTCCGGCTGAAACCTGGGATCAAACGCCAGCGCAGCCAACCCCTCCCGGCTCACCACCGTGTTGGTGCCCAGACAGTCCGTGCACCGGTACCCGCAGTCCGGGCATACGCAGCCCAGAATATCGCTGTCCGCCTGCACCATG
Organism: uncultured Clostridia bacterium; assembly: GCA_946543085.1. GTDB lineage: Bacteria > Bacillota > Clostridia > Christensenellales > Aristaeellaceae > RUG11272. The sequence goes on along the minus strand of CAMNLM010000112.1, from coordinate 6,064 downwards.
TAGGTGCCGCAGACCTTGCAGGAACAACGCATCGCTCACGCCTCCGCTGTATCGACTTCGCCGCCGAGGTCCTCCACCACGCGCATCACCTTGCGCAGGGTGTCGGCGGTCTCCCCCTCGCCCAGGCTGCGGACGAACAGGTTCACGGGTTCCCTCCGCTCGCTCAGGCAGTCGAAGAGGGCGTCGGCGTTCGCGCCGTAGTAGTCCGGCAGGCCGAGCAGCAGCTTCAGCGCCGCGTGCACGGCCGCGCCGTTTGCGTAATATCTTCCATCCAGATAAATCGTCTGCACAGGGATTCTCCTTTTCGCTGGACACATTCGGGTGCCTGCCTCGATGATACAACAAATGCCCCCTTTGCGCAAGGGAGCGGGCGGCATCTTCTTGTGATTTTCGCTTGCGCCCTTTGCGCGCCGGTGTTATACTGTCTGTAACCCTTTGACAATACAGGAGGACGGTTGTTTCATGCAGCTGACCAAAACATCCGGTCGCGCCCAGGAGAACCTCCGTGATTTCGCGGCGATGACATTCGGCACGCTCATCATGGTGGTGGGCATTTACTTTTTCAAGTATCCCAACAACTTCTCGACCGGCGGCGTGAGCGGCATCTCGGTCATCCTGGCGCACTACTTCCCCGGCGTCACAAAGGGCGACTTCGGCCTGGGCCTCAACATCCTCCTGCTCATCATGGGCTACATCATGCTGGGCCGCGACTTCGGCTACAAGACCACCTACGTCAGCCTCCTGCAGAGCGGCCTCATCTGGGTGCTGGAGCGCGTCTACCCCATGGCTCAGCCGATGACCGACCAGCCCCTGCTGGAGCTGGTGTTCGCCGTGGCCCTGCCCGCCATCGGCTCGGCCATCCTGTTCAACATCGGCGCGTCCTCCGGCGGCACGGACATCATCGCCATGATCGTCAAGAAGCACTCGACGCTGGCGATCGGCCGCGCGCTGATGATCTCCGACATGATCATCACCCTGATGGCCTGCGTGGCCTTCGGCATGAAGACGGGCCTCTTCTCCATCCTCGGCCTGGTCACCAAGTCGCTGGTGGTGGATATGGTGCTGGAGAACATCAACACCAACAAGTGCTTTCACATCATCACCGCGCACCCGGACCACATCGAGCACTTCATCACCCGCACCCTGCACCGCGGCGCGACCCGCGTACACGGCGAGGGCGTCTATACCCACCAGGGCCGCGAGGTGCTGCTGACTGTCGTCAACCGCAAGCAGGCCGTGGAGCTGCGCCGCTACGTCAAGGCAAACGACCCCGAGGCCTTCCTGCTGATCACCAACACCGGCGAGATCATCGGCAACGGCTTCAGGGGTGTGAACTGAGGAAAAAGCAGCCATGTCCAACCGTGAAATCATCACCAGCCCGAAAAACCCGAAGGTTCTCCTCTGGCGCTCCCTGAAAGACACCCGGGGACGCCGGGAGACGGGCTGCTTCCTGGTGGAAGGCTTCAAGGCCGTGGAAGAGGCCCTGGCCTCGGGTTTCCCCTGCAAGGCCCTGCTCGCGCAGACCGGCGCGGACGTCTCCCTGCCCGCCGGCCTCCCCGTGACCGAGGTCTCCGACCGCGTGATGGAGGCCGTCTGCGACACGCGCACGCCCCAGGGCGTCGCCGCCGTGATGCGCATGCGCTCGGCGCCCGTGACCGGCAGACGCCTCGTCGCCCTCGACGGCGTACAGGACCCCGGCAACGTCGGCACCATTCTCCGCACGGCGGACGCGGCGGGCCTGGATGGCGCGCTGCTGAGCCGCGCCTGCGCCGATCCCTACAGCCCCAAGGTGCTCCGCGCGACGATGGGCAGCGTGTTTCACCTGCCCTTTGAGGTCGTGGACGATCTCCCGGCCGCCCTCGCCGCGCGGCGGGACGAGGGGATGGACATCCTCTCCTCCCAGCTGGACGGTTCGCCTTTCCGGGCTTACCGGCCGTCGGAGCGCGGCTATGTGCTGGTGATCGGCAGCGAGGGCAGCGGCGTGACGGACGAGGTGCGCGCCCTGGCGACGCACAGGCTGCGCCTGCCCATGCGCGGCAGGGCGGAGTCGCTGAACGCTGCCGTCGCCGCGGGCATTATGATGTATCAGCTGACAGAAGAAACGGATTGATGCTTTTCATCCGCTTTTCCGGCTTTCCGGAGCGCCCGCTCCGCTTCCCAAGGAGGTTTTTATGCCCCAGACCAACCGACTGATCTCCGCCCTGGTCGACAACATCAGCCGCGTCGTCGTCGGCAAGGAGGATGCCATCGAGCTGGCGCTCATCGCCCTCCTCTGCCGCGGCCATGTGCTGATCGAGGACGTGCCCGGCGTGGGCAAAACCACCCTCGCCAGCGCCCTGGCGCGCTCGCTGGACTGCACCTTCCGGCGCATCCAGTTTACGCCCGACCTCATGCCCTCCGACGTCACCGGCTATTCCCTCGTCAATATGCGCACGGGGGAGATGGAATTCCGCGAGGGCGCGATCATGAGCCAGATCGTGCTGGCGGATGAGATCAACCGCACCAGCCCCAAGACCCAGAGTGCCCTGCTCGAGGCCATGGAGGAGGGCCAGACCACTGTGGACGGCGTGACCTATCCGCTGCCCAAGCCCTTCCTGGTGCTCGCGACGCAGAACCCCGGCGATTTCATGGGCACCTATCCGCTGCCCGAGGCCCAGCTGGACCGCTTCTTCCTGCGCATCAGCATCGGCTATCCGACCGTGGAGCAGGAGATGGACATTCTCGAACGCTATACCGGCACCGTGCGGCCCATGGAAAGCCTCTCCAGCGTCTGCTCCGCGGACGACGTGCTCGCCATGCAGGAGGAGGTCGGCCGCGTCTACTGCTCGCCCGAGGTGCGCTCCTATGTGGCGACCCTCGCCGCCGCCACGCGCACCGAGCCCTCGCTGAGCCTGGGACTCTCCACGCGCGGCGCGATTGCCCTGACCCGCGCGGCCCAGGCCTGCGCCCTGCTGGACAGCCGCGACTACATCCTGCCCGAGGACGTGCAGCGCATGCTGCAGCCGGTCTGCTGCCACCGCCTGGTGCTCAGCCCGGAGGCCCGCATGAAGGGCATCACGGCGGAGGCGGTCGTCCACGCGCTGCGGCAGAACGTCGCCGTGCCGCTCCGCCTGTAATGCGCCGCGCGCTGGAAATCGCGGCGGTGGCGGGCGTGCTGACCGTCGCGGCCCTGGCCACGGGGAGCCCTGTGTTTCTCGCGCCCGCCGTGCTGCTCGCCCTGGCGGAGGCGCTCGCCCTGGTCACCACGGCCTGGGCGGCCCGCTCCCTGCGCATCGAGGCGCACAGCGAGCAGCGGGCGCTACGGCGCGGGGACGCCCTGACCCTCACGGTGACGGTCAGCCACCGGTGCCTCCTGCCGATCGCCCCGCTCCTGCTGACGGTGGAAGGCCTGCCGGGCACCGAGCCCTTCGACGTGCGGCTGGACGAGACCCGCCGCGGCCGCTCGACCTTCGCCCTCACGCTGGACGCGCCGCACGTGGGTGTGAGCCATCCCGGCATCAGCGCCGCCACGGTGAGCGACCTGTTTGGTCTGCGCGAAAAGAGCGTGCCGGTCGGCCTGCCGGAGGAGGACACCGTTGTGCTCCCGGCGACCTTCCGGGTGGAGCCGCTGCGCTTCGCCCCGGTGGAAGCCACCGCCGGCGCCATGGCCCGCGCGACGGAAGACATCACCGATCCCGCGGACACCCGCGCCTGGCAGCCGGGCGACGCGCTGAAGAAGGTGCACTGGAAGCTGACGGCCCGCAAGCGTGAACTGATGGTGCGCCGCTTTGAGGAGCCCGTGCCGCACGAGGCCCTGCTGATGCTGGACTGCGCGGCGGCCGGCGGCCAGGCCGCGTCCATCCGCGACGCCCTGTGCGAGACAGCGGCGTCCGTGATTGAGAACGAGCTGCGGGCGGAGCACCGCCTCTGCGTACCGCTGAACGACCAGCAGCCCGGCGACATCGCGGCCCTCGCCGCAATGCCCTTCGCCCTGGAGCGGCTTGCCCGCTGCGCGATGACAGGCCGGGAACGGCTGGACAGCGTGATCCGCCGCGAGGCCAACCGCGTGCGCCAGACCGGCGCGGTCGTGGTGGTGACGGCGAGGCTGACCGAGCGCGCCGTTGAAGCCCTGCTGCAGCTGCGCCGCCTCGGCCCGACGCTGCGCCTTTACCTGATCGCCGCGGAGGACAACCCCCGCTGGTATCCGATGATCCGCCGCCTTCAGCTGGGCGGCGCGGAGGTCACGGTGATTCCGGCCGAAGGGGAAACCGCGCAGGAAGCCTTTGAATCATGATTTTCTGAAAGAAATCCTCTCCTGATCCCGGCGGCAGCCCTCCGCGGGAGCGCCTTTGCGGGGAGCGGGGTCTCCCCGCTGCCGGCAGCGCAGCACAGGACATGCCAGACGAATCAGCTATTCTCACACCGCAGCCCCTCCGGGCTGTTCCAGAAAGGCGGATGGACTCCATGAACATGATCGATATCATCACCAAAAAGAAGTTCGGCGGAGAACTCTCTCAGGAGGAGATCGACGCCTTCGTCTCCGCGGCGGCCCACAACACCGCCCCGGACTACCAGCTCGCGGCCCTGCTCATGGCCATCCGCCTCAACGGCATGACGCCGGAGGAGACCACCCGCCTGACCCTCGCCATGACGCGCTCGGGCGATGTGGCCGATCTCTCGGCGATTCCCGGCGTCAAGGTGGACAAGCACTCCACCGGCGGCGTGGGCGACACGGCGACCCTCGTCGTGGCCCCGCTGGTCGCGGCCTGCGGCGTGCCCGTGGCGAAGATGAGCGGACGCGGCCTCGGCCACACCGGCGGCACGCTGGACAAGCTCGAGTCTATCCCCGGCATGCGCATCGACCTGGAGGAGGAGCGCTTCATCCGCCAGGTGCAGGACATTGGCATCGCCGTCATCGGCCAGACGGGCAGCCTTGCCCCCGCGGACAAGACGCTCTACGCCCTGCGCGACGTGACCGCCACCGTGGACAGCCTGCCGCTGATCGCCTCCTCCATCATGTCCAAAAAACTGGCCAGCGGCGCGGACGCGATTGTGCTGGACGTCAAGACCGGCTCCGGCGCGATCATGCACACGCTGGAAGGCTCCATTGAGCTGGCCCAGGCCATGGTGCAGATCGGCACGCTGGCGCGAAAGCCCGTGACCGCCGTCGTCACCGGCATGGAGCAGCCCCTCGGCACCCACGTCGGCAACGCGCTGGAGGTCAAGGATGCCATCGACGTGCTCGCCGGCCGCACGAAGGGCGCGCTGCTGGACGTCTCGCTGCTGCTGGGCAGCCATATGCTGATGCTCGCGGGCCGCGCGAAGACCCAGGCCGAGGCGGAAGCCCTGCTGCGCGAAGCCCTGGAGAGCGGCCGCGGCCTCGAGAAGCTGCGCCAGATGATCACCGCCCAGGGCGGCGACGCGCGCGTCTGCGACGACGTCCGCCTTCTGCCCCAGCCCGCGGTGAAGAAGACCGTCCGCGTGGGCCGCAGCGGCTGGGTCGCCGGAATGGATACGACCGCCCTCGGCCTGGCCGCCCAGGCCATGGGCGCGGGCCGCATCAGAAAGACGGACGTCCTGGACTACTCCGTGGGCTTCGTGCTGCCCGTGCGCATCGGCGACGAGGTGCGGCCGGAGGACGAGCTCTGCACGCTCTTCGCGAAGAGCGAGGCCGACGCCGAAGCGGCCGAAAAGGCCATCCGCGCCGCGATCCGCTTCTCCGACGCGCCCGTGGCGCGCCCCCCGCTGTGGTATGCCGTGGTGACAAAGGACGGCATTGTGCGGGCGTGAGGGGCAGAGGCTTTGCGGTCGGTCCGGGGCTGCCGCCCGTTCTCCGCTGAAAACTCCATAACATGGAGTTTTCCGGGCGCTCCGAACCCCCGGCACCCCTTCACACACCATGTTTTAAGGCTCTTCGCCTTTGGCAGCAGGGGATTCCGCGCCTGCGGGCGCGGCAGGGGGGCTTTGCGGTCGCCCCCCTGCACCCCCTTCGCACCGCCTTATTTTAAAGCTTTTTGCTTTGGCAGCAAAAGGATTCCGCGCCTGCGGGCGCGGGCCGGGGGCTTTGCGGTCGCCCCCGGCACCC
>CAMNLM010000111.1 GCA_946543085.1 uncultured Clostridia bacterium | reverse complement strand
ATGGTCCACCATTTCGCCGAGGATGCGGCTGCGACCAAGCTGACCGTCGCCATCGGCAGCCAGTTCACCACCCTCGCCTTCGTCTCCCTGGATGAGAGCGGCAACCGGGATTTCAGCTTCGCCCGAAAGCCCGGGGCCGACACCTGCCTGCCCCCGGAGGAAATCGACGAGGCCCTCCTCACCCAGGCCCGGGTCTTCCACTTCGGCACCCTGTCGCTGACCGACGAGCCCGCCGCCTCCGCCACCCGCCGCGCGCTGGAGATCGCAAAGGAAGCCGGATGCCTCGTGTCCCTTGACCCAAACCTCCGCAAACCCCTGTGGCCCGGCGAGGAGCAGGCCAGGGCCGCCATCGAGTGGAGCCTGAAGCAGGCCGACATCGTCAAAATCAGCGACGAGGAGATCGATTTTCTCTGGGGTCTTTCCCCCGAGGAAGGCGCGCAGAAGATCCTGCGCGAATACGGCGCGTCCCTCGTCTACGCGACGCTCGGTCCGAAGGGCTGCCACGCCGCCACCGCGAACGCCACCGTCACGGTCGACAGCCCCAGGGGCATCCACGTCGTGGACACCACCGGCGCGGGCGACATTTTCGGCGGCAGCGCGATGAGCCGCTTCCTCGCTCTCGGCAAAGCCCCCGCGGACCTGACCGCCGGCGACCTGACCGGCATCGTGCGCTTCGCCTGCACGGCGGCGAGCCTCTCCACACAGGCCCACGGCGGCATTGCCAGCGTCCCGGAGGAAGTCGCGGTCCTGGCCAGGATGGCGGAATAATCCCCCCAAAAGCCTTCAAACGGCCCTGCGCGGTTCCGGTGCAGGGCCGTTTCGCTGTTTTCAGGCGCGCTGTATCGTTCGCCGCCGCCAGTCCGCGCGGAGTTTCTTTCCTTCGCTCTGATTGCAGAAATGAACGGAAAATGGTAGAATACCGGTCAGGAGCCCCGGCTGGGAAACTCGGAATCTGTGAGAAGGGTGAAGCAATGAAGAAATACGCGCCTCCTGTCCTCATGCTGGCCATCTTCGAGACCATTGCCATCACATTGTGGCTGACGAAGGGGAATCTCTTCTATCTCATCAACTTCAGTTACATTGGATGCTCGATCGCTTTGGGAATGTTCCTGTTTATCAGAAAGCACAGGCATGCCCGCCGCGTCGTTCAGCTGCTGGTCGGTCTGTATATGCTGATCTACCTTGGATTGATCTGCGGGGAAAACATGCAGATCGAAGGCTTCTGGTATTACCTGTTTACCGGCACTTTTGAGGCGGCGACGATCCACTATGCGGTGGCAAAGATTTTCGGGCCGCTATTGTTTGGGCGGGGCTGGTGCGGCTACGCCTGCTGGACGGCGATGGTGCTCGATTTTCTTCCTTATAAGACGCCGTCAAAGCCCCGGAAGAATCTCGGATGGATACGGTATATCACCTTCGCCGCATCGCTAGTATTCGTCGCGGGGCTGTTTCTTGCCCATGTCGGCAATCTCGAAAGGATCATGTTCTGGGCGTTTATCGTCGGGAATGTCCTCTACTATGCCGTTGGAATCATCCTTGCATTTGCTTTTCAGGATAACCGCGCGTTCTGCAAATACATCTGCCCGATCACGGTGTTTCTGAAACCAATGAGCTATTTTGCGCTTGCGCGGGTAAAGTGTGATAAGGACAAATGCATCTCATGCGGAAAGTGTAAGCGCGTTTGCCCGATGAACGTGGATGTGATCGACAATTCCAGAAAGCGTGAAAACGGTACAGAGTGCATACTCTGCATGGAATGCGTTCAGAACTGTCCCAAGCACGCGCTCTGACAAATCCCCGTTTGCCGCTCCGCGTCATCCCGGCTTTTTCCAGCCCCCGGCCGGACTTCATCCATGAAGCGCTGCCGGGGCTTCTTCTTTTCCGCCCGCCCGCGCTCGATAACCTGTTACCACGAAATTTCTTTCAAAGAAATTGCATTTTCCTCTTGACTCTGACGCTGCGTCATACCTTATGATCAACTCACCGCAAGCGAGGAGGGACCCGGCCATGCGAACCGTCCACGAGGTCAGCCGATTGACAGGCGTGAGTATACGCACCCTGCAATACTATGACAAAATCGGCCTGCTGCCGCCCGCGGAACGCACGGAGGCGGGCTACCGCCTCTATGACGACGCCGCCCTTGAGCGCCTGCAGCAGATTCTGCTGTTCCGGGAGCTGCAGTTTCCGCTCAGGGACATCCGCAGGATTGTCGAAAGCCCCGACTTCGACCGAGGCAAGGCGCTGGAGCAGCAGATTGCCCTGCTGACGCTGAAGAAGGAGCACATCGAAAGCCTGATCGGCCTCGCCCGCGGATTAAAAGCGATGGGAGTGAATCAACCGATGAGTTTTGAACCCTTTGACACCCGCAAGATCGACGAATACGCCGCGCAGGCGAAAGCCTCCTGGGGCACCACGCCGGAATACAGGGAATTTGAAGAGAAATCCAAAGGCCGCGATCAGAAGGCCGATGCCCTGCTGAGCGAACAGATGATGGACATCTTCGCCGAGTTCGGGGACATCCGCCATACCGACCCATCCGGCGACGCCGCGCAGGCGCTGGTGAGGAAGCTGCAGGGCTTCATCACGGAGCATTTCTACACCTGTTCGGACGAGATTCTCCGCGGGCTCGGGCAGATGTACGCCGCCGGCGGGGATTTCACGGCGAACATCGACCGGCGCGCAGGAGAGGGAACCGCCATCTTCGCCCACGAGGCGATCGAGGCGCACTGCGGGAGCAGAAAGGACGCGTGACGGCCAGCCTCGCGGAGCGGCTTTGCGGCGCTGCCGGGCAGCCTTGTCTCCCCCCTCCCCGCCCGGGCGGAAGAAGCGGGACTCAGAACGTCAGCCAGGCCTCGCCCGCCACTCAGAAAGAAATGAATTGTTTCACCCCAAAAGGCCATCCTCCCGCAGCGGGCGCTGCAGAAGGATGACCTTTTTCATGTTTCATGTTCTGTTTTTGAAAGCGTCAGATCTCCTTGTCCGACGCGACGAGATCAAACATATCCGTCACTTCCTTACCCGGAGCCTTCCCGGCCAGGGAGATCACCACCGCCGCAATCAGGCCGCACAGGAAGCCCGGGATAATCTCATACAGGCCGACGCTGCCGCAGAAGGCCAGCCAGAGGATATCCGTCACAGCGCCGGCCACGATGCCGCCCAGCGCGCCGCCGAAGGTCAGCCTGCGCCAGAAGAGGCTCAGCAGAATGACCGGGCCGAAGGCCGCGCCGAAGACGCCCCAGGCGTTCTCCACCAAGCCCATGATCGTGCCGCTGTTGGGATCAGAGGCGATCAGCAGCGCCACGATGGCGATGCACAGCACCACCGCGCGGCCCACCCAGAGCATCTCGTGGTCGCTCGCCTTGCCCTTGCGCAGGATCGGCTTGTAGACGTCGCTGGCGAAGGCCGAGGCGCTGGCGAGCAGCTGGCTGTCCGCCGTGGACATGCTGGCCGCGAGGATGGCCGAGAGCAGGATGCCGCTGATCACCGGCGGGAAGATCTTGCGAACCATCTGGATGAAAACGGTGGACGTATCGGCGACCTCGCCCACGAACAGGCGCGCCACCAGCGCGGAGCCCACGGAGAAGCCCAGGATCAGCAGCGTCCAGGTGATGCCGATGCCCGCGCTCTTCTTGATGTCCTTGTCCGAGCGGACGGACATGAAGCGGATGATGATGTGCGGCATGCCGAAGTAGCCGAGGCCCCAGCCCAGGCCGGACAGGACGTCCTGCCAGCTGGTGAAGAGCTTCCAATAGCCCGCGCCGACCTCGTCCATGGTGGAGACGCCCTGACCGCCCTCCACCAGCGTCAGCGCGAAAATCGGGGCGATCAGCAGCGCGCCGAGCATCAGCAGCCCCTGGAAGAAGTCCGTCCAGCACACGGCGGAGAAGCCGCCCAGGAAGGTGTAGCTGATGATGATCGCCGCGGCGATATACATGGCGATCCGTGAATCAATGCCCGCCACGGTGTTGAACAGCGTGCCGCAGGCCTTGATGCTGCTCGCGGCGTAGATCGTATAGGCCACCAGGAAGATGATGGCGCACACCACCTGCATCGCGCGGTTCTTCGAGAGGAAGCGGTTGGTCAGGTACTGCGGGATGGTGATGCTGTCCTTGGCCGCGATGGAATAGCGGCGCAGGCGCGGCGCCTCAATCAGCCAGCTGAGCGTATAGCCGATGGCCAGGCCGATGGCGATCCAGCTCTGCCCGACACCCATCGCATAGACGGAGGCCGGGAGACCCATCAGCACCCACGCGCTCATGTCCGACGCGCCGGCGCTCAGCGCGGAGACCCACGGGCCCATCTTCCGGCCGCCAAGGAAGTAATCCTTCTCGCCGCCGGAGCGGTTGCGCAGGAAGAAATACACACCGATGCCCACCATGAACGCCAAGTAGACGATAAAGACGATCATTTCCACATTGCCCATAAGCATCCTCCTTGCTTAAACATGAAGAACTTTTATGCTTTCCATCAGTTGACTTCATGCATGTTTGGCATTATACTGGAAACAGTTCCAAAATGCAAGGAGAGGAACGGAAAATGTCTGTTTTTTTTCAGTACGGGATTCTGCTGAAGGCCGCCGAGCTCGGCAGTCTGACCCGCGCGGCGGAGGCGCTGGGCTGCACGCAGTCCAATGTCAGCCACGCCATCGGCGCGATGGAGAAGGAATTCGGCTTTCTGCTTTTAACCCGCGGGCGCTCCGGCGCGCGCCTGACACCCGAGGGCGAGCGGCTCCTGCCCTATCTGCGGGCGGCCTGGGAGAGCGAGCAGGCGCTTCGCCGCAAGATCGAAGAGCTGCGCGGGCTGCAAGCCGGCCAGCTGCGCGTGGGCAGCTTCAGCAGCGTCGCCGTGCACTGGATGCCGCAGATCATCAAGCGCTTCCGGGCCCAGTACCCGCAGATCACCTTCGAGCTGCTCAACGGCGACTACCAGGACGTGGACACCTGGCTGACCTCCGGGCAGGTGGACTGCGCGTTCACCCGCCTGCCCTCGCGCCTGCCCTGCGCCTTCCTCCCGCTCTACGAGGATCCGCTGGTCGCCATCCTGCCCCCGGATCACCCGAAGGCGAAGGCGGCCAGCTTCCCCATGGCCGATCTCGCCCACGAGACCCTGATCAGCCTTCCGGAGGGCAGCGACCACGATTCCATGCGCGTCCTGCGCGAGGCCGGGCTGAACCCGCAGGCGGCCTTCGTGACCCGCGACGACTACGCCCTCATCGCCATGGTGGAAAACGGCCTGGGCGTCAGCATCGTGCCCGAGCTGCTCCTGGGCCGGGATCACCCCGCCCTGGTGCGCCTGCCCCTCGATCCGCCCGCGGCGCGCACCATCGCCCTCGCCATCCCCCGCGAGAGCGAGACCAGTCCCGCCGTGCGGGTTTTCGCTTCCTTTGTCTGCGAGTGGGCCGCGGAATACCAGGCCGGGAGCGCGAAAGCCTGACCCCTCTTTACAGCAAGAATCCTGACAGCGCCTATCGGTGGGACGGGCCGCTCCCGCCTGAAGAACGAAGAATCCCCTGAAGCGCCGGTTTCGCAGCGCTCCAGGGGACTTTGGTTTTCTTCGGGTGTATGGACGGCCTCGCAGGCGTCTCCGCCCGCCGTTCGGATTACATCAGCTTCCGGAACATGGCCTCAAAGTCGGCCAGCGTGGCGGGGCGGGGATTGCCGGGCGCACAGGCGTCCGCCGCGGCGGATTCGCACAGGAAGGGCAGGTCGGCTTCCTTCAGCTTTTCCAGCTTGGTGGGAATGCCGACGTCCACGGAGAGCTGGCGCACCGCGTCGATCGCAGCTTTGCGGTAGGCGGCCTGATCCATGCCGGCCGTGTTCACGCCGAAGGCCTCCGCGATGTCCTTGAACTTCTCGCCGGTATATTCCTGGTTGAACTCCATCACGATGGGCAGCATCATCGCGCAGGCCACGCCGTGGGGCGTGTCATACACAGCGCCCAGGGTATGCGCCATGGAGTGCGCGATGCCCAGGCCCACGTTGGAATAGGCCATGGCCGTCACGTACTGGGCCAGGGCCATGCCCTCGCGGCCGTCGGGATCGTTCTGAACCGCCTTGCGCAGGTTCTTTGCAATCAGCTTGATGGCCTCCAGGTCGAGGCAGTCCGCGAGCGCCCAGGCGGCCTTCGTGGTGTAGCCCTCAATGGCGTGGGTCAGGGCGTCCATGCCGGTGGAAGCCGTCAGCCCCTTGGGCATGCTGGACATCATGTCCGGGTCCACCACGGCCACGTCGGGGATGTCGTTGGGGTCCACGCAGACGAACTTGCGCTTCTTCTCCACGTCGGTGATGACGTAGTTGATGGTGGATTCGGCGCCGGTGCCGCCGGTGGTGGGCACAGCGATCGTGAAGACCGTGCGGTTCTTCGTAGGCGCGACGCCCTCCAGGGAGCGGACGTCATAGTACTCGGGGTTGTTGACGATGATGCCGATGCCCTTGCCGGTGTCCATGGAGGAGCCGCCGC
>CAMNLM010000110.1 GCA_946543085.1 uncultured Clostridia bacterium | reverse complement strand
GGGGGTGGGGCCCTGTCGCCCTTGAATGAAGCTGCGTTCCCTGGCGAAACAGAAATAGATACGAAAAAGAGAGCGCTCAAAATGCCGCTCTCTTTTTCGTGTCTTACTCCACCACAATTCTTGGATGATTCTTACTCGGGCGATACATCACAAACCTTCTCCCGATGCACTGAATCGGTTCCGCGCCGAGCTCCTCGCAGAGGGTGACCAGCGCCTCCCGCGCGCTCAGCGGGGCTCCCTGCTGCACGCAGCCCTTGACGAGCTCGCGGGCCTCCAGGTCGTCGTCCGCCTGCTGGATGGTGCCCGGTACAATGCCGTCCTTGCCGATATAGAGAATGGTTTCGATGGGATTGGCCATGGCGCGGAGCATGGCGCGCTGTTTGCCTGTCATTGCAATGCCTCCTGTATGTCGATGCTTTTGTTTCTGCCGGATATGAGGGGAAAAACCGCGCTCAGTTGGCGGCGCTTTCCACCATGTGCACGTTCAGGTGCGGGTAGGTCATGGCGACGCCCTTGTCCGCAAAGGCGGCGTAGAGCGCTTCGTTGAGATCATATTTCGTGGCCCAGAAGACCGGGGAAGGGCACCAGGCGTACACGCTGTAGGTGATGGCGCTGTCGCCGTAGCTCTCCACATGCACGATGGGCGCGGGGTCCTGCGCGATGGCCGGGACGCGGCGGATGGCTTCCAGCACCGCCCCGCGCACCTCGTCCGGGCTGTTGCCGTAGGAGGCCGAGACGGTCAGCTCGATGCGCCGCGCCGGCTTCATGGAATAGTTGATGACCTGCGAGTTCGTCAGCACGCTGTTGGGCACGAAGATGACGCGACCGTCCGGGGCGTCCACCCGCGTGTGCATCGGGCTGATATCCGTCACCGTGCCGCTCATCCCGTTGTATTCGATGAAGTGCCCGATCTCAAACGGGTTGGTCGTCATGATGATGATGCCGCCCGCGAGATTGGACAGCACGCCCTGCACGGCCAGCGACAGCGCGATGCCGATGATCGAGAAAATCGCCACGAAGGACGTCAGCGGAATGCCCGCCACATTGGCCGCGATCATCACGACGGTGAAGTCCAGCAGGAAGCGCACCGCCGTGCGGATGATCGAGGTGGACGGCAGCCTGGCCTTGGAGTTCCTGCGCATGAAGCGGTCGAACAGGCGGAGCAGCACCAGGCGCACCAGCACGAGGCCGATCACCAGCACAGCCGCGGCGTAGATCAGCTGCGTGTGATCGAGGCCTTTCGCCAGCGCGACATAGCTTTCAACGGTCTCGGCGTCGAACGGGTTGCTCATCGGCATTCCTCCTTTCCTGCTTCATCGCCTGCGTTGGCAGGCGCGTCAGCCGCGCATCGCCGCGAGCGTTTCGCGGATGCCCTCCTCGAAGCTGTACTTCGGCACAAAGCCCGTGTCCTGCGTGAGGGGTGTCAGGTCGGCTTGCAGCCGCATCACCTGGCCGGGGCTGTAGGGCACTTCGCCGAAGCCCAGCGGCCGGCCGGGCGCGCACAGATCCCTGAGGATCTCAAAGTATTCCCGGAGCGGCCTGACCTGACCGCTGCCGAGCGGATAGATTGCGCCGTCCCGGCCGCGCAGGGCGGCGAGATAAAGCGCCTCCGCGGCGTCTTTGCTGTAGAGGTAGTCCCAGAGCTGTTCGCCCGCGGTGAGAGCGGGTACCTCGCCCGCGCGCAGGCGGCGGATCATCATCGGGATCGCGTAGGACGGCGCGTCGTTCGGGCCGTATATGCTGAGGATGCGCATCCAGATATGCCCGACGCCTCCCTGCTGCGCGGCTGAGCGGGACAGCTCGCCCGCGCAGAGCTTCGCCGCCCCGTAGCAGGTGGTGGGCCTGCAGGGGGCATCCGCCGTGATCAGGCCCTCGACGCGGCCGTACTCGGCCTGACTGCCCGCGCCGACAAAGACCCTGCAGCGGAGCGCAGCCGCCGCCTTGGCTGCCGCGACGCTCGCCGTGATGTTCTTCGCCTGCATCTCGGGGTTCTGCCGGTCAGCCCCGACCGCGCCGCTCCAGCCGAGATGGAAGAAGGCGTCCGCGCCGCCGGGAATCTGCTCTGGAAGCTGCTTCACCGCGCAGAGGTCGGAGAGGTCGCAGAAAACGGGCACGGCTTCCGCCGGCAGGGTGCTTCTGCGCGGGCTGTCCGGACGGATCACGGCGAAGACGGTGACGCCCCGGGCGATCAGATGCCGCACGAGGGCGGAACCGACCACGCCGGTCGGCCCTGTGACAATCGCGCGGGAGACGCTTCTCTCAGCCATGCTGATCCTCCTTGGTGTGCCGGAAGGCCCAAAGCTTGTTAAGCACGAAATTGAGCGGGATGGTGACGACGAGTGAGAGCAGGGTGACGGCCCAGTAGGGGAGGCCCCAGCCCTGCATCCACAGCTTGAGCGCCGGCGCGAGAATCAGGCCGGTGAAGCCGTAGCTCACGACGGACTTGAAGTAGCCGCCCCAGGAGCGCACGGGCTTGCCATCCTCGTCGAAGACGAAGCGGCTGTTCCAGTAGTAGGCGTTGGTCACGCTCACCACAAAGCCGATCGCTGTGACCACGACCACCTTGA
Source organism: uncultured Clostridia bacterium (assembly GCA_946543085.1). GTDB lineage: Bacteria > Bacillota > Clostridia > Christensenellales > Aristaeellaceae > RUG11272. The sequence goes on along the minus strand of CAMNLM010000110.1, from coordinate 4,012 downwards.
CGCCCTCGCCGGTGACGCCCGTGAGGCCGAGCCCGTGCAGAAAGCCCGTCAGCCTGGCAAAATCCGCGTTCCGGAAGAGGACGTAGTAGCCGAGCATTTCAATGAGGTACTGGATGAGCGTGTTGCTGACGCCCACCAGGCCAAAGCGGATGAACTGGCCGAGGAAGGCGAAGGGAGTGCCTTTCACCTTCTCCTCCAGCCAGGTGATGGGATTCTTCTTCATGCCTTATACAAATCTCCACTTGAAATGACACAACCTGGCAAGGAAATTTCGCGCCTGCGGGGGTTATCACCCAATTCCTTACTGAAATCATGCCAAAGGGCATGCTTTCCGGGCGCTCCGAACCCCTGGACGCCTTCGCGCTCATCCCTTTGTTGATGTCATGCTGATTTGAGATAAGGATGATCTGCCGACCGCCTTCAGGATGGTCTGTGCCATGTAGCCGAGACGCGCCTCGTCCATGCCCGGATAGACGCCGACCCAGAAGGTATCCCGCATGATGCGGTCGGTCACGTCCAGCCCGCCCGCCACGCGGAAGGCGTCGGTGCCGCGCAGGGCGTCGAAGCAGGGATGGCGGATGATGTTGCCGGAGAAGAGCATGCGCGTCTGCACGTTGGCGCTCTCGATGGCGCGCACGATCTCATTGCGGCTGAGCCCGCAGCCCTCGCGCACCGTGATCAGGAAACCGAACCAGCAGGGGTCGCTGTTCGGCGCGGGCTCGGGCAGGATGAGCCGGTCCTCCGCGGGAGCCAGCATCCGCCGCAGGGCCGCCCAGTTCTCGCGGCGCTTCCGGGCAAAGGCCGGGAATTTCTTCAGCTGCTCCACGCCGATGGCCGCCTGCAGGTCGGTGACCTTGAGGTTGTAGCCGAGGTGGCTGTAGACGTACTTGTGGTCGTAGCCGGCGGGAAGCTCGCCGTACTGGCCGTCATAGCGGTGGCCGCAGAAATTGTCGTGGCCGGAGGGGCACACGCAGTCGCGGCCCCAGTCGCGCCAGCTCAGCAGCAGGCGGTGCAGCAGGGGATTGTCCGTATAGACCGCGCCGCCCTCGCCCATGGTCATGTGGTGCGGGGGATAGAAGGACGAGGTGCCGATGTCGCCCCAGGTGCCGGTCTTGCGGGTCTCTCCGCCGATGGTATACAGCGAGCCGAGTGCGTCGCAGTTGTCCTCGACCAGCCAGAGGCCGTGCTTTTCACAGAAGGCTTTCACCGCCCCGAGGTCGAAGGGATTGCCCAGCGTGTGGGCGATCATGACGGCCTTCGTGCGGGAGGAGAGTGCTTCTTCCAGGCGGGACACGTCGATGTTGTACTGCGGCAGGGTCACGTCCACAAAGACGGGCACCGCGCCGAACTGGATCATCGGCGAAACCGTGGTGGGAAAGGCGCACGCGACGGTGATCACCTCGTCGCCGCGGCGGATGGCGCGCTCGCCCAGCTCGGGGGAGGTCAGCGCCATGAAGGCGAGCAGGTTCGCCGAGGAACCGGAGTTGACCAGGTGGCAGTAGCGCACGCCGAGATATTCGGCGAGACCCTTCTCCATCTCGTCGGAGAAACGGCCCGTCGTCAGCCAGAAATCCAGGGCCGCGTCGGTGAGGGCGGTCATCTCCTTCTCGTCAAAGACGCGGGAGGCGTAGGCCACGCGGTCGCCCGGAGTGAAGGGCTTTTTGGGCGCGTGAAACTGGCGGTAATAGTCCGCCACCATGCCCTTGATGGCCTCGCGGGCTTCTGCTTCGTTGTTCCAGGTCATAGCGCGGCCTCCTTGAGGTAGGTGTCGATCTCGCGGTCCATCTCGGCAGGAATGTCGCCTTCGTCCCGCCACACGCGGGTGAAGGCGCAGGTCTCCGCGATGGCCCGGCGGATATCCCAGACGGGCTTCCAGCCGAGGATGCGGGTGATTTTTCCGCAGTCCAGACGCAGGAAGGCCGCTTCATGCGGGGCATTCGTCTGCGGCGGGGAGACGCGGGAAAAGCCACCGCCCCAGCTCTCGCCAAAGAGGTCGACCAGGTCGCCGGTGGAGGCGCAGCCCTCCGCCCCTGGGCCGACATTGTACCAGCCCGCGAGCGCGGGATCCTCCCACTGCCGCATGGCGATGAGCAGGTAAGCGCTCAGCGGCTCCAGCACGTGCTGATAAGGCCGGACGGAGGCGGGATTGCGCACCTGCACGGGCTCGCCCTGCAGCGCGGCCCGCACGCAGTCCGGGATGATGCGGTCGGCGGCCCAGTCGCCGCCGCCGATCACGTTTCCGGCCCGCGCCGTGGAGACCGGGCACTGATCCCGGAAGAAGGAGGCGGCGTAGCTGTGGGTCACGAGCTCTGAGCAGCTCTTGCTGTTGGAATAGGGATCGCGGCCGTCCAGGGGATCGTCCTCGCCGCAGGGCGTGCCGTCGTCGCGGTTGAGGTAGACCTTATCGGTGGTCACGTTCAGCAGGCTCTTCACGCCGCCGTGCAGCCGCGCGCATTCCAGGAGGTTGACCGTGCCCATCACGTTGGTCTCGAAGGTTTCCCGCGGGATGCGGTAGCTCTCGCGCACGATGGGCTGCGCGGCCAGATGAATCACGATCTCCGGGCGCGACATGGCGAAGGCGGCCTGCAGCGCCGAAAAATCGCATACGTTGCCCCGGATGTCCGTCATCTGTCCGGAGAGGCCGGCGCGGTCGTGGAGGTTCGGGTGAGTCGGCGGATTGAGCGCGAAGCCTGTGACCTCCGCGCCGAAGCCGGTGAGCATCCGGCAGAGCCACGTCCCCTTGAAGCCGGTGTGGCCGGTGACCAGGACGCGCTTGCCGCGGTAAAACTCCTGAAGCGTCATACGCTTATCTCCCCTGCGTGTGATGTTGGATCGGCGGAAGAGCTCAGTCTTCCCAGCTCTTCCAGGGCGCGCTGCCGGTGGCCCAGAGCTTCTCGAGCATGTCCTTCTCGCGCTTGTTGTCCATGCACTGCCAAAAGCCGTGGTGCGAGTAGCTCATCAGCTGCCCTTCCTCGGCCAGCCGCTGGAGGGTGTCGCGCTCGAAGACGGTCTCGTCGCCTTCAATATAATTGAAGATTTCCGGCTGCAGCACCATGAAGCCCGCGTTGATCGGCGTGCCGTCGGTCAGCCCCTTCTCGCGGAAGGAGTGCACCGCGTTGTCGCCGCCGATGTCCAGCACGCCCTTCTGCTGCTGGAGGATGACGCTGGTGAGCGTCGCGAGCTTGCGGTGGCTGTGGTGGAAGCGCTCAAGGTCGGCGATGTTGACGTCGCAGACGCCGTCGCCGTAGGTGAGCATGAAAGCCTCGTCCCCGATGTAGGGCTGGATCCGCTTGACGCGGCCGCCTGTCATCGTGTGCAGGCCGGTATCCACCACGGTGACGCGCCAGGGCTCGGTGTGCATGTTGTGCACGATCATCTTGTTGCCCTGGGTGAAGTCGAAGGTGATGTCGCTCGTGTGCAGGAAATAGTCCGCAAACCACTCCTTCACCACGTGCTGCATGTATCCGGCGCAGATCACGAAGTCGTTGTACCCGTAATGGGAATAGCCCTTCATGATGTGCCAGAGGATCGGCATGCCGCCGATGTTGATCATGGGCTTGGGCTTGTACTGGCTCTCCTCCGAAAAACGTGTGCCGAATCCGCCGGCCAGAATGACCACCTTCATGCGGACGCCTCCTCTCTTTCGCTTCATCATTGTAACACCCGCAGCGGAATTTGTAAACGATGGACGCAAAGGAAATCTTGGAAGCGCCGCGCCGGGCAGACAAAGGAGCAGGGCAGCGCAACGACATATTCATTCTTTTCAGGAAACTGGATGTTTTCAGGCAAACTCCCACAGCCCCTCTGCAGAAGCGTCTTTCAAGGGGGTCCGGTATCACGCTTGCGAGAAAGCGTGCCACGGTTCAGTGAACCAGCGCAGCCCTCCGCAGGAGCGCTTTCAAGGGGGTCCGGTATCACGCTTGCGAGAAAGCGTGCCACGGTTCAGTGAACCAGCACAGCCCTCCGCAGGAGCGTCTTTCAAGGGGGTCCGGGGGACGCTTTCCGGAGGAAA
>CAMNLM010000109.1 GCA_946543085.1 uncultured Clostridia bacterium | reverse complement strand
ATGTGATACAGATCAGGCGGGGGAGCGATGGCTTCCCCCCGTCCGGCGAGACCGAGCGACTTCCGCCGCTGACAGGCCGAGCAAGAGCCGCACGGCTTTTCCCTGTTTCCGAAGCAGGCGGCAATCTCTGAAGGAATGCAACGGCCGCTGAGCAGGGCGTCGAACACCCGGCGCAGATCGTGCCAGGAGTCATAGACCTTCAGCGCGTCCCACCTGGTCTTTGCTTCCACGCGCTGGCGTCCGAGCAGATACTGCAGCCATTGGAGATCGACCGGGCTCAGCAGCAGGATGCAGTCGCTCTGCAAACCGTCCCGTCCCGCGCGGCCGGTCTGCTGGGCGAGATCGAGCATGCTGCGCGGAAGGGATTCGTGGATCGTATACCGGATATCCGGGATATCCACCCCCATGCCGAAAGCCGACGTTACGGCCAGCACATCATACTCACCAGCGAGAAAGGCGTCCTGCACGCGGGTGCGCTCGTCCCGCTCCATGCCCGCGTGATAGAAAGCCGCGCGCAGGCGCGCACCGCTGTCAGTGGCCAGGCCATCCAGGCTTGCGGCAAGCGATTCGCTGCGATTTCTGGTCGCGCAGAAGACGAGCCCCTTCTGCCCCGCGTGCCGCAGGGCATACTGACGGATGCAGTCGGCTGGCTGGAGGGTGGTCTGCATGAGGTAGCGCAGATTGGGGCGCACGATTGGCAGCGTCACGGTCCTTGGATGACGCATGGTGAGGCCGGCCGCGATCTGCAGACGCATGCGCCGATCCGCCGTGGCGGTCATGGCCAGCAGCACGGGTCGGGAGGGCAGCTCGCGAAGGAAGGCCGCAAGCTCCCGGTAGGCGGGGCGAAAGGATTCTCCCCATTGCACCACGCAATGTGCTTCGTCCACAACGACCATGGAGGGCGGATGCTCCAGCAGGAGGCGTCGGAAGGACAGAACCTGCAGACGCTCGGGGGAGACGTAGATCAGGCGCGGCCAGCCTTCGCGGATGAGGGAGACGTTGCTCTCGTAAACCCCGGAATCCTGAAGACTGTCCAGGCAGAGGGCCGGGATGCCGAGACGTTCCAGATGCGCCACCTGGTCGCGCATGAGCGCGATCAGCGGCGATACGACGAGCGTCGGGCCTTTGAACAGAAGCGCGGGAAGCTGATAACACAGTGACTTGCCGGCGCCGGTCGGAAAGAGCGCAAGCGCGTCCCGCCCGCGCAGAGCGGCATCGATCACTTCCTCCTGACCGGAGCGGAATTGCTGCAGATGGAAAACGGTGTGAAGAATCTCATGCACGCGCCCACGCTCGGCGCGGCGCATCAGAAATGCCTCCCGCCGCCGCCGTGCGACATGCCGCCGGAGGAAGTGTGCACGCCGCTGCCGCCACTGCCGCCGAAGCCGCCAAAGCCGCCGCTGCGTCCGCCGCCACCACCGCCGCCTCCCGTGGGAATGCGGCTCGTATGGCGCGTGCTGCGGAGGAAGATCTTCTCATCCTTCACCATGTTATGCTTGGAGTTCCCCTTGTATTCGTAAGTGCCGGCTGTCTTGTGATAGACGGCGGAGACGCCGCTGTAGAAGATGAAGGCGACGATCAGACCGGCGATCAGGGAAAAGCCCAGCTCGGCGGTGGTCAGCTTGTTGTAGAGCCCTGTGAGCCGCTCGCCGGTTACCTCGTCGTAGCGGAAGGAACCCTCCTCGATGCCGCTGCGGAGATAAGTGAGCAGCTTCTCAAGCTGAGCGATCATGGCCGAGCCGTAACGGCCGGAGGAGAGGTAAGAGCTGGCTTCGTCCAGAATGCCGTCAATGCGCGAGTCGGTCAGATAGTCGATCATCACGCCGGCGGTGGACATATAGTTATAGCGGTTGGTCATGTCCAGGATGAACAGCACGCCCGCGCGGTCCTGACCGAGTCCATAGCCATTGTTCTCGTAGAAGGCGTCTGCCCAACGGACTGTGACGCTGTCGTCGCCGCGGCTGTAGGGGACGTCATAGGTGGTGAGCACCACGGCGTCCATCTGGTAGGTTTCCTGCACCTGGCGGATGAGGCGCTCCATCTGCGCGATTTCAGAGGCGGTATAGAGGCCCGCGTCGTCTATCACGGAAGCCGGCGCGGCGGACGCGCAGCCGACAGCAACGCAGAGAACCAGCAGGAGCGCGAGCAGGGCAGCATGTTTCCTTACCATATGAAAGCACCTCCCGCACAGAGCAACGCCGCCACAGCGCCGCCGACAATCAGGGAGACCAGGAGCAGTTTGCTCTTCTTGACGGGCAGGCGGCCGAAAATCTTCCCCGTCTGTCCGTTCATCATGAAATAGAACGGCTTCGCGCGCTCGCTCTTGTAGGTCAGCACCCAGGCTGGCATCAGGGAATAGGCCAGGTTGACGCGGTCCGGTACAAAATGCGCCTGCCCCTTGAGCGATGAAAGGCCGCGCTTCTCCCGGATCGCGTTCTCGGCGCGCGTCCGGCACGTCTGGATCATTTCGCTGCGCACCTCGGAATCGTCGATGTCGCGCATTTCAGCCATAAAACCGCTGAGGTAAGCGGGATTGTAAGCTTTGGCTTCGTTGAACTTGTAGGGCTGGATGCCGTCGGCCATGCGCTTGTCCACGCGCTGCAGCGCTTTGCGAACCAGGCCGGTGAAGCGGTTCTCAGCCTCGCGGTGCACTTTATAATAGGATGTGGTTGTCGTGATCGTACGGCCGTTCGTGCTGGTGTCGACGGTGGTTCCTTCGCCGTCGAAGGTCGTGCGGCCGGTGACCGTGCCGAGCCAATACGGATAATAAACGCCGCTGAATAGCGTCAGCTGCTCCTCACTGAGAAAGCGATGATCCACAAAATGCTTGCCGGCGATCCACTTCTGGAAGACCTGCTCGGCAGCCTTCTTGTCCAGCGCGAAAGGCACCACGCTGTCCGGCTTGAACTCACCGGAGAGCCTGTCGGTGAGGGAGATGGGACTGTGGCAGAAATAGCAGCGTGTGGCCGCCGTGGTGGGACCGGTCACGACTTCGGCGCCGCAATTCTGGCAGTGGTATCCGTTGTAGCTCTCAGCGGGGGAAGGTTCTGGCTCTTTCGGCGCTTCAGGAGCCGAGGGCTGCGCCTGCGCCGCGTCCGGGATGCGTACCTCACCGCCGCAGTAGGGACAGCGCATCACCGACTTGCCGGGCTGATATTCGAGATAAGCGCCGCAGGATGGACACTTGTTGGTTGCGCTGCTGGGCATGCGCGTTCCCCTCCTTATTGTCTTCCTTTCCATATTACCACCAAAGCCCTTCTTTCGCAAGCACGATTGACGGTTCCGGGATAAAACAGAGCAAAACGTGCCTGCGGTGTCACTTTCTGTGCCTTTCCGCGTCTGCTCGTATTCCTGCGCCAGTTTCTTCCGGCAGCGCTTTTCCTCAAAGCCGTTTTGTGTTATACTACTCCCTGACTCACCCGGAATCATGTGTGTTCCCCAAAAAAGAAGGAGAGGAGGCGGCTGCGTGGAGACCATCGAGGTGATGATATCCAACGTCACATTCCGGAACGAAGAGAACGGCTACACCGTGCTGAGCTGTCACCTCGGACGCAGGGATATCACGGCGGTCGGCATTCTCCCCGATTTCCACAGGGGCGAGCAGATCCGCCTGACGGGCGACTGGGTGGAGCATCCCCAGTACGGCATGCAGTTCAAAGCGACGGGCTTTGAGCTGGTCATGCCCACAACGCTGCTGGGCATTGAGCGCTTCCTGGCGAGCGCAGGCATCAAGGGCGTCAAGGAGAGCATGGCGCACAGCATCGTTCACCGATTTGGCGAGGAGACGCTGACCATCCTCAGCGAACACCCGGAACGCCTGATGGAGATACCGGGCATCGGCCGAAAGAAGTACCGCGAGATCGCCGCAAGCTTCCACGACAAGCTGCAGCTGCGCGACGCGATGATCTTCCTGCAGAGCTATGGCATCCCGCCAAAGCTCGCCGTCAAGATCAGCCGGATGTATGGCGACACGACGGAGACTGTTGTTCGCAGCAATCCCTACCGTCTCTGTGAGGACATCGAGGGCGTCGGCTTCCTGACGGCCGATCGGATCGGCGCCGCGATGGGGATCGCGCCGGAGAGCGAATTCCGGCTGCGCTCCGCTGTCAAATATGTTCTGCAGGACGCCGCGGCCGCGTCCGGCCACTGCTATCTGCCGCGCACAGCGCTGGAGGAGAAGACCGGTGCGCTGCTGCACGTGGACGCGGAGCTGATCCGCACGCAGATTGCCGCGCTCCTGCTGGAGCACGAACTGGTCTCCGAGGCGGGCGAGGAGGACGACCGGGTTTATCTGCGCGCCTATGCCCGGGCGGAAAAGGAGGTTGCCCAGCGCCTGATGGAGCTGATGGCGGCCCTGCCCGCGGCGCAGCACCCAGGACTGAGCGGCCGCATCGACCGCTTTGAGAAGCGCAAGGGCATTACCTTCAGCCCACTGCAGCGGGAAGCGATCGTCCGCGCGATGGATACCGGCGTGTTTGTGGTCACCGGCGGTCCCGGCACGGGCAAGACAACGCTGATCCAGTGCATGATCGAGCAGATGGAATCTGAGGGCAGCGTCCTGCTCTGCGCGCCGACGGGCCGCGCGGCCAAGCGCATGGCGGAGGCCACCGGCATGGAAAGCAAGACCATTCACCGCCTGCTCGAATACAGCGGGGAGACCAGCGGTTTTTCGCGCGACGAGGACAATCCGCTCGAGACCTCCTGCGTCATCGTGGACGAGGTCTCCATGGTGGATCTGATGCTGATGCGGTCCCTGCTGCGGGCGATCGAGCCGGGCACAAGACTTGTGCTGGTGGGGGACAGCGACCAGCTGCCGAGCGTCGGCGCGGGCAACGTTTTGGGGGATATCCTGCAAAGCGGCGTGATCCCGGCGGTCTGCCTGCACGACATATTCAGGCAGAGCGAGACGAGCCGCATCGTCGTCAACGCGCACCGCATCAATGAAGGAGAGATGCCGCTGCTCAACGAGAAGGGCACCGATTTCTTCTTCGAGCGCACGGACACGGCGGTCTCGACCGCGGAGACGGTGGTGCGGCTGGTGACGCAGCGCCTCCCGGGCTTCCTGAAGATGAGGCCGGAGGAACGCGTTCGCCGCATACAGGTTCTCGCGCCGACACGCAAGGGAGAGTGCGGCGTGGATGTGATCAACCTGCGCCTGCAGCAGGCGCTGAACCCGCCCGCGCCGGACAAACCGGCCCTGACGTGGGGAGAGACTGTCTTCCGCCTGGGCGACAAGGTCATGCAGACGCACAACGATTACAGCATCGAATGGGAACGCCTGCCAGACGGCGAGCAGGGAACCGGCGTATTCAACGGCGACGTCGGGTTTGTGACGGATGTGGATCAGGAGGAGAGCACGTTGACTGTGCTCTTTGACGAGGAGCGCGAGGTGGTCTATACCACGCAGCAGCTCGAAAACCTGGAGCTCGCCTACTGCCTCTCCGTGCACAAGAGCCAGGGCAGCGAGTTCCCGGTGGTTGTGATGCCGGTCTTCGGAGGTCCGCAGATCCTGCTGACACGCAACCTCTTCTATACGGCGCTGACCCGGGCCAAATCCTTGGTTGTGCTCGTGGGACGTGAGGAAACGGTTCGCATGATGGTGCAGAACAATCAGATCCTCAAGCGCTGGACGGCACTGGATGAGCGCCTGCGCAGAACGGCGGAGATGATGGCCCTGTGAAGATCATGGACAGACTTCGTGCCCTGGACCGCGCCTGCATCGACACCCTGTTTCCGGAGAACCTGGAATGTCTTTGCTGCCGCAAGCCTTCCTTCGGGCATCCGCTCTGTGAGGAATGCGCTGAGATTCTGGAGGACTGCCGGATTACGGGCCCTGTCTGCCCGGTTTGCGGACATCCGCTGAGGGCGGATGCAGCCTGCGCATTCTGCAAAGGCGACGGCCTGGCGGCCCGCTCTGCCTACAGGCACGCGGAAACCGCCAGACTGCTGGTGCATACGCTGAAGTTTGATGGCGTCAGCGCCGCAGCGGATGTTTTCGCGGAAGGCATGACGGCGGCGGTGGAGGCGCTTGGTCCGTTCGACGCTGTCACCTGGGTGACGATGCCGGAAAAGCGGAAACGCGTGCGCGGCATTGACCACGGCCGTCTGCTCGCGGAGGGCGTCGCGAGGAGGCTGGGCGTTCCCTGTCTTTGCCTGCTCTCCAGGAACGAGAGAAACTGGAAGGCGACGCAGCTCGGCATGAACGCGGAGGAACGCAGAAAGCACCTTGAACAGGCGTTTCTCTGTCCTCAGCCCGTGCATGGCCGCATTCTGCTCGCGGACGACGTGATGACCACGGGCTCCACGGCGCGGGCCTGCGCCGCCGCGCTGCTGCAAGCCGGCGCGGCGTCTGTCACCGTGGTCACGGCAACGCAGGCTGCGGAGCATGAAACATCAATCAACCCATAAGGCGGTGAATGATTTGTCCGGATGTCGGAAAACGCTGCTGGCTTTGCTTTTGGCCTTCCTGTGCCTCACGCTTTGCGGCACATCTATATCTGAGACGGCTGCACGGCTGCCGGAGGCGGAAAACATCACCAAACAGGTGAGCATCCATCTGATCTCCAACAGCAAGCGGCTCCCGGAGCTGCGCGACGGCAAATATAAAACCTATCTCACGCTCCGGGCGGGCGGCGCCATCG
>CAMNLM010000108.1 GCA_946543085.1 uncultured Clostridia bacterium | reverse complement strand
GAAAGAAAAAAAAAAAAAAAAAAAAAAAAAAAAAACACCGCGCACCACACCCTCGTCGGTGGTTCCCGTGCGCCCCCCCCCCCCCACTGCGGGGGCGGCGGGGGAAAAAAAAAACAAGGGGGGGGGGGGGGGGGGGGGGGGGGCCCAAAACCTTGCCGAAAAACGCGGCAAACCCAAGACCTCTCAGAACAGTCCGCGGCTCCGCCGCAACTCTGCATTGGACGGTGATTCACCGATGGAAATCAACTGGTACCCCGGACATATGGCGAAGGCCAAGCGCCTTCTGAGCGACCAGCTCTCCCGCGTCGACGTGGTGGTCGAGCTGTGCGACGCGCGGCTTCCGCTCTCCAGCCGCAACCCGGATCTCGAAAAACTCACCCGCGGCAAGAAGCGGATCATCCTGCTCAACAAGGCGGACCTCGCGGACGCGAACGCGACCGCCGCCTGGGTGCGCGCCTTCCGGGCGGAGGGTCTGGAGGCAGCCCCGTTCAACGCGGCGGGCGGCCGTCCGAAGGACGCGCTGACGCTGATTGACCGCGCGGCGAAGGAAGCCGTGGAGCGCGCCGCTGCGAAGGGCGTGCACAAGGTCGTGCGCGCGATGATCGTCGGCGTGCCGAACGTGGGCAAGAGCACCCTCATCAACAAGCTCTACGGCTCCGGCATCGCCCGCACGGGCAACAAGCCCGGCGTCACCCGCGCCAACCAGTGGGTCAGCGTCACGCCCTACCTGCAGCTGATGGATTCCCCGGGCCTCATGTGGCCCAAGCTGGACGACCAGCTGGCGGCGCGCCGCCTGTGCTATATCGGCTCCATCAAGGACGACGTGGTGGACCTGCCGATGCTGACCATCTGCCTGCTGGAGGATCTGCTGGACGCGGGCTCCGCGGCGGCGGCCGAGCGCTTCCGCATCAGCGATACCTCTCTGCGCGGCGAGGCCCTGCTGGAGGAGGTCTGTCGGGGACGCGGCTTCCTGATGCGCGGCGGCGTGTGCGATTACGACCGGTGCTGCGGCGTGGTGCTGGAGGAATTCCGCGCGGGCAAGTGCGGGCGCGTCACCCTGGAGCGCCCGCCGAAGCGGGAAAAGACCCAGGGGGATGAAAGCCCGGCGGAGGTGCAGGCGGATGGCACGGCTCTCGCGTGAGGAGAAGGCCGAGGCGCTGCTGGCCTTTGAAGCGCCCTGGCGGGACCGCGGCCTGCGCGTTGCCGGCATGGACGAGGCCGGACGCGGGCCGCTCGTCGGGCCGGTGGTGGCGGCCTGTGTGGTGATGCCGGCGGAGCCGCTGCTGAAGTGGGTGGACGACTCCAAAAAGCTCAGCGAGCAGCGCCGGGAAGCAGTCTATGAGGAGATCATGGCGACGGCCCTCGCGGTCGGCGTGGGCACCGCGGACGCCGCGGAGATTGACCGCGTGAACATCCTGCAGGCGACGAAGGCCGCCATGCGCCGCGCGGCGGAGCAGGTGGAAGCCGACCTCTGCCTGATCGACGCTGTGCGCGGCCTCGGCCTTGCCATGCCCGAGGAGGCCATCATCAAGGGCGACGCCCAGTCCTATTCCATCGCCGCGGCGAGCATCGTGGCGAAGGTGACGCGGGACCGCATGCTCCGCGAGCTGGACGCGCGCTACCCGGCGTACGGCTTCGCGCGGAACAAGGGCTACGGCACGGCCGAGCACATCACCGCCCTGAAGGCATACGGCCCGTGCCCGGAGCACCGCCGCAGCTTCATCGGGCATTTCGTGCAGGTGGAGCCATGAGGCAGTACGACAGCGGACTGCGCGGCGAGGCCCAGGCGGAGGCGTACCTCACGGGTCTCGGCTATGTGACGGCCGCGCGGCGGTACCGGGGCGGCGACGGGGAGATCGACCTCATCCTCCGCGACGGGGAGACGCTGGTCTTCGTGGAGGTGAAGGCGCGGCCCGCCGGTCAGGCCGGCGAAGGCCTCGCCGCTGTGACGCCCGCGAAGCAGCGCCGCATGACGCACGCGGCCCTGCAGTATCTCACCGAGCGGGAAGCCTTTGGCTGCCCGGTTCGTTTTGATGTCGTGGAAATCACCGCGGCGGGGCTGCGCCATGTGCCCGACGCCTTCCGCCCCCGCGAGGGCTGGTGAGACCGACAGGATCCTTGGGACAGGAAGTGAACCGCATGATCTGGATTCGGAAGCTGGGACTGCGGGGCGCGCTGCTGGGTTTGCTGTGCGCCCTGTTTGTGCTGTCCGCCGCGTTTGCGGACGGCGGCAATCTGCTCGCGAATCCGTCCTTTGAGAAGGTGGGGGCGAACGGCCTGCCGGCGGACTGGTCGGTGGACGCCTACCTGCGCACGGAGGGCTATACCGTCTGGGGCGTCGCCGCCGGGGCCCGGGAGGGCGATGTCTGCGCCTCCATCCACAATATCGGCCTCAACGACGCCCGCTTCACGCAGCGCGTGCGCGTGGAGCCGGAGAGCCTCTACCGCCTCTCCGGCTGGGTGCGCGCGGAGAGCGATGACGGCGACGAGAGCGGCTGGGGCGCGAACCTCTCGGTGGAGGGCGTTTACGCGTCCACCGAGGCCGTATGGGACACGGACGGCGCGTGGCGCTTCGTGGAGATGTACGGCGAGACGGGCGAGAACCAGACGGAGGTCGTCGTGTGCGCGCGTCTGGGCGGCTACAGCGGCGAGAGCCTCGGCACGGCCTGGTTTGACGGCCTGAGCCTGGAGCAGGTGGACGCGGTGCCGGGCGACGGCGTGGCCCGACGCTGGTACAATGTGGCGCAGCCCGCGTCCGTGGAGTCGGCCGGCGGGGACGAAGGGGGAGAGCGCGCGCCTTTCTACCCCTGGCTGATCGCGATCGCCGCGGTTTATACGCTGGCGCTGCTGCTGATGCTGCGCTGGCTGGGCGAGCGCCGCCATTCCCTCGCCGCGAAGGAAAAGCGCGCGCCGCTTTTCTGGGCCGGGCTGGCCCTGGCGCTCGCCGTGCGCGTGTTCATCGCCCTGCGGGTCGAGGGCTATCAGGTAGACGTCGGCTGCTTCCGCGGCTGGGGCTCCCGCATGGCTTCCGTCGGCGCGGCGAACTATTACAGTCCGGACTGGTTCTGCGATTATCCGCCGGCCTATCTCTATGTGCTCTCGGTGTGCGAGCGCGTGCTGAACCTGGTTGAGGGCCGCGCGGGGTATCTCTCCGGCGAGGCCTCCATGCTGATCTACAAGCTGCCGATCATGGCCTGCGACCTGGGCCTCGCCCTGCTGCTGGAGCGCTTCGCGCGGGAGCGCGGCGGCGACCGGAAGCACTCGGCGGCCCTGGGACTGCTGCTCGCCTTCCACCCGATGCTGATCCTGAACAGCGCGGCCTGGGGGCAGATCGACAGCGTGCTGACGCTGCTGCTGTGCCTGGTGGCATGGCTCGCGATCCGCCGCAGCTGGCGCGCGCTGATGCCGGTCTATGTGCTGGCCGTGCTGGTCAAGCCGCAGGCGCTGATGCTGGGCTTCCTCGGCCTCTGCTGCTTGGCGACCGAGTGGGTGCGCGACAGGAACAGCCGCAAGCCGATGCTGCAGGGCGCCGGGCTCGCGCTGGCGGCGGCGCTGGCCGTGGTGACGCCCTTCTCCATCCACCAGAGCCCGGACTGGCTCTTCGCCAAGTACGCGGAATCCCTCGCCTCCTATGCACACGCGACGGTGAACACCGCGAACCTCTATTATCTCTTCGGCGCGAACTGGGTGAGCGTGGCGCTCCCGGCGCATTTCGGCGTGGCGCTGTGCCTGAGCCTCTTCGCCGCCGGGTGGGGCGTGTGCGTCTTCCTGCGCCTGCGGGCTGAGCGGAGGCGCTTCATCTGGGCGGAGCCGGCCGGGATGGCGGCCTTTGCCCTGTTCTTCCTCATCGCCGGCCTGGCCCAGGCGTCCTGGTCGGTCATCGGCTACGGCGCGATGGCCATGGCCTTCGCGGTGGTGCTGCCGCTCTATCTCCGCGCGGGAAAGGTGGAGAACCTGCCGCTGCTCGGCGGCGCGCTGTTCCTGCTGCTCTACGCCCTCGGCATCAAGATGCACGAGCGCTATCTCTTCCCGGCGCTGGCTCTGCTCTTCATGGCCTATGCCGCGCGCAGGGACGCGCGGGTCCTGCTGGCGCTCGCCCTGTGCGGGGCGGCGATGTTCGTCAACACGGGCATTGTGCTGGACAATTCCCTGCGCCTGGGCAGCGCCATGGGCCACCTTAACAATGACACGCGCGCGCTCGCGAACCTCCTGTCCCTGATGAACCTGCTCGCGCTCGCGCCGCTGCTCTGGGCGGCCCTGGACACCTGTCTCTCGCCGGAGCGCATAGCGGAGCGCCGCTGGCAGCTGCCGATGCGCGAGACGCAGCCGGCGCCGGTCATGGCCTATACCGCGGACGCGAAGCTGCACTGGACGCGGCGCGACACGCTGATCCTCGCGGCCATCACCGCGGTCTACAGCGTGGTGGCGCTCTGGAACCTCGGCAGCACGAAGGCCCCGCAGACGGCCTGGACGTCCACCGGCTACGACGAGGCCGTGGTGCTCGACCTCGGCGCGCGCCACGAAGACTTCTCCATGGCGTACTTCGCGCGCGTCAGCTATTCCGACTTCTCGGTGGAGACCAGCGACGACGGCGTCACCTGGTCGAAGCCCTATCCCGCGGAGATGGCCGAGGGCATGTGCTTCCACTGGACCTACCTGATGCCCTCGTCGGAGGACGCCTACGGCAACCCGCTCTTTGTCTCATCCGTGCGCTACGCCGACGTGCAGAAGCTCTCCGGGCGGTATGTGCGGATCACCGCGGACCAGATCGGCCTGCAGCTGTGTGAGGTCGTCTTCCGCGAGAGCGTGACCACCCCCGTGGTACACACGGACGAGGAGACGGGCGGCACCTGGACGGAATATGTCATGACCAGCGGCGCGCAGATCCCGGCGGCCTTTGTCAGCCAGACCGGCATCAACACGGATTCGCCGCTGCTCTCGGACGGAGCGGCCGTCTGCGACGAGCCGGACACCCTTGAGGGCGAGCCCGGCTGGTACAACTCCACCTATTTCGACGAGATCTACCACGCCCGCACAGCCTATGAGCACCTGCATGGCCTCGTGCCCTATGAGACTACGCATCCGCCGCTGGGCAAGCTGCTGATGAGCGTGTGCGTCGCGATCTTCGGCATGACGCCCTTCGGCTGGCGCTTCGCGGGGGCGCTGGCGGGCATCCTGATGCTGCCGGCGATGTATCTGCTCGGCAAGCAGCTGACCAAGCGCACCAGCCTGGCGGCGCTCGCCTGCGGACTGCTCGCGCTGGACTGCATGCACCTGACCCAGACGCGCATCGCGACCATTGACAGCTTCCCGGTGCTCTTTATCCTGCTGGCAACGCTGTTCATGCTGCGCTTCATGCAGCGCGACCTCTCCGCGCCGATCGCCGGCCTGGCCCCGGAGAAACAGGGGGGCTTCCGCGCCGTGCGCTCCTTCCTGCCCGACCTCGCGCTGAGCGGCTTCTTCATGGGCTGCGCCGTGGCGAGCAAGTGGATCGGCGTCTACGCGGGCCTGGGGCTTGCGGTGCTCTACTTCTGGACCTGCCTGCGCCATCTGCGCATGGGCCGGGAGGCGAGGGAGCTGCTGCACAGGCCGAACAGCGGCCTTTCCGAGACGGAGAAAGCCGCGCTGGCCGTCCGCGCGGACTGCGCCTTCACGCGCTTCGCGGCGCTGTGCGTGTGCTGCCTGGTTTTCTTCGTGGCGGTGCCGGTCCTCATCTATCTGCTGTGCTACATCCCGTATTTCGCCTACCGGATGCCGGTGTCCCTGATGGAATACCTGCGGCTGGTGGTGCAGTCCCAGCAGTACATGCTGAGCTATCACGGCGAATCGGGCCGCGGCATGGATCACCCGTTCTATTCGCCCTGGTATGAGTGGCCTGTCAACGGCCGCCCGATGTATTACGCCATGGGCTACTATCAGCCCGCGGGCTTCAGCCAGTCGATCTTCTGCTTCGGCAATCCCGCCGTGTGGTATGTCGGCCTGGCGGCTGTGGGCCTGCTCGCAATCCTCTGGGCCTGGCGTCACTTCTACCGTCGCCCGGGCACGGAGAGCCTCGTGCATCTCCGCTCGTACACGAGTGACATCGGCCCGGCCTTCGTGCTGATCAGCCTGCTGGCCCAGTATCTGCCCTGGGCGCTGGTGCCCCGCGGAACCTACATCTACCACTATTTTGCGTCGGTGCCCTTCCTGATCCTCGCGGCCGTCCTCGTGACGCGCTGGGTGATGGAGCGCCTGCCGCGCCTGAAAGCCCTGCCCGTCGTCCTGCTGCTCGCCGCGGCCCTCGTGTGCTTCATCCTCTTCTACCCCTACGCGAGCGGCATCACCGCGCCGGTGGCCTGGCTGAACATCGGAAGCAGGTTCCTGACGCTGTATCATACATGACAAAATCCCCGGCTCGTCCGCATTCATGACAAGCCGGGGCAAAGAGGAGGCGTCCTGGCGCAGCCGCGGGGGAGAAGCGGCTGCGCCTTTTGCTGATGGGTGAAACAGGAAAACGCAGGAAAAATCAGGCGAGCGCTTCGCCCAGGGCGGCGCAGCTGGCGGCGGCCTCGTCATCGGGGGCTTCGTTGGCGATCACGGAAGCGGCGGCCAGGGCGATGCCTTTCTCAGCGCAGCGCGCCTCCCAGGAGCGCATCCATTCGCCGTCGCCCCAGCCGTAGGAGCCGA
>CAMNLM010000107.1 GCA_946543085.1 uncultured Clostridia bacterium | reverse complement strand
AAGTATTGGCGCGGCGTCGGCGCTCAGCCCACCGATACCGTCCGTGTCCTGCTGAAGAAGACCGGTGTGATCGAGAAGTAACACCGCCTGCCGACCGCTTGCCTGACATGAGTCAGGAAGAGAAAGGAGCGTTCCATGGAGGAGTTGCTGACGTTCGTCGCAAAGTCCTTGGTGGATCACCCTGAGCAGGTGCGCGTACAGACGACCGAAGGCGCCGAAGCCGTGATTCTCGAGCTGAACGTGGCCGAGGAAGACATGGGCAAGGTCATCGGCAAGCAGGGCCGCATCGCCAAGGCCATCCGGTCGGTGGTGAAGGCGGCTACAGCCAAGAACAGCAAGCCTGTCTTTGTGGAGATTCAGAGACCGGTCACTGATGTGTTGCAGGAGACTGAATCCGCGGAAGATGAAGACGACGCGGAGGAAGCCTGATAGAAAAGTGATCCGCGCGGGAAGCGTTCAGCGTTCTCCCGCGTTTTTTCTGTGGAGGCGCAGGATTGGCGTCCTCCCGCGTCGAATCAGCATCCGTGATAAGCCCGTATGCTTCTTCATGCGGGAGAGACAGCGCAGCGCCCCATGCCCGAGGGCAGCGGCTGCGGGCTTTGCGGTCCCGCCCTTTTCCAGGCCTTCGATTACCACGCAAAGCAGACTTTTCAAAGAATAACCGTACCATGCGATAGGAGGAATACAGCATGCGCAATCTTCTGGCTCTGACGCTCGCTTTGCTGGTCTGCCTGTGCCCCGCGCTCCCGGCCCGCGCTGAGGTGGACACGGACGCGCTGGAAGCCCTGCCGGGCATGGCCGTCTATCTGGACGACAGGGGCATCGACACAGTCATCCGCCCGATGGATCAGCCCTTCGAGGGCACAGCGGACGAGGACGGCGCGTCCGCCTGCGCCTTCATCGACTTTGTGGAGATGGCGGAAGAAGACGCCGTGTTTATGCGCTTCACGATCTCGGTGGAATCCCAGGAGGAGCTCGCGGCCGGGCAGATGGTGCTGCACGTCGGCAAGCGGGACTGGGTCTTCACCGTCCGCCCCAACATCACGGAATACGACATGGTCTATCAGGAGGATTACGCCGTTTGCCTCACCGATGAGAGCCTCCCCATGATCAAGGACATTGCCCGCTCGAAGACCAGCCGCTACGCTTTCGTTCTCCAGGGCGACCGTTCGCTGACCGGGGAAGTCGTGCTGAACGGCAAGGCCGTCGCTTCTCTCTACGACAGCTACGTCCGCGCCGGCGGCGCCAAGCAGGATTTGTCCTTCTACCGGGACCTTTGGCCGGTAAAAATCGAAAAATGATCAAAAAGCGCAAGAAAATTTTGTCAACTGTCAGAAATTCCCTTGCAATTTCCTGAAAAAGCAATATAATGGCTTTGGTCGATCCATCGGGTCTGTGGTTGCAAGCCGATGCCAGTCGCAGGCAAAGCGGTCCACGTAATCCGCCCAAAGCGGCGGGGAGCATGGTGCGGTTTAGATGTAAGTCCGCCCGGGGCTGTTGGTTCCGAGAGAAGTGCGTGAGGGCGCGAACGCGTTGAGCAATCTTCCAGGCGGCGAGTGTGGGGGCAAAGACCAGGTCAGCCGGGGATCACCTAATCCATTCTTTTTGGGGGTTTCCATACCATGTACGAGGACAAAACGCTTGTTTGCAAGGACTGCGGCAAAGAGTTCGTCTGGACTGCCGGTGAGCAGGAGTTCTATGCCGAGAAGGGCTTCCAGAATGAGCCCACTCGCTGCCGTGACTGCCGGATCGCCCGCAAGGCCAGCCGCCCTGCCGCCGGTGCTCCCCGCGAGATGCATGACGCCATCTGCGCGAATTGCGGCAAGCCCACTCAGGTTCCTTTCCTGCCCCGTGAAGACCGTCCGGTCTATTGCAGCGAATGCTTTGCTGCCATGCGCCGTCAGTGAACCTGCGTCTCTGTGAACTAACGACTAAGCGCCCTCTCCGTTTGGAGAGGGTGTTTTTCTGTGCTGATTTTCCCCTCCCCGCTTCTATCGCACCTCTTTCGCGCCTCCTGTAGAAAATGATTGCGAAACACGGCGGAATACGGTATAATATCTCACGTATACCCAGCAATCCCTTAGTATGGAGGAGATTTTCCGTGCCGCTGAAGCCAGTCTTGGAAAGAGCCCCGTTTGTTCCGTGGACGTGGACGCCGCTGCGTCCCGGCCAGATACATACAGAATGGACTGTCGCCGTCGAACTCTATCACGCCGTGCGCGACTGCCGCAGCGCCGCCATCGCGGAGGGCGCTGTTCGCCTCGCCTTTGCCGTGTGCGATGCGCCTGAAAAGGAACTCGCCGTGCAGCTGACGCGCGAGATGCTCGCATTGCAGGGCGAAGACGGTTCCCTGCCCTGCGCGCCGGCCGACCAGCTGCGCTGGATGCGCGCCGCTTACGCCGTGGCAGAGGGCACCGCGGACCGCGCCCTGCTGACCGCCGTGATGCGCTGGCTGGGCTGGTGCGCCGACCACACCGCGGACTTCCTCACCGAGGGACAATTGAGCGCTGAGCTCGGCGACCTGATGGAGCTGATCGAGGGCCTGTACCTGCTGACCGGCAAGGCCGCGCTGCTCTCCCTTCTGAATTGCCTGCGCGCCGGCTGCGCGGACTGGATGACAGCCCTGCACACCTTCGCCCAGCAGCGGCCTACCTCCAAGATCTATCCGGAAGGCGGCGCGGACCTGCTCTGCTCCCCCGTCCGCCTGGCGGACGGCTTCCGCGCCACGATGTTCGGAGGCACCTATACGGGCAGCGGCAAGCATCTCTCCGCCGGCACCGTCGCCTGGCAGAAGATCGCGCGCTATCACGCCTCCCCCGCCGGCGGCACGACCGCCGCACCGGATCTGGAAGGTGCGTCCCCGGCCCGCCGGCAGTCCGCCGCGTCCATCGGCGCGTGGCTGGAGGCTTTCGCTCTGCAGGCCACGCACCGCGAAAACGCCTGGGTCTGGTGGGAACTGGACAAGCTGATCGCGAACGCGCTGCCCGCCGCCGTCTGCCTGGACGCTGTGGACGGCGACCACCGGGTGAACCGCGTTTCCTGCGCCCTGCAGCCTGTATCCTCCGCCGCGAAGGAGGAGAACCTTGCGCGCCTGGCGCGCGGCGTTGCCGCCGTGCTCGCTTCCGCTGTTGTGATGGAGGCGGATGGCGTCCGCGTGCAGTTCCTGCTGCCGGGCACCTACACCGTCGCGGGCAAGGAAGGCCCCTGCGCCCTGCGCCTCGCCGAGAAGACAGCCGACAGCTGTGTGATTTCCCTTCGCGGCATCCTGGACGGCGCGCTGCGCATCCGCATTCCCGCGCATCTGGACGCCTTCACCGCGACCCTTGAGGGCGGCGGCGCCTACCTGGGCGACACCAGGCATCACCTCACACTGCGCAAGGATTGGCGCAGCGGCGACACGCTGAAGGTCACCTGGGACCGCGCCCTGACCGTCGAGGACGCCCATCATCAGGGACAGTGCATCTACTGGGGCGCGGATCTCATGGCCATGCCCGCGGACGAGGAGAGCTATGCGGTCGCCCTGACCGGGACGCCCCGCATCGTGGACGGCAGCGTCTGGGTGCCCGTCGCTGCCGCGGCCGACTGGCCCATGAAGGATCAGCAGCCCGCAGACATTCCCGTGCTGCCCGCTGTCAGCGGCGAAGCGGCGGACGTGTGCCTCTCGCCCTTTGCCGGGCTCAAGGGCCGCGTCGCGCTGTTCCCGACAGCCGCGCGGCGCTCATGATCTCTCTTCGCCTCGCCCCGCTCGCAGGCATCACCGACTGGCCTTTCCGCCTTCTGTGCTTCGAGCAGGGCTGTGACTGCGCCTATACCGAGATGGTGAGCGCAATGGGCTATGTCTATGCGCCCAGGCAGTGGGCAACCGTCACGCTGCTGACCCGCGACCCGCGCGAGCCGAAGCTGATCCTCCAGCTCTTCGGCAAGGATCCGGCGCTGATGGAAAAGGCGGCTTACACACTGTCCCGCACCGGCACGTATGAGGGCATCGACATCAACATGGGCTGCCCCGCGCACAAGGTCGCCGCGTCCGGTGAGGGCAGCGGACTCATGCGCCAGCCAGCCCTCGCGCGGGAGATCATGGAGCGCGTCGTGAAAGCCTCCGCCGTGCCGGTCTCCGTCAAGATGCGCCTCGGCTGGGACGCGGAGCATATCAACGTCCTGGAAATCGCCCACATGGCGGAGGATTGCGGCGTGTCGGAGATTGCCGTGCACGGCCGCACCAAGGTGCAGATGTACGCCGGAGCGGCGGACTGGTTCTGGATCGCCCGCGTCAAGGAGTCTGTGCATATCCCGGTGATCGGCAACGGAGATATCTTCACCGCGCAGGACGCCCTGGAAAAGCTGCAGGCCAGCCATGTGGACGGCCTGATGCTCGCCCGCGGCGCGCTCGGCAATCCCTGGCTGTTCGCTCAGATCCGGGACGCGTTGGAGGGCCGCGAACCGCGCACGCCCAGCCTGCGCGAGACCGTCACCGTGCTGATGCGGCACTACGACATGCTGCTCGGGTGGAAGCCGGAGCATATCGCCGTCAGCGAGATGCGCAAGCACATCGCCTGGTACCTGCACGGGGTGCGCGGCGCGGCGCAGATTCGCAACCGCGTCAACACGATGAAGGACCCAAACGAGGTCAAAGAGCTGCTCTGGTCACTCGTGGATGAGGTGGAGAGCAGCGGAGAACCCTCCGTCGTCGCGAGGGAGGAGGCAGCGGCACATGAGGATTAAGCGCTTCCTCTCCCTTCTCTTTGCGCTCCTGGCTCTAATCGTCTGCAGTGGGCAGGCTTCCGCGGAGGCCTTCGCGCTGAGCGGCTGGGAGAGCAAGCCGGTCGAGGCTGTCCTCTCCCTGCAGGAGGAAACCCACATGCCTCTCGACGCGGAGCGCACGGAGGAGCTGAACCGCCTTCTCGCGCACATCGAGCTGCGCATGCGCCGCGAGGCTGCGGCGGATGCCGAATGGCAGGAACTCGCCATCCGCGTCGACGGCATCGATGCCGCGGTGCTGACGGTCCGCGCCGACGCTTCCGGCTCCGCGCTGGCGATTGCCACCGAGGAAGGCACGCTCGCCTTCCGTTCAGCCGCGCCGGATATCCTCAGCCGGGTGCTCGGCCTTGGCAGCGCTGCCGCAGAGAACTGGGACGCATGGCTGCAGGCCGGCAGGCTGTCCGCACAGGACGGAACCGTCACCGGCACGTTGACCTGGCAAACCGAGGAGGCGGGCACGGCATGGGGTTATACCTTCAGCCCCGCGCTTGCCCTCGGGGAAAACGGCGCAGCGCTTGCGGGCGACGTCGCCTTCTCGCAGACGAAGAACGGCAGCATCTGGCGCACCGGCCGGATCACCCTACAGGCTGCCTGCGAAGCGCCGTTTGACTGGCATCTGCCCGAAGACACCGTCTCCATCGACGCCATAGAAGGGGAAGCCCTGCAAGCCGTTCAGGATCAAGTGATGTACGCCGTGGCCAGGCCGCTCATCCGCAGGCTCGTGCTGCTCTGGCCCGCCACGGAGAACGTTTATCTCAACCGGGATCTCGACGATTGGCAAAGCATTGTGCGAGAGGCCGTGCGCCCCTCAGATTGGGAGGAATGATGCGCCATGAAACGTAAACTGTGTCTGATGCTGGCTGCCCTGCTGGTCCTTCTGTGCCCGCTGAGCGCCTTTGCCGCGCGGGAATACACCCTGCCGGAGAAGATGCGCCAGCAGCTCCAGCTGAGCTCCCTGAACGGCTCGGCCAAGCTGCTCGCGGAAGGCGACGGCGAATGGGTGAAAGCCCTGGAGCCCTTCACGAACCAGCTCATCAACTTCTACTACACGGAAGCTGAGAATGAGATGGGCATCGAGCTCTACGCAAAGCCCGAGGAGGATGCCAAGCTGGGCCGCACCGTCGTCTACAGCAACGGCGAGGATCTTCTCCTGAAGTCCGACCTGCTGATCGATACCGTGCTGCGCATGCCCGTGCGCGGCGACTGGTTCAGCACGCTCACGCGCTCAGCGGATACCCAGAATCCAGCCTTCTATTCCATCCTGGCAGCCCTTCTCTCCGACGGCGGTGATTGGTCCGCCGAGACGGCTGAGCTTCGCGCGGCCCTGGAATTCTGGCTGGACGGCTATGCCTCCCTGCCCGAAACCACCTCGGTCGGCGGCGAAACCCGCATGGAGATTCTCTACACCATTCCCGCGGAAGAGATCCGCGCGGAGATGAAGGCGCTCCTGCCGCTCGTCTTTGCCAACGAAGCGCTGCTCGGCAAGCTGCGCGCCGCGATGAGCGAGGAGCAGGCCGCCGTCTATCTCTCCCCGGACCTCCAGTGGTACTATGCGCGCCTGATTGACGGCCTCCAGCTGACCGAGCCCGTCACCATGCGCCGCAGCTTCAATACCATGGGCGAAACCCGGGAAACCGAGCTGCATCTGCCCGTGACCGGCTTCGACGATTGGAGCGCGCTCACGGTTCTCTCCAGCGACGCCGGCACCACCTATGAGCTGACCTCTGAGCTCCGCCGCATGTCCCTCACCCTGCTGGAGCAGCTGAGCACGGAGAACAACGGCCACTGGCGCGGCGTCTTCCAGCTGGAGCGCCCCGAGGAGCAGGCCTGGGATGTCGCCTTCGACATCGTTTCCCTGCGCACCACGACCACCGACGAGGAGAAGGTGGATCACGAGATCACCACCTGGACCATTCAGCTCGCTCCTGCCGAGGACGCGGAAAGCCTGAACGCCCTCGTGTTTGATCCCGCCCAGATCCGCCTCCGCCTGCACTATCACAGCAAAGGCTCCGTGACCAACAGCACCACGCTGGACGTCACCTGGGACGCCCCCCTGCCCGGCGGCCACACCAACGGTGCCATGAAGCTGCGCACGGTTTACCCCGTGGAGATCGAGAAGATCGACGGCGCGAACGCGATCGACCTCAGCGCGCTCCAGCCCGAAAAGCGCCAGGAGTACCTGCAGGACTTCCTGACCAACGCGCGCCTGATGCTGCAGCAGCTTTCCCAGCCCGCCGAGGCAGCCGCGGAAGAGACCGCCCAGCCCGATGA
>CAMNLM010000106.1 GCA_946543085.1 uncultured Clostridia bacterium | reverse complement strand
ACCCCAAGGGCAAGAGCGACAACGAAGTGATGCGCTTCTGCCAGAGCTTCATGACAGAGCTGTACCGGCACATCGGCAAGGATGTGGACGTACCCGCCGGCGATATCGGTGTCGGCGGCCGCGAGATCGGTTATCTCTACGGTCAGTACAAGCGCATCACCGGTCTCTATGAGGGCGTGCTGACCGGCAAGGGCCTCACCTATGGCGGTTCTCTCGCCCGCACTGAGGCCACCGGCTATGGCCTCTGCTATCTCACCCAGGCCATGCTGAAAGCCAACGGCATGGATGTCCCCGGCTCCACCGTCGTCATCTCCGGCTCCGGCAATGTGGCCATCTTCGCCTGCCAGAAAATCACTGCCATGGGCGCGAAGGTCGTTGCCATGAGCGATTCCAACGGTTACATCCACGATCCCGACGGCATCAACCTGGATGTCGTAAAGCAGATCAAGCTGGTCGAGCGCAAGCGCATCAAGGAATATGTCAAGGCCGTTCCCACCGCGACTTATACCGAGGGCTGCAAGGGCATCTGGACGATTCCCTGCGACATTGCCCTGCCCTGCGCAACCCAGAACGAGATCGACGAGGAGAGCGCCAAGACTCTGATCGCCAACGGCGTCAAGGCTGTCGGCGAAGGCGCGAACATGCCCTCCACGCTTGAAGCGACCGCTGCCTTCCAGGCCGCAAAGGTGCTCTTCGCCCCCGCCAAGGCCGCGAACGCCGGCGGCGTTGCCGTCTCCGCTCTGGAGATGAGCCAGAACAGCCAGCGCCTCAGCTGGACGTTTGAAGAAGTGGATGCCCGCCTGAAGGACATCATGGAAAACATCTTCGCCAAAATTGACGCCGCCGCCAAGGAATACGCGACGCCGGGCGACTATGTGGCCGGCGCGAACATCGCGGGCTTCCTGAAGGTCGCCGAAGCCATGATGGCGCAGGGCGCTGTCTGATTCAGAATCACCCCTCTAATCAAAAGCCACCGGATGCACAGTGCGCCGGTGGCTTTTGCGTATTCCATTGCTGGTGTCTGAGATGCGCAAACGCATTGAAAGCTCAGAAGATATATTGCCTGTCAGCACTGGGGTGCTCTTTGATCGCTCCTTATTGTACTTCTGCCGCGAAGGCTTCGCTGAAGCCGGGGCAGCTCCACACGCCGCAGGCTGAGACACGGTCTCCGCGCACAGCCATTTCCAGCACCATGCCATTGGTCAGGGTGATATGCAGCGTCTGCTGGCCGCTGAAGGGACCCGTGCCTTCCAGGGAAGCGCCGTCCGTCAGCGCTGAGTAAAGCCTTGCGCAGGCTTCCGGATCCGTCACGGTTCCGACATCACTCAACGTCATGGAGGCAATCTTACCGGCGGCGCAGAGGGTCGCGTCGAGCTTCTCACCCGAGGCGAGACCCATCTGGTTCAGGCTCACGCGCTGATAGACCTGTCTGGTTCCATTCGCATCGGCCGTGATTGCCGCTCCATCCATTCCGCTGACCGCATAGACGTCTGTCCCGACAGGCAGCTGGTTGCTCACCACGCCCGAGGCATACAGAGGCTCATCCGTCACCGTTTCCACTGTGCCGAGCTTCGCGCCGCGCTCTGCGTTGATGGGCAGCGCGTAGGTCATCAGGCGGTAATACCTGCCGTTGATGCCGACCAGCGGGAAACTGCCGCCAGCTGCCGGAGCCCAGACGCTGCTTTCTCCGGCCGCTCCCGCGGAAGTCACCTGAACCTGACCATGGCTGAGAAGCGCCGCTTCACCCTCGCGGATCCCTTCCGTTCCTGCAGCCTGCTCCACAATCACAGGAATGTCTGCATTTCGGCCGCGGAGAACGGGCGGAAGGATCACCAGCGCGAGCACAGCCGCGGCCACAGCGAAAGCCGCCATCGGTTTCCAGGCACGCATTGGCCGCGCTTCCCGTCCCTCCATCGCTGCTGTCACAATTCTGCCGCGCAGCTGGGGCGTCGCCTCCAGACCGGCCAGACCGCGCTCCGCCGTCTGTCTCAGGTTTTCAAGCTGCTTCACGATTCTTCGTCTCCTTCAAACTGCGCTTCGAGTTTCTTTCTCGCTCTGCTCAGGCGCGAAGAGATGGTGCCCGTAGGCACCGCGAGCATTTCTGAAATTTCCGCGATCCCGTAGCCCTGGTAGTAGTGCAGGAGCACCACTTCCTTGAACTCAGGCGGTAGGGCATTCACCGCGCGCATCACGCGTTCTTCCTCATCGTGCTTCGCCAGATCATCCGGCGCCGGCACCAGCTCGAAAGCCGGGCTTCCCAGAACAACACGTTTGAGCCATGCGCTCCGCCACAAGTCCTTGCAGCGATTGAGCGCAACCTTGAGCAGCCAGGCTTTCTCCTTGTCCGGCTGGAGAACAGGCCGTGTGGTGATCAGCTTCACAAACACGTCCTGGCAGACATCCTCTGCGCGCTGTCGGTCGCCCAGGTAGAAATAACACACGCGCAGCACATCTGTCGCGTATTCGCGGTAGAGGCGGTCGAAGGTGTCTGCGTCCTCGCGTGTGATCTCCCCGGAGGGATTTTCCCGCAACCCTGTCACCTCCCCGCGCTCCTCGCTTTCCAAACGAAGTGCGCTTTCATTCTGTTCCTGCTTTCTGATTGTGTTTACAAATTTCGTCAAAATGTAACACTTGTGTCAAGGTTTACTCGGCCGCCTTCAGCACGCACACTGCGTAGGGCGGCAGCTTCAGCACCGTTTTGCCCCGCTGCCAGAGGACGTCCGCATGTTCCTTGCCCGTCTCCACTTCATCCGAGAGCGTATAAAGCCCGTCCAGCGTCAGCGTCTGTGTCTTGCTTCCGGAGAAGTTCATCGCGACCAGGCACGAAACACCGTCTTCGCTCCGTTCGGCAATGACCGCGTAGTCTCCTGCATAAACCCATCGGTTGGCTCCGCCGGCAATTTCCGGGTGCGCCTTCCTCAGCGCATTCACCGCGCGGCAGTAGTTCAGCAGGGAGTTCGGATCCGCCTCCTGTTCCTCCACCGATGGATAGGCGTACTCCACACGGTCTGTGCCGGGCGGAAGCTCCGTCTCCCTTCCGTCGCCCCAGAGCATCGGAAGACGCTTGTTCGGATCGGCGCCCGCGCCGACCATGCCGATCTCCTCGCCGTAATAGGTGAAGGACGCGCCGCCCATCAGCTGCAGAACCGCTTCGGCAAACTTTGCGCGGGGCAGATTCTGCCGCGCCTGCAGGGAGCCGACCGTCCGCCCCGTATCATGGTTGGAGAGAAACGGCGCCCACAGAACATCCGGCAATGCCTCGTAGAGCCGGTCCATCTCTGAAACGAACATTTCGCCGGGCCTTCTTGCCCGCAGCGCCCTGCAGACGCTCCCCTCGGCCTGGGAGACAGGAAAGAGGAAGAAGGCGTCCACTCCGCTTGCGTAGTAGTCCGCAATGTCGTTGAGACCCTTCCAGCACTCGCCCACCAGGAAAGACCCCGGCTTCAGCTGCTCGCAGGTCTCCTTCAGCCAGCGCAGGAACGCGATGTTGTCATCCTTGCCCGCGAAGTAGCTTGTGACGGCGTCCAGCCGAAAGCCGTCCACGCCCACGTACTGCAGATAGAATGCCAGGATGGACGCAATCTCGCCCCGCACGGTCTCGCTGGCCAGGTTCAGATCGGGCATATTGCCGCCCGCGAATTGTTCATCGTAATACCAGCCGCTGTCATCCAGCGGTACCATGCTGCCGCCGTTCTGATCTGAGAAGACATAATAGTCCACATAAGGGCAGTCTACGTCCCCTGCTTTCAGCGCGTCACACGCCTGGATGAACCAGGGATGGCGCGTGGACGTGTGGTTCAGCGGAAGATCGAGGATCAGCCGGATGTCCCGCGCATGACAGGCCCTGGTGAGCTGGCGCAGGTCTTCCATCGTTCCGTATTCCGGATCGATGCTGCAATAGTCCATCACATCGTACTTGTGATAGCTGGGGCTCGCCATCACCGGCATCAGCCAGATGCCCGTATAGCCCATGCCGCTGATGTAATCCAGCTTTTCCATGATGCCCTGCAGGTCGCCAAGCCCGTCGCCGTCGCTGTCCCGATAGGAGCGCGGAAAGATCTCGTACCATGTATCGATCCGCTTTGTCTCTGCCCAGGCGGGTGTCAGCGTGAGGAGAAGCAGGCAGACCGTCAGCGCGCAAATCCAACGCCGCATGATTTCATCCCCCTTTTGCCAGTCACTGATCAGAGCAGCTTCAGCGCCTCGCCGATGCGCCGGGCAATCAGCGCGTGACCCGCGACATTCGGGTGCAGGCCGTCCGGCAGCAGGCGCTCCATGACCACAGGGTTCGCGGGCTGAATCCCGCTCGTCGCATAGAGATCAAGCACGGGCAGTGAATAAGCAAAGGCCACCTCAAGGATGATGTCCCGATAGACGCGCAGCGGCGCGACCGGTAGCGGTTTGCTTCCGTCGCCCAGCGGATTGTCTTCATTGAAACGCCGCAGGGGTGTCACTACGAGTACAGGCTTGCCGACATAGATCGTCTGCAGGGTGGACATCAGATCATGGCACGCGCCATAGAAGGTGGCGGGCGTGCGGTCCTGCGGCGTGCCGATCGGCGCGTCCCCGTGGCCGTAATCGTTCGTTCCGCCGAAGACGACCACCGCGTCCGCGCTCTCGTCCATCTCACGGCAGCGCATGCAGTAATCCTGGTCGTAGGGGGAATCCGTGATCACGCGCTGCCGGGCAATGCGCGTCCCGCCGATGCCGTAATTATTCGCTTTCTTCAGCCCGTACATCCGCGCAAGCACATTCGTGTAACGCGTCTCTTCGCTTGACGCGCCAGAACCCTGCGTGATGGAATCCCCGAGGAAATTGATCACAGATCCTTCAAGCTGCATGGCATTCTCCCCCATTATTCATCCGGCTGAGTGTTTGCAGTCAGCCTTTTTCATCAAAAACCGCATCCTCATTGTATCGCACCTTGGGTATCGGCGCAAGAGGGACTTCGGCGTCGGACATGAAAAACCAGCCCCGGGCATGCCGAAGCTGGTTCCTTGCTGATGTCTCGCGCGTCCTCAGTAAGCCTTGGCGAAGTACATGACCTTGCTGGCCTTTTTGCCGCAGCAGACGCAGGTGTCGCCAAATGCGAGCTCTTTCTGGTTGAAGGGCATGTTGCGGCTGGAGGCGTTGAACTTCTCCTTGATGGTGTCCTCGCAGGCACGGTCTCCGCACCACATGGCCATCGCGAAGCCCTTCTCCACCTGCTCGCCAAGCTCGTCCATGTTCGTGACCCTGGCCGTGCGGGCGTCGCGGAAAGCCTTCGCCTGGTTGAAGAGTTCCTTCTGGATGTCGTCCAGCAGCGCCTTCACAGCGTCGGCCAGGCCTTCCAGCGGCAGCGTGGTCTTCTCGAACGTATCGCGGCGGAAAACCGTGACCACACCGTTTTCCAGATCGCGCGGGCCAACCTCGAGGCGCACCGGCACGCCCTTGAGCTCCCAGTCGTTGAACTTGAAGCCCGCGGAGACAGTGTCGCGGTCGTCCAGCTTCACGCGGATACCGGCATCGCGCAGCTCCTTCTCGAGCTTCTGGGAGGCTTCCAGCACGCCGGGCTTGTGCGCGGCGATCGGCAGGATGACGGCCTGGATCGGCGCGATTTTCGGGGGCAGGCGCAGACCGCGCTCGTCGCCGTGGGTCATCACGATGGCACCGATCAGGCGTGTGGAAGTGCCCCAGCTGGTCTCCTCGGCATACTGCAGTTTGCCTTCTTTGTTCTGGAACTGGATGCCGTAGGCCTCGGCAAAGTTGGTGCCGAAGTTGTGGGAGGTGCCGGCCTGCAGGGCCTTGCCATCCTGCATCATGGCCTCCATGGAATAGGTCGCGCGGGCGCCGGCGAACTTTTCCTTCTCGCTCTTCTGTCCGACGTAGACCGGCAGGGCAAGCACGTCCTCGGCCACCTCGCGGTAGACCTCGAGCATGGTCAGGGTTTCTTCCTGCGCCTCCTCGGCAGTGGCATGAATCGTGTGGCCCTCCTGCCAGAGGAACTCGCTCGTGCGCAGGAAGGGACGCGTCGCCTTTTCCCAGCGCATCACAGAGCACCACTGGTTGTACTTCATGGGCAGGTCGCGCCATGTCTGCGTCCACTTGGCGAACATGGTGCAGAAGATGGTCTCGGACGTCGGGCGCACCGCCAGACGCTCCTGCAGCTTCTCCGTGCCGCCCTGGGTGACCCAGGCCACCTCGGGCGCGAAGCCCTCCACATGCTCGGCTTCCTTGAGCAGCAGGCTCTCCGGGATCAGCATTGGGAAATACACATTCTCCGTGCCAACCGCCTTGAAGCGGGCGTCCATCTCAGCCTGAATGCGCTCCCAGATCGCGTAGCCGTAGGGCCGGA
Source organism: uncultured Clostridia bacterium (assembly GCA_946543085.1). Classification (GTDB taxonomy): domain Bacteria; phylum Bacillota; class Clostridia; order Christensenellales; family Aristaeellaceae; genus RUG11272. The sequence goes on along the minus strand of CAMNLM010000106.1, from coordinate 824 downwards.
CGATCATGCAGCCGCGCACCGGCGCGTAGTCGCAGAGGCCGGTCTGCAGGATGACGTCGGTATACCACTGGGAGAAATCCTCGCTGCGGGGTGTGATGTAGGTCACAAACTCCTGTTTGTCCTTCTTGGCCATGGGGTTCATCCTCCTTGTCGATGATGCGTTTTCAGGGGTGTAAGGGAGTGCGGCTTGGACAGAAAAACGCCTTCGCCGCTGCGTTTGCTTGCAGGGACGAAGGCAATCAACATGCTTTCGCGGTACCACCCGGCTTGAAGCCCTGTGGCAACGCCCAGAGGCTTCCTCTCTCGTCATCCTTTCACGGGGATGAGGCGGCGGCGATTAACCGCGGCTCCGGGCTGGGATGCCGTCCGTCCCTTGCCGCGCGGCTTGCACCGCCCCGCACTCGCTGAAGACCGGGAGAAGACGTCGGGCCCTTCATGGCCGATGATGCGATCATAGCACATCGTGTGTGGAAATGCAAGTGTTTTGTCTTCTTCATTCCAGGGTTCCGTCTTTATCAATCATTCACCTTCCAGTTGGCCTGAACGCTGCGTTCCGGATGCTGATTGGTATCATATTGTCTTTTTTTCCGCTTTGTGTTATTATTACACTCGCCGGCGAAGCTCCCGGCAAATACAGAGAAAATGAGGTTGTTCCTATGGGACGCTATTTCGGCACAGACGGTTTCCGCGGCGAGGCGAACAGGGTGCTCACCGCCGACCACGCATACCGCATCGGCCGTTTTCTGGGCTGGTACTATGGCGAGATCCGCAGGCGCAAGGGTGAAGAGCCTCAGGCCCGCGTGGTCATCGGCAAGGACACCCGC
>CAMNLM010000105.1 GCA_946543085.1 uncultured Clostridia bacterium | reverse complement strand
CTACGGCTATCCCACATCGACCTACGAAGGACAGAATGTAGAGATAATGCGCTACAGAAACGGCAAGATAATGGCCGACGATGACAATGAAAAAGGAATGCCCGAGCTTGACTATGTGGGCGGCGTGCCCGATTCCGGCACGCCCCATGCCATCGGCTATGCCAACCGCAGCGGCAAGCCCTTTGCCCGGGCCTTCATCAAGTACACCCCGACCTGGAGCCGCAGCTTCATGCCGGCCAGCCAGCTGGACCGCGACAAGATCGCCAAGATGAAGCAGATTCCGGTCAACGAGCTGATCCGGGACAAGAACCTGCTGTTCGTGGACGACAGCATCGTCCGGGGCACGCAGCTGCGGGAGACGGTGGAATTCCTCTATGAGTGCGGCGCGAAGAGCGTGCACATGCGCAGCGCCTGCCCGCCGATCATGTACGCCTGCAAGTATCTGAACTTCAGCCGCTCCAACAGCGACCTGGAGCTGATTGCCCGCCGGGTGATCCTGGAGCTGGAGGGCGAGGAGGGCTTCCAGTACATCGAGGAATACGCCGTCGGCAGCACGGAGCGCGGACGCAGGCTGCGCGAGGCCATCTGCGAGCAGATGCACTTTGCCTCCCTGGAATTCCAGACACTGGAGGGTGTCATCCGGGCGATCGGGCTCGACCCCTGCGAGCTGTGCACCTACTGCTGGAACGGAAAGGAATAAGCCATGATCGAGAATTCAAAATCCGAAGCCTACGCGGCGGCGGGCGTGGATATCACAGCGGGCTATCGCGCGGTGGAGCTGATGAAGCAGCACATTCAGCGCACGGAGATCCCGGGCGTCTGCTCGGACGTGGGCGGCTTCGGCGGCCTGTTCGCCCCGGATCTCACGGGCATGAAGGAGCCGGTGCTGGTCTCCGGCACGGACGGCGTGGGCACCAAGCAGCGCATCGCCCAGCTGATGGATCGGCACGACACCGTGGGCATCGACTGCGTGGCCATGTGCGTCAATGACATCGTCTGCTGCGGCGCGAAGCCCCTCTTCTTCCTGGACTACATCGCCATCGGGAAGAACGAGCCCGAGAAGGTGGCCCTGCTGGTCAAGGGCGTGGCCGAGGGCTGCGTGCAGGCCGGCTGCGCGCTCATCGGCGGAGAGACGGCGGAGCATCCCGGCACCATGGCTCCCGACGACTACGATCTGGCGGGCTTCTCCGTGGGCATTGTGGACAAGGCCAGGGTCATCGACCGCCAGCGCATGCGCCCCGGCGACGTAGTCATCGCGCTGGCCTCCTCCGGCGTCCATTCCAACGGCTTCTCCCTAGTGCGCAAGGTGTTCGACATCGAGCACGCCGACCTGGGCAGGGTGCTTCCCGGGCTCGGCAAGCCCCTGGGCGAGGCGCTGCTGACCCCCACGAAGATTTATGTGAAGCCCGTCCTGGCTGTCCTGGCCGCCTGCGACATCCGCGGCATCAGCCACATCACCGGCGGCGGCTTCTATGAGAACATCCCGCGCTCGATTCCCGACGGGCTGGGCGCGAAGATCGAGAAGAGCGCCGTCCGGACGCCCGAAATCTTCCGCCTGATCGAAAAGACAGGCGGCATCTCCGAGCGGGATATGTTCAACACCTTCAACATGGGCGTGGGCATGAGCCTGATCGCCGCGCCGGAGGACGCGGACCGGGCCGTGCGCATCCTGAAGGACATGGGCGAGGACGCCTACGTGATCGGCGAGATCGTCAGCGGCGAAGAGAAGATCACCCTGTGCTGACAGCGCCCCATAGGATAACCGCGCGCAGCGGACGGACGGGCAGAGGGATGCGGAAGAACGCTCCGCCGCCGGCTGCGCATCGTGAGAAAAAGGGAGAGAAGGACATGGCTGAGAACAAGGCCCGCATTGCCGTGCTGGTCTCCGGCGGCGGCACCAACCTGCAGGCCATCCTCGACGCGCAGGCGTCCGGGATCATCCACAGCGGCGAGGTGACGCTGGTTGTGAGTGACCGCGCCGGCGCCTACGCCCTGACCAGGGCGGAGAAGGCCGGGGTGCGCGGGATGGAGATCAACAAGAAGGCCTGCGGCGGACAGGCGGCCTTCGAGGAAAAGCTGATCGCCGCGCTCGAGGAGAACCGGACGGACGTGATCGTGCTGGCCGGCTTCCTGAGCATCCTGAGCGAGGCCTTCACGGCCCGCTATCCGCGGCGGATCATCAACGTGCATCCGAGCCTGATCCCCAGCTTCTGCGGGGCGGGCTTCTATGGGCTGAAGGTGCACGAGGCGGCGCTGAGCCGCGGCGTCAAGGTGACCGGCGCGACGGTGCACTTTGTGAATGAGATTCCCGATGGCGGCGAGATCATCGCCCAGAAAGCCGTCGAGGTCGAGGCGGGGGACACCCCCGAGATCCTACAGCGCCGCGTCATGGAACAGGCGGAATGGATCATCCTGCCCCGGAGCGTGGAGAAGGTCTGCGCAGACATCATGGCCCGGAAGGGCTGAGGAGGAGACAAAGACATGACGAAGGAACAGACGACGATCTACGGCATCCAGACGCCGGAAGAGCTGCTCGAAAATAACACCTACCCCGGCCGCGGCATCGTCATCGGGAAGACGCCCGACGGCAAAAAGGCCATGACCGCCTATTTCATCATGGGACGCAGCGAGAACAGCCGCAACCGCGTGTTCACGGAGAAAAACGGCGAAGTCTTCACCGAGCCCTTCGATGAGAGCAAGGTGCAGGATCCCAGCCTGATCATCTACGCCGCCCTGCGCGGCTACGAGAACCACCTGGTGGTTACCAACGGCAACCAGACCGACACGGTGGTGGAGGGACTGCAGGCCGGAAAGACCTTCACCGAGGCCCTCGAGAGCCGGGAATTCGAGCCGGACGCGCCGAACTTCACCCCCCGCATCAGCGGCATGCTGACCTTCGCCGACGGGGACTTCACCTACCAGATGAGCATCCTCAAGAGCGCCGACGCGGCGGGCTCCGCCTGCAACCGCTTCACCTACCACTACGCGCCCATCAGCGGTCTGGGCCACTTCCTGCACACCTACGTGTGCGACGGCAGCCCGATCCCGACCTTCCAGGGCGAGCCGGAGCGCATGGCCGTCTGCGACAGCATCGACGAGATGACCGACCGCCTCTGGACTTCCCTGAACGAAAGCAACAAGATCAGCCTGTACGTGCGCTATGTCGATCTCGCCACGGGCAAAACCGAGAACCGTCTCGTCAACAAGAACCGCTGAGGCAGGAGGAAGCATCATGAAGGAATTCCAACTCAAATACGGCTGCAACCCCAACCAGACTCCCGCGAAGATCTACATGCGCGACGGCGGCGACCTGCCGATCCGGATCCTGAACGGCCGTCCCGGCTACATCAATTTCCTGGACGCCTTCAACAGCTGGCAGCTCGTCAAGGAGCTGAAGGCCGCCCTGGGCCTGCCGGCGGTGACCAGCTTCAAGCACGTCAGCCCCACCAGCGCCGCGGTCGGCATCCCGCTGAGCGCCGAGCTGAAGAAGGCCTGCTTTGTGGACGACATCGAGGGCCTGGATGATTCCCCCCTGGCCTGCGCCTATGCCCGCGCCCGCGGCACGGACCGCCTCTGCTCTTACGGCGACTGGGTCGCCATGAGCGACGTCTGCGACGTGACCACGGCGAAGATGATCAGCCGCGAGGTCTCCGACGGCGTCATCGCGCCCGGCTACGAGCCGGAGGCCCTGGAAATCCTCAAGGGCAAGCGCAAGGGCAGCTACAACATCGTGGAGATCGATCCCGACTACGTGCCCGAAACCCAGGAGACCAAGCAGGTCTTCGGCATCACCTTCGAGCAGGGCCGGAACAATTCCGAAATCAACCGCGAGCTGCTCAGCGAGATCGTGACGGCGAACAAGGAACTGCCGGACAGCGCCGCCCGCGACCTGATTGTCGCCCTGATCACCCTGAAGTACACCCAGAGCAACAGTGTCTGCTACGCGGTGGACGGACAGGCCATCGGCGTGGGCGCGGGCCAGCAGAGCCGCATCCACTGCACCCGCCTGGCCGGCACCAAGGCCGACACCTGGTTCCTGCGCCAGCACGAGAAGGTGCTGAACCTGCCCTTCCGCACGGATGTGGTGCGCCCGGTGCGCGACAACATCGTGGACGGCTACATCAACCAGAATGAAGAGGATGTCTGCGCCGAGGGCATCTGGCAGAAGTACTTCACCGCGCGCCCCGAGCCTCTCACGGACGCGGAGAAGCGCGAGTTCCTGAGCACCCGCCGCAATGTGGCGCTGGGCAGCGACGCCTTCTTCCCCTTCAGCGACAACATCGAGCGCGCCTACCGCAGCGGCGTCAAATACATCGCCGAGCCCGGCGGCTCCATCCGCGACGACGATGTGATCAGCTGCTGCGACAAGTACGGCATCACCATGTGCTTCACCCATCTCCGCCTGTTCCATCATTGATCCATGACACGATCCGGCCTCCCGCGCCTTTGCGGGAGGCACGTTCCGCTTGAAAAGCAATCACAGTCGAGGTGCGCATGAAAATCATGGTTATCGGCGGCGGAGGCCGCGAACACGCCATCATCAAAAGACTGAAGGAAAATCCCGCCGTGGAGCAAATCTTTGCCCTGCCGGGCAACGGCGGCATCGCGGCCGACGCGGTGTGCGTGGACATCGGCGCGAAGGACATCCCCGCCATCGTGGACTTCGCGAAGGAGACGGGCATTGACTACGCGGTGGTCGCGCCGGACGATCCGCTGGTGCTGGGCTGCGTGGACGCCCTGGAGGCTGTCGGCGTGCCCTGCTTCGGCCCGCGGAAAAACGCCGCCATCATTGAGGGCAGCAAGGTCTTCAGCAAGAACCTGATGCGGAAATACGGCATCCCCACCGCGGCCTACCGGGTCTTTGACGATCCCGCCGAGGCGCTGCAGTATCTGGAAACAGCTCCCATTCCCACTGTGGTCAAGGCGGACGGCCTGGCCCTGGGCAAGGGCGTCACCGTTGCCATGACCCGCGAGGAGGCCTTCGCCGCTGTCCGCGAGATCATGGAGGACCGCAAGTTCGGCGACAGCGGCAGCCGCATCGTCATCGAGGAGTACCTCGAAGGCCCCGAGGTTTCCGTGCTCAGCTTCACGGACGGGGAGACCGTCGTCCCCATGGTGTCCAGCATGGACCACAAGCGCGCGCTGGACGGCGACCGGGGCCCCAATACCGGCGGTATGGGCACGATCGCCCCGAACCCCTTCTACACGCCGGACGTCGCCAGGGCGTGCATGGAGCAGATCTTCCTGCCCACCATCCGCGCGATGAAGGCGGAGGGCCGGGAATTCCGGGGCTGCCTGTACTTTGGCCTGATGATCACGAAGGACGGCCCCAGGGTGATCGAGTACAACTGCCGCTTCGGCGACCCCGAGACGCAGGTGGTGCTGCCGCTGCTGGAGAGCGACCTGCTGACCGTGATGCAGGCGGTGACCGAGGGAAGGCTGAAGGACTGCCCGGTCCGCTTCCGCGACGGCGCGGCCTGCTGCGTGGTGCTCGCCTCGGCGGGCTATCCCGGCTCGTACGGCAAGGGATATGAGATCACGATTCCGGCGGAAGTCCGGGATCACGTCTTCGTGGCCGGCGCCGCCCTGAAGGAGGGCAGGCTGGTCACCTCCGGCGGCCGCGTGCTGGGGGTCACCGCGACGGCGGACACGCTGGCTGAAGCGGTCAAGGCCGCCTATGCGCTGGCGGACACCGTGACCTTTGAGAACCGCTTCTGCCGCCGGGATATCGGCAAGCGCGCACTGAGCATCTAAGACAACGGATTGGAGAAATACATGGTCTACAGAATCTTTGTGGAGAAAAAGCCGGGACTCGACAATGAAGCGCGGGCGCTGCTGAACGACGCGCGGACCCTCCTGGGCATTCAGGGGCTGGAAAAGGTTCGCCTGCTGAACCGCTACGACGCGGAGAACATGGACCGCGCGCTCTTTGACTACGCGGTGCGCACCGTCTTCTCCGAGCCGCAGCTGGACATCGCGGCGGAGACGGCCGACACGGAGGGCGCGGCGGTGTTTGCCGTGGAATACCTGCCCGGCCAGTTCGACCAGCGCGCGGATTCCGCCGCCCAGTGCATCCAGATCATCAGCCAGGGCGAGCGCCCCCTGATCCGCAGCGCGAAGCTCTACGCCCTGTACGGCAGGCTGACGGACGAGGAGATCGCGGAGATCAAGAAGTACGTCATCAACCCGGTGGAGGCGAGGGAGGCCGCACTGGAGAAGCCCGCGACCCTGAAGACGGACTACGCTGTTCCGACGGAGGTGAAGACCCTCGAAGGCTTCACGGCGCTGGACCGCGCGGGGCTTGAACGCTTTGTGGAGCAGTACGGCCTGGCGATGGACGCGGACGATATCGCCTTCTGCCAGGAGTATTTCAGGGGCGAGCGGCGCGATCCCACCATCACGGAGATCCGGATGCTGGACACCTACTGGAGCGACCATTGCCGCCACACCACCTTCCTGACGGAGATCGACAGCGTGCGCTTCGAGGATCCGCTGCTGGAGAAGGCCTACAATGATTATCTGGCCGTGCGCAGGGAGCTGGGCCGCACGAAGCCCGTGTGCCTGATGGACATCGCCACGGTGGCGGTGCGCTGGCTGAAGGCGCACGGCAAGCTGCCGAAGCTCGACGAGAGCGAGGAAATCAACGCCTGCACGGTGAAGATCGAGGTCGAGGCGGACGGACAGAAGGAGCCCTGGCTGCTGCTCTTCAAGAACGAGACCCACAACCATCCCACGGAGATCGAGCCCTTCGGCGGCGCGGCGACCTGCATCGGCGGCGCGATCCGCGACCCGCTGAGCGGACGCGCCTATGTCTACGGTGCCATGCGCGTGACGGGCGCGGCGGACCCCACCGTGCCGGTCAGCCAGACCATTCCCGGCAAGCTGCCCCAGCGCAAGCTGGTGACCACGGCGGCGGCCGGCTATTCCTCCTATGGCAACCAGATCGGCCTGGCGACGGGCATCGTGGATGAGATCTACCATCCCGGATACGCGGCCAAGCGCATGGAGATCGGCGCGGTCATCGCGGCGGCTCCCCAGGCGAACGTGCGCCGCGAGCGCCCCGCCCCCGGCGACGTGGTGATCCTGCTGGGCGGCAGCACGGGCCGCGACGGCATCGGCGGCGCGACGGGCTCCAGCAAGGCCCATAACGCGCATAGCGTGGAGACCTGCGGCGCGGAGGTGCAGAAGGGCAACGCGCCCGAGGAGCGCAAGCTCCAGCGCCTCTTCCGCAACGGCGACGCCTGCCGCATGATCAAGCGCTGCAA
>CAMNLM010000104.1 GCA_946543085.1 uncultured Clostridia bacterium | reverse complement strand
AGCGTCGAAGTTTGGAAGAAGACAGGAAACAACAGACAAGGTCAGCAGAGTAAAGTCAGAATCACCGACTGTGCAGTTGTCAGGGTGCGGACATAGCCGCAAAGAAAACGCATGGTAAGCAAAGGAAAGTCTGAGCGAAAAGCGAAGGCGATCCGGAAAGCCCTCTGCCCGCGAAAGCGGACCCCGGTATCGACGTGAAGCGGAAAGTGCCGAGGAGATGGCGGGGAAAGAAAGCGGCTGAACAAGTTCACAATTTCCGGTGACAATGACGAAGGGGTCACACCTGTTCCCATCCCGAACACAGAAGTTAAGCCCTTCAGTGCCGAAAGTACTTGGCTGGAAACGGCCCGGGAGGATAGGTCGCTGCCGGATTCCAAATAGAGAGATTCGCAAGAGTCTCTCTTATTTTTTGTCCGGGAGGGGAAGGGAACCGGCAGAGTTCCATAAAAAACATTCAAATCACGGAACAAAAGCACTGCCTCTTTCGTCTCATGGATGGCGGACAAAAGAACGCCCACAAAACATCAGGAGGTTCAACCCTATGAAGAAGATACTCGCTTTGATACTTGCGTTCACCATGCTGATCGGCTGCTCTGCTGTGGCTTCCGCGGACGGCGATTCCATCATCACAGTGATCGGCACGGCGACTGTCTCGGTTCCCGCAGACTTTGCGATCGTCACCCTCGGTGTCACCACGATGGACGAGGACGTCCAGAAGAGCGCCGGCCTCAACGCCGAGAAGATCGACGCCGTTATCTTTGCGCTGAAGGAGCTGGGCATCCCGGAGGACGACATCAGCACGGCGTATTACTATATGGAAACGATCTATGATTACAACACGACGGACGGCGCGGGCTATGCGATCCGCGGCTACCAGGTCAACAATTCCGTTACAGTCACCGTGCGCGCGCTGGAGCTGGTGGGTCAGGTGGTTGATACGGCCCTGCGCGCAGGCGCCAATCAGGTCAACGGTGTCTCCTTCCAGTCCACCCAGGCCGGCTCTGCCTGCGATGAAGCCCTCCAGGCCGCGATCAAGGAAGCTTCCCGCAAGGCGGCGCTGATGGCGGAAGCGGCTGGCGTCAAGCTGGGCGCGATGGTCAGTGTGACCGAAAACTATGGCAGCTATGGCGGCGTATCCATGAAGGCGGAGGCCGCGGCGGACATGGCCCCCCGTTCCACCGCCAACACACGCTTCCTGGCGGACGGCCTGAACTGCACCGCGACGGTCACGGTGGCCTTCGAGATCGAGAAATAACGAAAAGATGGCACAGGAAAAAGCTCCAAAGCCCGCGCGTCAAAGCGCAGCTCTGGAGCTTTTCTTTCGGAAACCTATAAGCTGATGCGAAAAAGGTATTTCGCCTCATGGGCTGCTGTCATCGCGCCTTGCTTCCTACAGTGGGAAAAGCGCGGAAAATCAGTCCGCCAGGGTGCCCATGGGATCCCAGGGCTGGAGCTCGATGGGCGTCTGATCGGCCAGCGCGGCGAGGTCGCCGAGGTATTCCTTCTCGACAGCCGCCTGGAAGACGTACTTGTCGAACCAGGTGTCGGAGCAAAGATAGTAGCCCTTCACGCCGTTTTCGTCGCCCCAGCTGTTCTCGATCTTCCAGCGGGTCGGCTTGCCGTCCACCAGGTTGACGCCCGTGAGGCACATCGCGTGATTCATTGCCGCGAAGCCGTAATCGAGGGCATCCGCCTTGCCGATGTCGAGGTCAAGGCCCGTCAGCAGCTCGGCGCGGAAGGTCTGGTCGTCCCAGAGACCGAGGACGCGCTCACCGTCGTGGGCGACGTCGCTGCCGAACCACACGATCTTGCCGGCTTCCAGCTGGCGGATGATGGCGGCCTTCATCTGGTCAAGGCCGAGGTTCAGGTGCTGCACCTGGGGCATGCCGACCACGTTGCCGAGCAGGCGGATGGTGAAGGTGCGGCCGAAGGGTTTGTCGGCCGTCGGTGCGTGAATGACGGAGACGGTATCGGCCATCAGGGTGCCAAGGTACTTTTCCGCGAAGGCCTTGGGGGTCAGGCCGCGCTCCGCGTGGTAGACCTTGTCCTTGTCGGTGTATTCGAGGTCGAAGGTCTTGGGCGGCTCGCCGTAGCACGCGCAGAGGAAGCCGTACACCTTGCCCATCACTTCGTCGCGGCAGGCGTTGATCTTCTCCTCGCTCTCGCCGTCGCGCACCATTTTGCGCAGGACGGCGGCGGCCTTCTTCAGGGCACGGTTGGTCATGTAATTCATGGAGCGGGTGTTGCTGGACTGGAAGGTCTCGTCGAAGGCGTCCTTCGGCACCACGCCATATTTCTCAACAATGTTCGCGAACATGCCCCACTGACCGCCGTCATGCACGCCGGTCTGCAGCACGAACTGTACGGTGCGGTCGTCGGTCGGAAGATCGGCGGTGTCGATCATCGCCTGGAGGAAATAATTCGCGCGCTCAAACTTGTCCCAGAAGGCGAGATAGCTCTGGCTCAGCTCGAAGAATTCCACGTTCAGCGCCTTGGCGATCTTTTCGCGCAGGACATTGGCGGCGGCGAAGAGCCAGCAGCGGCCGGAGTGCTTCTGGTTGGTGACGCGCATGGTCTCCACCTCGACGCTGAAGTGGGGGTGCATGGCGTTGGCGGCGGTCTGCGAGAAGCAGACGTCCTTCAGCTCGGTCTTGGAGAGGGCGAGGGTTGCCAGCTGGCGCTCACTGCTCGCGTTGTAGGCTTCGGACCAGCTCTGCAGCTGGGCGGGGGTGATGGGATGGCTCATGGGGTTATCGTCCTTTCTGTCTTGGTGAAATGCGTGCTATGTCGGATATGCCGAGCGCGCGTTTCTGACGGGTCAGGCCGTCACAGCAGCGCGAGCTGGGCTTTGAGCTTTCTCAGGTCTTCCTCATAGACGGCCTGCAGCGACCGGTTGTAGATGATTGACGCCGGGTGGTAGAGCGCGAACAGCGGCTTCCCGACCGCCTCGCAGGCGGTCAGCCGCCCGTGATACGCGCCGATCAGGGCGTCCGGCCCCATCAGGGCCTGCAGGGCTGTATTGCCGAGGGTGACGATCATCCGCGGGGAGACCTCCCGCAGCTCGTCCAGCAGCAGGGGCGTGAAGAGGGCTTTCTCCGCGCGGTTCGGCGGACGGTTGGAAACGGTCCCCTTCGCGCTGGCCTTCGTGGGCCGGACCTTCACCACGTTGGTGATCCAGATAGCCCCACGCTCCAGCTCCAGCGCGGCGAGAAAGCTGTCCAGGTTCTGCCCGGCCTTGCCGACGAAGGGACGGCCCAGGCGCTCCTCATCACGTCCGGGAGCCTCGCCGACCAGGGCCAGCGCCGGCCTTTTGGAGCAGCCCTCGCCCGGAACAATGCGCCGTCCCTCGACGACGGGATGGGTTTCCAGGGCGGACCAGTTCACGGGGCTTCACCTCCGTAGATGTCGGGATAGAGGCCGAGCTCGATCAGCTTGGCGCGGAGGGTCTGCAGATCGGCCCAGGCCTCGCGCTTCCGCCCTTCGTCGCGCAGGAGGAAGGACGGGTGATACGTCGGCATCATCCAGATGCCCTTCCGCTCCGTCCACTGGCCGCGGGCGTGGGTGATGCGCAGGTTCGGGTCGAGCGTCGCCCTGGCCGCCGTGCCGCCCAGCAGCACGATGACGCGCGGCCGCACGAGGGCGACCTGCATCCGCAGGTGCAGCATACAGGCGGCCATCTCCTCCGGCAGCGGATTCCTGTTGAAGGGCGGGCGGCACTTGACGACGTTGCAGATGTAGACCCGGTCGCGGGGGAGGTCGATCGCCGCGAGCATCCGCGTGAGCAGCTGCCCCGCCGCGCCGACAAAGGCGAGCCCCTCCAGGTCCTCGCGCTCGCCGGGCCCTTCGCCGATGAGCATCAGCGGGGCCTTGCGGTCGCCCTGGCCGGGCACCTTGTGGTGGATCCCCTGGCACAGCGGACACAGGGCGCATTCAGCGACCTGCTTTTCAAACAGATCCCAGCTGATTTCCGCCATGAGGTCAGCCTCCTTCCCTTACCTGAGGTGCTGCAGCAGGGTGAAGGACTGTTCCATGTCGTTCTTCACCCAGTGCACCAGGGAGATGAGCAGGGCGATGAGCAGCAGGATGACCAGCGCGCCGACGATGACGCCCAAAAAATCACCCATGCTGGCGAGAAAGCGAAAATGGATGAGGCGCCTGCGCAGATGCTCCTCCGCCTCGGTCCGGGGAAGATCCTCGTCTTCCTCGTCGTCCGGGGCGTAGAGGTCGACGGGCTGGTGGAACAGGCGCTCCGGGTCCGGGGTATTCTCTTCCCGGCGGTGGAAATAGGCCATGGAATCACCTCGGTGGTAAAGCATCAGCCTGAGGATTATACGTAATCCAGCCAGGGCTCCTCCGGCTCGTCGCGGCCGGTCAGTGCGCCCGCGCCGCTCAGCCCGGGAAAGCCCTGCTGGCGCAGCGCCTCAAAGAGGACGATGGCCACGGAGTTGCTGAGGTTCAGGCTGCGGGCTTCGGGCCGCATGGGGATGCGGACGCAGTCGCCGTAGCGGCGCTCCAGCAGGTTCTCCGGCAGGCCGCGCGTCTCCCGGCCAAAGACCAGGAAATCGCCGTCGCCGTAGGAGACTTCCGTGTAGGAGCGGGGAGCCTTTGTGGTGGCGAAGCGCATCACCGCGCCCTCGTTGGCGCGGAGGAATGCCTCAAGGGAAGGCCAGCGCTTCAGGGTCATCAGATGCCAGTAATCCAGGCCGGCGCGCTTCAGGTAGCGGTCGCTGAGTGAGAAGCCCAGCGGCTCCACGAGATGCAGCACCGCGCCGGTTGCGGCGCAGGTGCGGGCAATGTTGCCGGTGTTCTGGGGAATCTCCGGGTTGACCAGGACAATCTGCATGGCCATCGGCGGTCACTCCCAGAGCCTGACGGGGTACAGGCCGCTGTCCGTCATGCGGCGGATGGCTTCCACGACCTGCGGGCGGTCCGCCTGGTAGGTCACGCCATACCACTTGTCGGCGCTCTCCAGCACGCGCACGGTCGCGCGTCCGGCTTCGATCTCCTGATTCACCACAGTGGGCAGGTAGATTTCCGCCTTGAGGGGATTCGCGGGGACTTCGTCGCGCAGGAAGACCGGGAAGGCCTTGCGCAGCGCGTCCAGGAAGGAGCCTGTGAAGCCCCAGAGGTTCATGCTGACCAGCGTATCCGCGGGCAGAAGATGGTAGGTCTCGCCGTCCTCGGTGTAGAGCGGGCCGTCGGAGCTCTGGACGATGTGCGTCCGCTCCACGATGTCCGTGAGGAAGCCGTCCGCGTCCGCGCTGCACACGCCGCGGGAGACGTGGCCGTTCTCCGTGGTGGTGTTGCACAGGTGGTAGCCGACCATCATCCAGCGCGCCTTGTCGTCGTCCTTCGCGCCCTTGAGGTATTCATAGGCCGTCCGGAAGGCGGCGGGGCCGTAATAGTCGTCCGCGTTGATCGCGGCAAAGGGCGCGTCCAGCAGGTCGGCGCAGCAGAGCACGGCGTGACCGGTGCCCCAGGGCTTTTTGCGGCCCTCGGGCACGGTGTAAGGCGCGGGCAGCTTGTCCAGCTCCTGGAAGGCGTAGCGCACCTCCATGTGCCTGGCGACGGGATCGCCCACCAGGCGCTTGAAGTCGGCCTCGATCTCGTGCTTGATGAGAAACACGACGCGCTTGAAGCCCGCGCGCTTCGCGTCATAGATGGAGTAGTGCAGGATCACCTCGCCGCTGGGGCCGATGGGATCCATCTGCTTGAGTCCGCCGTAGCGGCTGCCCATCCCGGCAGCCATGATGAGCAGAATCGGTTCAGAAGTTTGCATGGATGATACGTCCTTCTTTATTTCACCACAAAGTTGAGCAGCCTGCCGGGCACGAAGACCACCTTCACGATCTGCTTGTCCCCGATGATCTTCTTCACGTCCTCGTTCTCCGGCAGCTGGGCTTCGGCGTCGGCTTTGCTCAGATCCGCGGGGATCATGATGCGGCCGCGCACCTTGCCGTTGACCTGCACGGCGATCTCGACCTCCTGCTTCACCAGGGCGGCCTCATCCCAGGTGGGCCAGGAAGCGTGGTGGATGGCCTCGGCGTGGCCGAGGTTCTGCCACATCTCCTCGCAGATGTGCGGGGCGACGGGGCACAGCAGCTTCAGCAGGGTCTCCAGCTCGGCGGTGGTCACCTGCGGGGCGGCGCTCAGCTCGTTCACCAGCGTCATCATCTGGGCGATGGCGGTGTTGAACTTCATCTTCTCATAGTCCTCGGAGACCTTCTTGATGGTCTCGTGGACGAGGGCGTTCATCCCCTTGGAGTATTTGTCGGAGGCGACCAGCTTCTCCTGCAGACGCCACACGCGGTCGAGGAACTTGCGGCAGCCCTTCGCGCCGTTGGTGGACCACGGAATCGCCTGGTCGAAGGCGCCCATGAACATCTCGTAGCAGCGGAAGGCGTCCGCGCCGATCTCGTCGATGACCTCCTCGGGGTTGACGACGTTGCCGCGGGACTTGGACATCTTCTCGCCGTCGGCGCCGAGAATCAGGCCCTGGGCGGTGCGCTTGGCGTAGGGCTCGGGCGTGTTGACCTCGCCGATGTCATAGAGGAAGCGGTGCCAGAAGCGGCTGTAGAGCAGGTGACGGGTCACGTGCTCCATGCCGCCGTTGTACCAGTCTACGGGCATCCAGTACTTCAGCTCTTCCATGTCCGCGAACGCCTTGTCGTTGTGCGGATCGCAGTAACGCAGGAAGTACCAGCTGGAGCCGGCCCACTGGGGCATGGTGTCGGTCTCGCGCTTGGCGGGGCCGCCGCACTTGGGGCAGGAGCAGTTCACAAAGCTGTCGATGCGGGCGAGGGGAGACTTGCCGTCCGTGCCGGGCTCAAAGTCCTCGACCTCGGGCAGGAGCAGCGGCAGCTCCTCGTAGGGCACAGGCACCACGCCGCACTTCGGGCAGTGCACCAGCGGGATCGGCTCGCCCCAGTAGCGCTGGCGGTTGAAGGCCCAGTCCTTCATCTTGTACTGGACACCGGCCCTGCCGATGCCGCGCTTTTCGATCTCCTCGACCATGCGGGCGATGGAGTCCTTCTTGTTGTTATAGCCGTTGAGGAAGTCGGAGTTGATCATCTGGCCGTCGCCGGTGTAGGCTTCCTGGCTGATGTCGCCACCCTCGATGACCTGCACGATGTCGATGCCGAACTTGTGGGCGAATTCCCAGTCGCGCTGGTCGTGCGCGGGCACGGCCATAATTGCGCCGGTGCCGTAGCCCATCATGACGTAGTCGCTGATATAGATCGGGACGACCTTGCCGGTGATGGGGTTCACTGCGGAGAGACCCTCGAGCTTCAGGCCGGTCTTCTCCTTCACGAGCTGGGTGCGCTCAAACTCCGTCTTCTTCGCGCAGACCTCGCGGTAGGCCTCGACCTCCGCCATGTTGGTGATGCGGGCCGCGTACTTGTCGATGAGCGGATTCTCCGGGGCCATGACCATGAAGGTCACGCCGAAGAGGGTGTCCGGGCGGGTGGTG
>CAMNLM010000103.1 GCA_946543085.1 uncultured Clostridia bacterium | reverse complement strand
TCCGGATGATATGATCCTTCGTGCTCCAGGTATTTTCTTTCAGCCTTGTTTTCAGGTCCTCGGTATAGTGCTCCACAAAGCTGGCGAAGGACATATCCAGATCCGCCGTTACCTTGTTCATTTGCTCCCGCTCCCAAGCCTGGGCTTCATGCTTGCTGGCAAACCCTCGCCGGGAACTCTGCTTCTGCTCTCCCGTCCAATCGGTGTAGCGGTAGATCACTCGCCACGTGTTTGTCTTGTTGTCCTTATAGACGCTCATCCCGCTGTACCTCCTTATCCGGTAACTTTCCCATGGTGCGCTGAAGAAGATAATCCCGGCTGATCCGTCCGGCGATGGTGAGAAAGCCCTGGGCTTTCAGCTCCTGATTCAGCCGGTGGATGACCTTATAGGCGTGGGAGGTTGAGATGTGCAGGAGCTGGGCCGCTTCCGGTGCGGTCAGAAAAGCGCTCCCATACCGCTTTATTTCACAATTCTCCAATTTCATATTGATTCTCCTAAACAAATCTGTTATACTAAGCATATCTCATTGAAAGGGGACTTTCTCATGGCCACTGGCGAGCGCATTCATCATTTCCGCAAGCGCATGAAGATGACGCAGCGTTATTTGGGGCAGCTTCTGGGCTTCCCGGCCAATTCCGCCGATGTACGCATGGCACAGTATGAATCCGAGGACCGGAATCCGAAGGCCGATCTGACAGCACAGATGGCGCAAATCTTCGGTGTATCGCCCCATGCCATATTGGTGCCGGATATTGATTCCTATGTTGGTCTCATGCACACTCTTTTCACCCTGGAAGACCGATATGGCCTGTATGTAGAGGAATCCGAGGGCGATGTCTGCCTGCGGGTGAATCTTCGTGACAGCCAGCAGGCGGCTGAGCTGCATCGGATGCTGTACGAATGGCAGGCAGCAGCCAATGCGCTGCGGAAGGGCGAGATCACCCAGGAAGCCTATGACCAGTGGCGCTATAATTTCCCCGATGGCGATACCACCCGGCGGTGGGTGAAAGTTCCATCCCAGGGCCTGATGGATGATCTGATCGCCGGATTGCAGGAGAATCCAGACAATGATCACGAGTAACACCTCCATCCTTCTGAAAATGCATAGAAATAGGGCTAACTGATCTACACAAAATCAGTTAGCCCTCATTTTCAGAATGATGGATTTTTGTTGCCAAATTGTTGCCACGCGGGATTTTGACCACCCGGAAACCCTTATTTTATGCAGGTTTCCGGATTTCAGCCTTTATTCCCACTCAATCGTCCCCGTGGGCTTGGGCGTGAGGTCGTACAGGACGCGGTTCACGCCCTTGACCTCGGTCGTGATGCGCTCGGTGATGTGCTGGAGCAGGGCGAAGGGGACGTCCTCCACCGTGGCGCTCATGGCGTCGCGGGTGTTGACCGCGCGCAGCACCACAGGCCACTCGAAGGTGCGCTGGCCGTCGCGGATGCCGACGGACTTGAAGTCCGGCACGATGGTGAAATACTGCCAGACCTTGCCCTGCAGGCCGTTCTTGGCGAACTCCTCGCGGAGGATCGCGTCGCTCTCGCGCACAGCCTCGAGACGGTCGCGGGTGATCGCGCCGACGCAGCGCACGCCCAGGCCGGGGCCGGGGAACGGCTGACGGTAGACCATGTTGTCCGGAAGGCCGAGCGTCTTGCCGACCACACGCACCTCGTCCTTAAAAAGGAACTTCAGGGGCTCGACGAGCTCAAACTTCAGATCCTCCGGCAGACCGCCGACGTTGTGATGGGCCTTCACCGGGCCGCTCTCGAGGATGTCGGGATAAATGGTGCCCTGCGCGAGGAACTCGATGCCCTCCTGCTTGCGGGCTTCTTCTTCAAAGACACGGATGAATTCCGCACCGATGATCTTGCGCTTTTTTTCAGGCTCAGCCACGCCGGCCAGCTTGTCCAGGAAGCGGTCCACCGCGTCCACATAGATGAGGTTCGCGTTCATCTCATCGCGGAATACGCGGATGACCTGCTCCGGCTCACCCTTGCGCAGGAGGCCGTGATTGACGTGCACGCACACCAGGTTCTTGCCGATGGCCTTGATGAGCAGCGCGGCCACGACGGAGGAGTCGACGCCGCCGGACAGCGCCAGCAGCACCTTCTTATCCCCCACCTGGGTTTTGATAGCCTGCAGCTGTTCCTCGATAAATGCTTCCGCAAGCGCTGTTGTCGTGATGCGTTCCATGGTTTCAGGGCGTTTCTGGTTCTCCATGATCATCATGCCTCCTCTGAGTCTGTGGTCGGTGCGGGGAATGCGTGCCGTTTTTGCACAGCTGCATTGTAACAGATGAAGGGCAAGATTGCAATCTCTTTTTGCTTGCTGTGCGGGCGCGCTTCCGCAGCGTCGGCCCTGTGCGCAGCGCGCAAAAAAAGCAGGGAGGGTTCTCCCCCGTCCCTGCTCTGTTCGCATGGTTCCGGATTATTCCACCGTGACGGATTTGGCCAGGTTGCGCGGCTTGTCGACATCCAGGCCCTTGGACACGGAGACATAGTAGGCCAGCAGCTGCAGCGGAATGACCACAAGGCTCGGATAGAAGCACGGCAACGTCTTCGGCACATAGACCGTGAAGTCGTCGTGATCCTCGATGGCATAGTTCCCGTCGCAGGTGAGGCCCAGCACGTAGGCGCCGCGGCTGCGCACCTCCACCATGTTGCTGACTTCCTTCTCGAACAGGCCCGGCTGCGTCGCGACGCCGACCACCAGCGTCCCCTTCTCGATCAGGGAGATAGTGCCGTGCTTCAGTTCGCCCGCCGCGTAGGCCTCCGAATGGATGTAGGAGATTTCCTTCAGCTTCAGGCTGCCCTCCAGCGAGGAGGCGTAGTCGAGACCGCGGCCGATGAAGAAGATATCGCGGCTGCCGGAGAACTTGTTGGCGAACCACTGGATGCGCTCTTTTTCCTCCAGCAGGCGGCTGATCTTCGCAGGCAGGGTCTGCAGCTCCTTCACGTAAGAGGCGACCTCCTCCCCCGTCATCTGTCCGCGCACCTCGGCGAAATGCAGGCCCAGGAGGTAGCAGGCGGCGAGCTGTGTGGAATACGCCTTCGTTGTCGCCACGGCGATTTCGGGGCCGGCCCAGGTATAGAACACCTTGTCCGCCTCGCGGGCAATGGAGGAGCCCACCACGTTGACCACGGCCAGCGTGGTCATGCCGCGCTCCTTCGCGTAGCGCATGGCCGCCAGGCTGTCCGCCGTCTCGCCGCTCTGGCTGATGACGATGAGGAGGGTGCTCTCCTCCAGCACCGGATTGCGGTAACGGAATTCGCTCGCGAGGTCGACGTCCACCGGGATCCGCGCAAGCTGCTCGATCACATACTTCGCCGTGACGCACACGTGGTACGCGGAGCCGCAGGCCGTCATCTGGATGCGGCGGATGGAGCGGATCTCCTCGTCCGTCATGCCCAGCTCTTCCAGGTTGATCCTGCCATCCTTGATGCGCGGGCTGATGGTCTCGGTCATGGCGCGGGGCTGCTCGTGGATCTCCTTGAGCATGAAGTGCGCGTAGCCGTCCTTCTCCGCGGCCTCGGCGTCCCACTCCACCGTGGTGAACTCCTTGCTGATCTCCTCGTGGTCCACGTTGAAGAAAGCGACGCTGTCCGCCGTGAGGCGCACGATCTCCATGTTGTCCACGTAGCAGACCGTGCGCGTATAGCGCAGGATGGCCGGGACGTCGGACGCGATGAAATAGCCGTCGTCCGAGCGGCCGACGATCATCGGGCTGTCCTTGCGCACGGCGTAGATCTCGCCGGGACGATCCTTGAAGAGGATGCCCAGGGCATAGGAGCCCGTGACGCGCGCGAGCGTGCGGGCGATGGCCTCCAGCGGGTCGCCCTTGTCGTAGTAATCCAGCAGGTGCGCGATGACCTCGGTGTCCGTCTGGCTGTTGAAAACATAGCCGCGGCGGATCAGGTTGTCGCGCAGCTCCTGATAGTTCTCGATGATGCCGTTGTGCACCACGGTGATGCGCTTGTCCTTGGCGAAGTGCGGGTGCGCGTTGGCGGCCGTCGGCTCGCCGTGCGTCGCCCAGCGCGTGTGGCCGATGCCGCAGGTGCCGTCCAGCGTGTTGCCGTTGTCCGTCATCTCGCGAAGGCCCTTCAGGCGGCCCTTGAGCTTCACCACCTCAATCTCGTTGACGCCGTTCTTCTCGTGGGAAACCGCCACGCCGCAGGAATCATAGCCGCGATATTCCAAGCGCTCCAGCCCGTC
Source organism: uncultured Clostridia bacterium (assembly GCA_946543085.1). Classification (GTDB taxonomy): domain Bacteria; phylum Bacillota; class Clostridia; order Christensenellales; family Aristaeellaceae; genus RUG11272. The sequence continues at coordinate 3,358 of CAMNLM010000103.1, read as the reverse complement.
CAGCAGGATCGGGCAAGCCTGCACATGTCCCGTAAATCCGACAATACCGCACATGGGAATCAACCTCCAAGGTGAAATGTATCATATTGTATTATACACGCTTTTTGCGAATTGACAAGAGGGGCAGCGGTGTTTCATGCGGAACAGGTGCTTAGCGCAATCGCACAATCGTCCTTTCACCCGCTCTTGACACTCCTGTGCACCTGTGCTAAGATAGCCATGGCGCTCAGAGGCGCCGCATCAACTGCATAGCTTCTTGAAGCTTCTTCAGGGCAGGGTGTAATTCCCTACCGGCGGTACAGCCCGCGAACCAGGCGCAAGCCTGGCCGATCCGGTGAGATTCCGGGGCCGACAGTATAGTCTGGATGAGAGAAGAGAGCTGGAGATTGACATTTCCGCCCCTGAACAGTGAGCTGCTTCAGGGGCGTGCGTCATTTTCCAGGGGCCTGCAGCCGCAGGCCTGACAGCAAAAGGAGGCTGCAAATCATGACTACTGCCAAGCGCAAGACCCTCACCACCGCCCAGCTGACCCGCATCGCCATCCTGGCCGCGCTCGCGTCGGTTCTCTTCCTGTTTGAGATTCCCGTCGTCGCGTTCTACAAGCTGGACTTCAGCGACATCCCCGTGCTGCTCGGCGCATTCTCCATGGGGCCGGTGCCCGGGCTGATCATCCTCGCCCTCAAGAGCCTGATCGGTCTGCTGCACTCCTCGAGCGCCGGCGTCGGCGAGCTGGCTGACTTCATCATGGGCGCGGCCCTGGTGCTCCCGGCCGCCGTTATCTATCACCGCGGCAAGTCCCGCAGGAGCGCCCTCGTCGGCATGGCCGTCGGCACGCTCTGCATGATCGTGGTGAGCGTCTTCGTCAACAAGTTCATCATGCTGCCGTTCTACATGGGCGCGTTCCACATGGATATGGACGCGATCCTGGCCTACGCGAACGTCGCGGCCGTCCGCTCCGAGTGGTCGCTGCTGCTGCTGGTCACCGCCCCCTTCAACCTGCTCAAGGGCGTGGCGCTGAGCCTCGTGACCGCGCTGATCTACAAGCCGCTCTCCCCCATCCTGCACGGCAGCCGCTGACATGCCGCATTCTCTGAAACCAAAGGAGCAACGCCTATGATCACCCATTCCCCCCTGGAAACCCGCCGCTTCGGCAGCCGGCTGGCGCAGTCGCTCCGCGCGGGCGACGTGCTGCTGCTGGAGGGGGATCTCGGCGCCGGCAAGAGCGAGCTGACGCGCGGCATCGCTGCCGGGCTGGGCATTGATGATCCCGTGCCAAGTCCCAGCTTTACCATCCTGAACGTCTATGAGAGCGGACGCGTTCCGCTCTATCACTTCGACTGGTACCGCCTGCGCGAGGCCGAGGAGCTGTACGAGCTCGGCATGGACGAATACCTCGGCGGCGACGGCATCGCCGTGGTCGAATGGCCGAGCCGGTGTCCGGAGGCCGTGCCGCCAACCTGCCTCATCATCCGCCTGGCCGCCCTGGACGAGAACACCCGGGACATCCGGCTGCAGCCCGTGGGCGGCTTCCACAGCATGCCTGAAACGGAGGAAATCTGATGCATATTCTCGCGGTGGACACTTCCGGCCCCATCTGCGGCGTGGCGATCCTGGCGGATGACGGCCTTCGCTGTGAGCACATGGTCGTCAACAAGCGCACGCATTCCGTCAACCTGATGCCGATGATCGACGGCGCGTTCACGGCCACCGGCCTGACGCTGGAGAGCATGGACCGCATCGCGGTCGTGGTCGGCCCCGGCTCCTTCACGGGCGTGCGCCTCGGCGTGAGCACGGTGAAGGGACTCGCCCACGGCAGCGGCAAGCCCTGCGTGGCGGTGGACGCGCTGGAGGCGATGGCCGCCGGCGCCGGCGCTTTCGACGGGGTGATCTGTCCGATCCAGGACGCCCGCGCGGGCCAGGTTTACGGTGCCGCTTTCACCGCCGCGGAGGGCAGCCGTCCCCATCGCCTGATGGAGGACACGCCGATCGCCCTCGAGCGCTACGCGGAGAAGCTGCAGACCCTCGGCGGACGCTTCCTGTTTCTCGGAGACGGGATGCCCGTGCACCGCGAGGCGCTGAAGCGCCTGCTCGGCGATCGCGCCGTATTCGCGCCCGCTCCCATGAGCTGCCTGCGGCCCGGCGCGGTGGCCTGGCTCGCCTCCCTCACCGAAGAAGAAGTCGACGCGCTGTCGCTCCAGCCGCTCTATCTGCGCGCTCCGAGCGCCGAGCGCAACCGCCTGCTTGTGGAGGCCGCCCATGCCGAGTGAAGCCATCATCCGCAGAATGACGCTCGAGGATCTGGACGAGGTGACCGCGATCGAGGAAGCGACCTTCGCGCATCCCTGGACCCGCGAAAACTACCGCAGCGAACTGACGACGAACGTCGCCGCGCGCTATCTCGCCGCCGAGATCGACGGCCATATCGTCGGCTTTGCCGGCGCGTGGGTCATCCTGGACGAGAGCCACATCACCAACATCGCGGTGAGCGAGCCGTGGCGCGGCCGGGGCCTCGGCCGGAAACTGACCCTCGCCCTGCTGCAATACGTCTCCAGCCTTGGCGCGGCCTACGCGACCCTCGAGGTCCGCGAGAGCAACACGCCCGCGAAAAACCTCTACGCCTCCCTCGGCTTCATCAGCGTGGGCCGGCGCAGGAAATACTACGAGGACAACGGCGAGGACGCGCTGATCATGGTCTGCGACCATCTCCCCGAGGCCGATCCCGATTTTGAGGAGCCGGAGACCGTGCGGGAAGCGTGAGCCCTGAAAACCTCCCCGTCCTGTTTCCATCCGTCCTTCCATGAGAAAAGACCGACCGGTGCAAAACCGGCCGGCCTTTTGCTTATCTCACCAGGCAGGGCTTTTTGTGATCGTATTTCCATCCAGGAATCAGGTACTGCATGGCCATGGCGTCGTTGCGGTCGTGGCTGGGCAGGCTGTTGTAAAGGCGGTTGGCCTCCTCCACGCGCTTCATGTTGAGCGTCACACCGAGGCCGGGCTTCTTCGGCACCTGCAGCTTGCCGCCGATGATCTGCGGGGTGTCCTCCAGCAGGTTCTGGCCGTCCTGCCAGATCCAGTGGGTATCCAGCGGCGCCACCCGGCCCACCGCCGCCGCGCCGACCTGGGCGAAGGCCGCCAGGGTGATGTCGAAGTGGTTGTTGCTGTGGATGCCGAAGGTCAGGCCCCAGGTGTCCAGCAGCTGGCTCATGCGCACAGCCCCGTCGAAGCCCCAGAAGTGGGGATCGGCCAGGATGATGTCGCAGGCGTTGAGACTCACGGTGTGGTAGAACTGCCGCCAGTCGGTGGCGATCATGTTGGTGGCCACCTGGAACTGCGTCGCGTTCTTGAACTCCCGCATGAT
>CAMNLM010000102.1 GCA_946543085.1 uncultured Clostridia bacterium | reverse complement strand
CTTGTTGTCCACAAAGTACCAGGTGACGCCGTTATCCTGCAGCATCTCGATGCCGCAATACTGCTTGCGCCAGCCGAGGGTGACCTCGAAGTCGACCACATGCGTCATGCGCTCGGTGTACTTCTGGGGAATCTGGCCGTAGAGCGGCAGAATGACGCGCACGTCATGCCCCTGGGAAGCCAGCACAGGCGCGAGCGCGCCGACCACGTCCGCCAGTCCGCCTGTCTTGATGAAAGGCACGCATTCACTGGCGGTAAACAGAATCTTCATAGGCTATTCCTCCGTTTCTGGTAATGCGGGCGCTGAAAGCCGCGCCGCTCTCCTCCGAGACACGGCGCGGCTTCGCAGCTGATCAGATCACCACGTTCTTGGCAATCACGATGGGATAAGCGTCGGGGCCGATCAGGCGCGCGTTGCGCTTGATGACAGCCTGTTTGTCCAGGATGCAGTTCTCGATGTAAGCGCCGGAATGCACCTGGCCATCCTGCATGATGATGCAGTTCTTGACATGAGCGCCGGCGGCGATGTGCACGCCGCGGAACAGCACGCTGTTTTCCACAGTGCCCTCGATGACGCAGCCATCGGCAACCAGGGTGTTGGACACATGCACGTCATCGCCGTAGCGGGCAGGCATCTCATCGCGAACCTTGGTGTAGACCGGGAGATTATCCGGGAACAGCTTCTTGCGGTTCTCAGCGGACAGAATATCCATGTTGAAGCGGAAGTAGCTCTGCACGGAATCCATCAGCCAGATGGGGCCGGTGTACTCCCAGGCGTTGACGTTGCCCGTGCCGTTGTCGATCATGGGCATCATCACGTCGCGGTTCAGGTTGTGCTGGCCATGGGCCACAGCCTTGTCCACGATGTTGCGCAGGGTCTCGCGCTTGAGGATCATCACGTCCATGAAGGTGCACTCATGGGTGGGATGCGTGGGCTCGACCTCCATGTCGGTGACCTTGGCGTTCTCGTCCACAGCGATGTAGGTGCCGAATTCCTCGCGGCGGACGGAGGGATCGCGGGTGTACATCAGGGTGATCTCGGCGCCGGATTCAATGTGATAATCGATAAACTTATCGATGTCGGCATTGAAGATCATGTTGGAGTTGGCCAGCAGGACATACTGCTGCTTGGAGCGGCTGAGGTAGTTGGTGTTGGAGCGCAGCGCGTCCAGCATGCCGTTGTAAACGCCGATGTTCTCACGGGTCAGGAAGGGAGCGAGGATATGCAGGCCGTCGTTCTTGCCGTGCAGATCCCATTCCTTGCCGCTGCCCAGGTGGTCCATCAGACTGTGGTAGTTCTTCTGGGTGATGACACCCACATTGCGGATGCCGCTGTTCACCAGAGAGGACATCAGGAAGTCAATCACGCGATAGCGGCCAGCGACGGGCAGCGCGGCGATTGCCCGCATCATCGTCAGTTCACGGAGCAGGGCATCGTTCTCGCCGGTGTAGATAACGCCCATTACATCTTTCATCGTATTCAAACCTCATTTCTTTCGATTTGATGGGAAAATTGCGATCAGAAGGTGGTATCCTCACCGACCTGCTGGCCTGCAGTGACATGGACGCCGGCGGGCAGGGTGATGCGGTTGCCCACGACGGCGATGTTGCCGGTCTCCTCACCCACGATGGCGCCGGGGCCGATATCCGCGCCTTCAGCGATGATGGCACGGCGCACCACTGCGCCGCGGCGAATGATCGCGCCGGGCATCACAACCGCGTCCGTCACGGTCGCGCCGGCCTCAACCTCCACGCCGGAGAACAGCACAGAGTGCTCCACGCGGCCGTAGACCTGACAGCCCTCGGTGATCAGGCTGTCAGTGACCTTGGCGTCCTCGGCGATGTAGTGCGGAGCATAGCCGGGATTGCGGGCATAAACGCGCCATTTCTTGTCGTGCAGGTCGATGGGCATGGGCGTGGTCAGCAGATCCATGTTGGCCTCCCAAAGGCTCTCGATGGTGCCGACGTCCTTCCAGTAGCCCGCGAAGTCATAAGCGACCACGGTCTGCTTCTCAGCCAGCATGCGCGGAATGATGTTCTTGCCGAAGTCGTTGGAGGAAGCCTTGTCCTCTTCGTCCTCGATCAGGTACTTGCGCAGCTTTTCCCAGGTGAAAATGTATACGCCCATGGAGGCCTTGTTGCTCTTCGGCTTCTTGGGCTTCTCCTCGAATTCGACGACATTGTCGTCCGCATCGGTGTTCATGATGCCGAACCGGCTGGCTTCCTCCCACGGCACTTCGCGCACGGCGATGGTAGCGTCCGCATTGTGCTTCACATGGTGATTGAGCATGGCGTTGTAATCCATCTTGTAGATGTGGTCACCGGACAGGATGAGCACATAATCAGGATTGTACTGCTCGATGAAAGCCATGTTCTGGTAGATGGCGTTCGCGGTGCCGCGATACCATTCGCCCACCTTGCCCTTCTGATAGGGAGGCAGAACGAACACGCCGCCGTGTGAAACGTCCAGGTCCCAGGGCGCGCCGCTACCGATGTAGGCATTGAGCTCCAGCGGCTGATACTGGGTCAGCACACCTACGGTGTCGATGCCGCTGTTGGTGCAGTTGGACAGGGGGAAGTCGATGATCCTGTACTTGCCGCCATAGGGAATAGCGGGCTTGGCGACATTCTTGGTCAGAATGCCCAGTCGGCTTCCCTGTCCGCCAGCCAGCAGCATGGCAATACAAGTCTTTTTCGTCATCATCGGGAACACACACTCCTTCGTATATTGATCCAGTATGCCGGTTTTTCCCGGTTGCAAAGACCCTTGCGGATCTGTTTGCCAATGATTCAGGTGGAAAGCTGACGCTCTCCTTGCTCTGGGACGATGCTGATTGTCGGCCGCAGGTTCTCCGCTTTATGCGTCCTTCGGCTGTTCAGCCTTCTTCCTTTTCTTCCTGACGCGGTACTTGAAGATTACGGTGGCAAGCGGCGGCAGGGAGATATCGACGCTGTATGGGAACTCGAGGCAGGCTTCCTCGCGGATCTTGATCGGCAGCGGATTCTTCTGGTCACTGCCTCCAAACTCCTCGCGGTCCGTGTTCAGGATTTCCTCCAGGACGCCGGGGTCAGGCATGCCCAGCCGGTACTGTTCGCGGTAGACAGGCGTCCAGTTGGTCACGCACACATAGCGGTTTCCCTTGCGGTCGATCCGCATGAAGGATGTCACGCTGTTTTCCTGGTCGTTTGCGTTGATCCAGCGGAAGCCGTCCCAGCTGTCATCCACCTCGTAAAGGGCGGGCGTCGACGTGTACAGCCGGTTCATCGTGCGCACGCAGTGCTGCATCTGGGGATGCTTGTCGTACAGGAGCAGGAACCAGTCGAGCTGATCGTCGAATCGCCATTCGATGAACTGGGCAAACTCCCCTCCCATGAAGAGTAGCTTCTTGCCCGGATGGCAGAGCATATAGCCATACAGCGCGCGCAGGCCCGCGAACTTCTTCCAGAGATCACCGGGCTGCTTGTCCACCATGGAGCCCTTGCCGTGCACCACTTCGTCGTGCGAGAAAGGCAGGACAAAGTGCTCAGAGAAGGCGTAGAAGAGCGAGAATGTCAGCTTGTCGTGATGCCACTTGCGGTAGACAGGATCCTTCTTGACATAGGCCAGTATGTCGTTCATCCAGCCCATGTTCCACTTGAAGGTAAAGGCCAGACCGTTTTCGGAAGCAGGATGCGTCACGCCCGGGAAGGCGTGGGATTCCTCGGCGATCATCATCGTGCCCGGATACATGATCTTCAGGTTCTCGTTCAGTTCCTGAAGGAAGGAAATGCCCTCAAGATTCTCGCGTCCACCGTACTTGTTGGGCAGCCATTCGCCCTCCGCACGGCAGAAATCGTGGTACACGATGGAGGAAACGGCATCCACGCGGATGCCGTCTGCGTGGAAATACTTCAGCCAGAAGCTGGCGTTGCTCTTGAGGAAGGACCGCACTTCGCCGCGCGCCATGTCGAACATGCAGGTGCCCCATTGCGGCATCTCGCCGCGGCGGGGATCCGCGTGCTCATAGCAGGGCGTGCCGTCGAAGCGGCGGAGCCCGACTTCATCCCTCGGAAAATGCGCGGGAACCCAGTCGAGAATGACGCCGATTCCAGCTGCATGGCACTTGTCGATCAGCGCCATCAGGTCTTTAGGCGTGCCGTAGCGGGAAGTCGCCGCGTAGTATCCGGTCACCTGATAGCCCCAGCTCATGTCAAGCGGGTGCTCCATCACCGGCAGCAGCTCGATGTGCGTATAGCCCATGTCCTGCACATAGGGAATCAGCTGTTCCGAGATCTCCTGATAGGTCATCATACGGCCAGCCGTTCCGTCCACGCTGCCGGCGTGTCCGTCGCCGGACTTCAGGCTGCCCACCCGCTTCCAGGAGCCAAGATGCACTTCATAGATGTTGACAGGACTTGTATAGGGATTCCACTTGCTGCGCCGCTTGATCCAGGCCTGATCGTGCCACTCATAGCCGTCGAGATCATACATGCAGGAGGCGTTGTTCGGGCGCTGCTGCATCATGAAGCTGTATGGGTCCGCCCGGTCATGCCACTGATCGTCCGCGCCGAGCACCGCGAACTTATAGGTCTTCAGCTTTTCGGCCGCGCCTTCATAGCTGAAGCGCTCGGGATCGGAGGCTACCTCAAACGTGGAAGCCGGCAGGCGGATCTCCCAGGTGCCATCGTACTGCTTTTCCATCGGACAGGCTTCGCGATCCCAGAAACAGAACTCGCCAACCAGGGAAACCCGTTTCGCGTTGGGAGCCCAGACACAGAAATGCCACATGGGGACGCCATCCTGCTCAACTGGGTGAGCGCCCAGCATCTGATAGGCCTGGAAACTTGTTCCCTGATGAAAGGCATCGCGCAGCTCAGCTGACGGGGCTGCATACTTCATGGGCCACACCGCTTTCTTTCGTTTATGGCAGGTCGGCACACCTGCTAATCCACCCTTTAAACTCCTAACTATTTTAACCGCAAACACCTTGTTTCGTCAAGTGTATTTTGCAAAAACCGGTTAAATTCATGCACGATACGAACATTCAGGTGCCAGTTTTACAGACGATACGCCCTGTCCAGACGAACAGTGGTAAAATATTAGCGTTTTGTCATCATTTCGTAAATGGATGTTCAAAGATGATGAACCCCGAGCGTTTCCTCAGATTCTTCATCACATCAGCCAGGCCGGATCCATCGCGCGGTCAGAAAAACGCCCCTCCCGTTTTGAGAGGGGCGCATCGGGCGGTTTGCCTTACTTGGTATAAAGCGGGCGCTCGGTGTAGTGTGTGTGCAGGAGCTCGTGGGCCAGGTGACTGCCGGGCTTGCCCAGGAAGTCGCTGTAGATGGCCTTGATCTCCGCGTTGTCGTGGCTCTTGCGCAGAGGCTTCTCCGCGTCTTCTGTATAGAGAGCCTTGGCGCGCTCGGTGCGGACGTCCACAACCGCGCGGGTATCCGCATCGACAATGGGCTGACCGCCGCCGTTGACGCAGCCTCCGGGGCACGCCATCACTTCGATGAAGGCATAACTCTTCTCGCCCGCGCGGACGCTGTCGAGCAGCTTCGCAGCCATGCCGGTGCTGGAGGCGACAGCCACGTTCACATCGGTATCACCGATGCGGACGGTCGCTTCCTTGATGCCTTCCACACCGCGTACGGCCGTGAAGTTGACATCCTTCAGCTCCGTGCCGGTGATGGTCTCATACGCCGTGCGCAGAGCGGCCTCCATGACGCCGCCGGTCGCGCCGAAGATGACGCCGGCGCCGGTGCTCTCGCCCATCAGGCTGTCGAAATCGCTGTCGGGCAGGAGGTTAAAGTTGATGCCGGCTTCCTTGATCATGTGAGCCAGCTCGCGGGTCGTGATCACGATGTCCACATCGGCCATGCCGTCATGGCCGAGCTCGGGACGGGCGGCCTCGAACTTCTTCGCGGTGCAGGGCATCACGGAGACGGTCACGATGCTCTTGGGATCAATGCCGGCCTTCTTCGCGTAATAGCTCTTCGCCATCGCGCCGACCATCTCATGCGGCGACTTGCAGCTGGAGAGGTTGGGCAGGAAGTCCGGATAATAGGTCTCGCAGAACTTGATCCAGCCGGGAGAGCAGGAGGTGATCATGGGCAGGGTGCCGCCGTTGCTGATGCGTTCCACCAGCTCATTGGCTTCTTCCATGATGGTCAGATCGGCGCCGAAGTCGGTATCGAACACCTTGTCGAAGCCGAGACGCTTGAGGGCAGTCGCCATCTTACCGGTAACGGAGGTGCCCATGGGCAGGCCGAATTCCTCGCCCAGCGCGGCGCGCACGGCAGGAGCGGGCTGCACGACCACATGCTTGGTGGGATCAGCCAGAGCCGCCCAAACCTTCGCGGTGTCGTCCTTTTCATGCAGCGCGCCCACAGGGCAGGCGTTGATGCACTGGCCGCAGTTGATGCAGGCCATCTCGTTCAGGTGCATCTGCCAGGGAGACTCAATCGCCGTCTTGAAGCCGCGCATCACGGGGCCGATGACGCCGACCTTCTGAATCTTGGTGCAGACTGCGACGCAGCGGCGGCACAGAATGCACTTGTTGTTGTCGCGCACGATGGACGGGGAAACGTCGTCCACCTTGTATTCATTCATCGCGCCCTTGAAGGCATCGCCGTCTTCCACGCCGAGATCGCGGCAGAGCTTCTGCAGTTCGCAGTTCTGACTGCGGACGCAGGTCAGGCACTTCTTGTCGTGGGAGGAGAGCACCAGCTCCAGCAGCACCTTGCGGTACTTCTTGATGGCAGGCGTGTTGGTCTTGACGACCATGCCGTTGGTGGCGGGCAGCACGCAGGCAGCCTGCAGATTGCGGCCGCCGGCATCCACCACGCACATGCGGCAGGCGCCGATCTCGTTGATATCCTTCAGGTAACACAGGGTCGGGATATGAATTCCCGCCTTGCGGGCGGCTTCCAGCACAGAAGTACCGGCGGGCACTTCGACAGAAACGCCGTCAATGGTTAAGGCGATCATGTTTTCCATCTGAATGTCCTCCTCTTACTCGCGGCTGATGGCGCCGAAGCGGCACTTCTCCATGCAGGAGCCGCACTTCAGGCACTTCATGGGATCAATCACGTGAGGCTGCTTCACGGTGCCTGTAATTGCCTCCGCCGGGCAGACGCGCGCGCAGGCCGTGCAGCCGCGGCACTTCTCGGGATCGATCTTGTACTGCAGCAGAGACTTGCAGTGGTGGGCGGGGCACCGCTTCTCCTTGATGTGCGCCTCGTACTCATTGCGGAAGAACTTCAGCGTGGACAGCACGGGGTTGGGGGCCGTCTGACCCAGACCGCACAGGGCGGTGGCCTTGATTGTCTCAGCCAGCTGCTCCAGCTTCTCGATATCGCCTTCCTCGCCCTTGCCTTCGACGATGCGGTCGAGGATTTCCTTCATGCGCTTGGTGCCAATGCGGCAGGGCGCGCACTTACCGCAGCTCTCATCGACGATGAAGTCGAGGTAGAACCGGGCGATATCCACCATGCAGTTGTCCTCGTCCATGACGATCATGCCGCCGGAACCCATCATGGAGCCCGCAGCGATCAGGTTGTCATAGTCGACGGGCGTATCCAGCAGGGACTCGGGCAGGCAGCCGCCGGAGGGGCCGCCGGTCTGCACGGCCTTGAACTTCTTGCCGTTGGGGCAGCCGCCGCCGATGTC
>CAMNLM010000101.1 GCA_946543085.1 uncultured Clostridia bacterium | reverse complement strand
CCATCGGCGGCGGCATCGGCCAGAGCCGCATGTGCGTGTACTTCCTGCGCAAGGCCCACGTGGGCGAGGTCCAGGCCAGCCTCTGGCCCGAGCAGGTGGTCGAGGCCTGCCACCGGGCGAATATTCAGCTGCTGTAAGCAGACCCTCATCCGTCAGCGGCAAGCCGCTGACACCTTCCCCCAAAAGGGGAAGGCTATGAGACTGACACACGCAAGCAAATATGATAGCTGCCTAACAAGACGGGCGGGCGAAGGGGTGCAGGGGGCTCGGAGCGCCCGGAAAACTCCATGTTATGGAGTTTTCAGCGGAGAGCGGGCGGCAGCCCCGGACCGATCGCAAAGCCCCCTGCCCGCGCCCGCAGGCGCGGAATCTTTGCGCAGGAGGATTTCGCCGCCTGCGGGGGGTTATCACCCAATTCCTCACTGAAATCATGCCAAAGGGCATGATTTCCAGGCGTTCGGAATCCAGAGGCTTTCCGATCGCCTCTGGACTCTTCGGGCCGCACGTGTAGTTTTGGGCGGCTATTTTCAATAGTTATAGCATACTCCAACGCAAAAGGGCGGCGGCCATCAAAAGCCACCGCCCATCGAAGCAGCTTTTGACAGATGCTTACGCGATGAGATACTTCTTCATGAATTCGGGCAGGGTATCGGGATCGGCGCTCACGGACAGCACAAAGTTGACGCCGTGCTTCTGCGTCAGTTCCTCCATGGCGTTGAAGAGCCACTCGGCCTCGTTCAGGTCGGTCTTGCACAGCTTGGTGAAGGCGTCGATGAAAATGATGCTCACGTCAAAATTCTGGCTGAGCATGCCGGACAGGAAACCCACGAACATTTCCGGGGTGTGCACATGGTACTCGCCCGCGTTGATAAAGCGCACCTTGTGATCGATGTCGAACATGTAGCGGTTATCGTCGTCGAGGAAGAGCACATTGCCGGCGGACTCGTGCGCGGCCTGGTTGGTCATATCAATGAGCTTCTTGGTTTTGCCGGAACCCTTTTTGCCCGCGATGATCTGAATCATGGGAAACGACCTCCTTTGAGAACATGATCTCTGAGATGATTATAACCGATTTTCGCCTTTCACGCAATCCCCATTTTGCACACGCCCCGGAAGTCCCCCTGCGGCAGCTCAAACGCCCTCCGCAGGAGCGCCTTCAAGGGGCTCCGGAACGCAAAGGCCCACCGCAGAAACGCTTTCAAGGGGGTCCGGAACTTAAACGCCCTCCGCAGGAGCGCCTTTACAGGGGGTCCGGAACGCAAAGGCCCTCCGCAGGAGCGCCTTTCGAGGGGTTCCAGGGGACGCTTTCCCGTGGAAAGCGTCCCCTGGCTCAACTCAATAACCTCCCCTCCCCGCCGCAGCGGGGAGGGGTCGGGGGTGGGGCCTCCATCAAGCCCTTGCGTCAAGCAAAAAGAAATGCATCTCTTCCTCTTATAAACATCCCTATTCTCCCAGCGGGCGCTCTCCGAGCGCCACGCAACCCGCGCCATCGCATCCCGATACAAATTGATCACACAAAACACCGATTATATGTAACATATCACCAAACCATTAACAAACCTCCTCCAAACCTTCTTGACAACGTAACAGAATTGACATAAAATAAGGCTGTGTAGCTGTGGGCCTCGCAAGAGGTCTGCCCGCACATCCCAGGCTGTATGACATGAGGTGATTGTATGAGGCATTATGGAACCCGTTTGCTGGCGGTTCTGACTGCCCTGATGCTGCTTCTCGGCGCTCTGCCGGAGACCCTGGCAGCAAAAGCGGAGGCTGTGCCCCGCTACGGCAAGACCACAGCCACCGGTGTGGCCGTCCGCATCAGGCCCGACACAACGGCGGGCTATCATTTCCGTGTGGATCTCGGCACGGTATGCGCGGTGACGGACACGGTTTCCGCCAAAGGCAGCCTCTGGTATAAGGTGGTGCTGGAGAAGCCCGGCTCCGCCAGCGGCCACACCTATATCGGCTATATCAAGGGCGACTGCTTCACCCCGCTGACGGACCTGGAGATCCAGGCGTGGGAGGCCAACCCGGTCAACGTCGTCACGACCACGACGAACGCGGCCGGCGCGACGACCACCGCCGTGACCAACACGGTGGCGGCGGTCAACAGCGTCTCCACCACGACCGGCGCGACCGGCCAGATCACCAACGGCGGCGTGAACTTCCGCTCCGGCCCCTCCATGCGCGACTCCTCGCTGTTCAAGCTGGAGCGCGGCAACGTGATCGAGCTGCTGAGCATCCCCTCCGCGACGGACGCCGATCCCTGGTACAAGGCGCGCTACAACGGCACGGTCGGCTATGTGCAGGGCCGGTTTGTGCGCGTGCTGACCACGGGCAGCCTCGGCGCGGCCGCTGAGCCCGCCCCCGTCGCCTACACGGCCCCCGCCGTGACCGCCGCTCCCGCCGCTCCGGCTGCCGCCGCCCCCGCGGCGCAGGCCGTGACCACCCAGGACTTCACCGGCTATTACGCGCGCCTCGCGCTGACCAGCGCGAACCTGCGCAAGACCCCCAACGGCGACGTCGGCACGCAGTGGCTCGGCCAGGGCAGCATCCTGCCCATCGTCGGCGCGACCGTGACCCAGAGCGGCTACGTCTGGTATCCCGTGAATTACAACGGCACGAACTACTATGTGCGCGGCGACTGCATCCAGGTGACCTCCATGTCCGCCGGCGCGGCGACCGTCGCGCCCGTGGCGGCCGCGGCGGCTCCGACAGTCGCGCCCGTGGCCGTGCCCGAGAACACCACCGCCACCCCGATCAACGCAGGCCTGCAGACCGGCTACGTGAAGGTGACCAGCGGCGACGTGAACATGCGCCTGCAGCCCTCCGGCGAGAAGGTCACCACCATCAAGCGCGGCACCGTCGTGCCCGTGTACGGCTCTCCCGTGGCCCAGGGCGGCTACAACTGGTACTATGTGCTCTTTGAGCAGTCCCACGGCTATGTCCGCAGCGAGTTCGTGATGGTCTGCAACGCGGACGGCACCCCGGGCGCGCTGAGCCCCACGGGCGTGAACGGCGCGGCCGCCGCAACGACGGCCACCGCCGCCGCGGCCACCACCGCGACGACCGCGACCGCGGCCACCGCGGCCACCACCACGACCGCCGCCACCGGCATCGGCTCGCCCGTCGCCTCCATCTACGGCTACGTGCGCACCATCGCGGACAAGGTCAACCTCCGCGAATCCGCCGCCGGCCGCACGCTGGAGCAGATCGCGATCAACACCGTGCTGCCCATGGGCGGCACCGCCATCACCAGCGGCCAGTACGTCTGGTATCCCGTGCGCTCCCAGGCGGGCAACATGGGCTACCTGCGCGGGGACTGCGTCATCATGACCGACCAGAGCGGCAACGCCGTGACGGCCGTGACGAACGCCGCCGCCGTGAACACCGCGGCGAACACCGCGGTCACGACCGCGAGCGCCAACCCCTCCGCCGTGACCACCTACGGCTACGTGATGGTCACCAAGAGCCAGGTGAACTTCCGCTCGGCCCCGGGCGGCGGCACTATCGGCACCCTGGACAAGAACACCGTGTGGCCGATGATCGGCGCGGAGCAGGCCCAGGGCGGCTACACCTGGTATCCCATCTCCATGAACGGCACCAACGGCTTCGTGCGCGGGGACTGCTCCTTCCGGCTCAGCGCCGAGCAGCAGGCCCAGTACCTCTCCGGCAAGGCCGTGACGGGCGGCGCGCCCGCCGGCACCGGCAGCGGCACCACGAAGTACATCCAGACCACCGCGGACAAGGTCTACCTGCGCCAGACCGCCAGCAAGGACAGCGGCGCGCTCGGCCAGGTGCCCCTCGGCGTGGCGCTGGAATTCTCCGCGACCACCGTCGCCGGCGGCACCATGTGGTACAACGTGACCTACGCCGGCACCCGCGGCTGGCTGATGGGCACCTACGTGAAGGAGATCACCCAGACCGAATACGCCGCCTACGCCGCGGCGAACGCGACGCCCGTCCCCGCGGCGAGCACCGTGGCCGAAGTGGTCGCGGCGGCTCAGCCCACCGTGGCCGGCTACGTCAAGACCACCAAGAAGAGCGTCAACGTGCGCGTGCAGCCGGGCAGCACCAGCACCCTCGGCACGGTGGCGAAGGGACAGGTCTTCGCCTACACCGCCACCGCCCGCAGCGGCAACTACACCTGGTACCTCAGCGAAACGAACCTCGGCCAGGGCTACCTGCGCGGGGACTGCGTCGAAGAGGTAAACGCGGACGGCAGCAAGATCAGCTCCGTGGTGAGCAGCACTGCGGCCACGGCGGCCGGCGCGGTGACCACCGTCTCGGCGGAGGCCAGCTACTCCATCCTCAAGATCGGCTCCACCAGCAGCGCCGTGCGCAACCTCACCGAGGCGCTGAAGGCCCAGGGCTTCTACTCCGGCAATGTGACCAACCAGTACACCAGCGCGGTTGAGGAAGCCGTGAAGAACTTCCAGCGCGCGAGGGGCCTGTCCGTGGACGGCATCGCGGGCGAGGCGACGCAGCACGCCCTCTTCGGCACCGTGCCGATCGGCTCCGCGAACACCGCCGACACCGCCATGACCCTCTACCAGGCCGAGAAGATCGACTGGTACACCGGCGGCATCCAGGAGCTCCTGCCCAGAGGCACCAACTTCAAGATCTACGACGTGCAGACCGGCATCGTGTGGTGGGCGCACCGCTGGGCCGGCGGATCGCACGCCGACATCGAGCCGCTGACCGCCTCGGATACGGCGCGCCTGTGCCAGATCTACGGCGTGACCTCGGCCAAGCAGATCGCCTCCAAGAACCTCTGGCAGCGCAGGCCCTGCCTGATCACCATCGGCAACCGCACCTTCGCCTGCTCGCTCTACGGCGTGCCGCACAACTACGGCGCGGACACCATCAAGAGCAACAACATGGACGGCCAGGTGTGTCTGCACTTCACCAACTCCAGAACCCACGGCTCCAAGAAGGTGGACAGCTACCACGCCGCCGCCATCCAGTACGCGTGGGAGCACGCCCCGAACGGCCACAGGTAATCCCCAACCACCCAGCGCAGAACCGCACCCACGCGGCTCTGCGCTTTTTCTGCGCCAACAAAATAAGGCCCTCCGCAGGAGCGCCTTCGAGGGGACTGTAAAGCACTCCGCAGGAGCGCTTTCAAGGGGGTCCGGGGGACGCTTTCGGCAGAAAGCGTCCCCCGGCTCAACCTAAAACCTCCCCTCCCCGCCGTAGCGGGGAGGGGTCGGGGGTGGGGCCTCTCGGCCCCCGCCGCAGCGGGGAAAAGGCCCTGGGCAGGGCCTCCCAGCCCCCCGCGCGTTATAATCCTCCTCAATCTCCTGCTTCCACTCGCGCCCGACGGGCTCCGAATTCCGCATCCTCGAGACCGTGCCGCAGACGGTGCGGTAATTCAGCATCTGCCCCTCGCGGTCATTCACAAACGTCACAGACCGATCCTCTCCAATCCCGAAGCGCGACGCGGTCTCCACGGCGTCAATATTCGCGCCGAGGAAGAGGAACTCCCAGCCGTAGACCTCCTTCTCGCGGCGCACCATGGCCTTCACCTCGTCGCTGGTGTACATGTGGCTGGCGTTCTCCATGCCGTCGGTGGTGATGACGAAGATCGTGTGCTCGGGGCGGTCCTCCTCGCGGGCGTACTTGTGCACGGTGCCGATGTGGTGGATGGCGCAGCCGATGGCGTCGATCAGCGCGGTGGAGCCGCCGACCCGGTAGTCGTCGGTGGTCATCGGAGGAATGTCGCGGATGTTCACGCGGTCGTACAGCACGTGGCTGCGGTTGGAGAAGAGCACGGTGGAGACGAGGGCCTCGCCGGGCTCCTGCTTCTGGCGGGCGATCATGGCGTTGAAGCCGCCGATGGTGTCGGACTCCAGGCCGGCCATGGAGCCGCTCTTGTCCAGGATAAAGACCATTTCTGTCAGGTTCTTCTTCATGAAAACCCCTCCCTTTCTTCTTCCACAGGGGCGCTTGGCTCACCCTGCAGGGAGAGTATAGGCGATTTCGCGCGGCGAGTGGTCGCCTGGCATGCGACAAATGAGGCAGAAGGGCTTTGCGGGAGCCCTTGAGAACCTTCGCCAGGGCGAAAGCCCATCTTTACGATGGCTGCCCCGAAGGGGTGCCGGGGGCGACCGGAAAGCCCCCGGCCCGCGCCCGCAGGCGCGGAATCCTCTTTCAGCCGGAGGCTGAAGATATAGTTATTTCGTATTGAGAATGATTCTCTTTCAGAGAGATTTCGCCGCCTGCGGGCGGCGACCAAAGGGCTTTCCGGTCGCCCTTTGGAAACCTTCGGGGCAGCCATGATAGAAAAGAATCTGTGTTTGCTACCGCAACGGCCCCCCACTCAAACGTGTGTGGAGTAAAAAGCTCATTTTAAACCGTCCGAGCGTCCGGTGCGGAAGGAAAGCATTCACATCGCTTGCGAATCGTTGTATAATACCCTCATCACGACAGTAATAGAAAAATCTCCCCCCAGGAGGTACCCTATGCCCTTCGAGATCATCCGCCAGGATATCACCAAAATGCGCGTCGACGCCATCGTCAACGCGGCGAACCGCTCCCTGCTCGGCGGGGGCGGGGTCGACGGCGCGATCCACGCCGCGGCGGGGCCGGAGCTGCTCGCGGTGTGCCGCGCGCTCGGCGGCTGCGAGACCGGCCAGGCCAAAATCACCGCCGGCTACCGCCTGCCCGCGCGCTATGTCATCCACACCGTCGGGCCGGTCTGGCACGGCGGCGGCAGCGGGGAGCGCGAGCTGCTCGCGGCCTGCTACCGCAATTCCCTGCGCCTGGCGCTGGAGAACCGCTGCGAGACCGTGGCCTTCCCGCTGATCTCCACCGGCGCGTATGGCTACCCGAAGGACGAGGCCATGGCCGTCGCCCTGGAGGAGATCAGCCAGTTCCTCTTCGAGCACGACATGACGGTCTACCTCGTGGTCTTCGGCCGCGGCGAGCTGCTCACCGGGCGCAGGCTCTTCCGCGACGTGCAGGAGTACATCGACGACGCCTACGCCGAGGAGCGCACGCGCAGCTTCGAGCGGACCAGCGGCATCACCGATGAAACCCGCCGCACCCTCTGGCAGGTGGACGAGGAGGCCGCCCTGCGCCAGGACATCCGCCTGGGCCGGACCCTGAGCGCCGGCGCGCCGTGGAAGGAAGCAGAGGAGGAAGCGGAGGAGGCGGAAGCGGAAGAAGAAGACACCTTCGCCTCGATGCCGATGCGCCCCGGCGCGAGCGCCCCGCGGCCCTCTTCCCCCGCAAAAGCCGCGCCGGAGCAGGACTTCCGCATGCCGGACTGGCAGCAGCTCCTCCGCCGCACCGACGAGGGCTTCTCCCAGGCCCTGCTCCGCCTGATCGACGAGAAGGGCCTCACCGACGCCGAGTGCTACAAGCGCGCCAACGTCGACCGGAAGCTCTTCAGCAAGATTCGCTCCAACCCCGCCTACAAGCCGAGCAAGACCACCGCGCTGGCCTTCTGCGTCGCGCTGGAGCTGCCGATGTTCCAGACGCAGGAGCTGCTGGCCAGGGCCGGCTTCGCCCTCACGCACAGCAGCAAGCTGGACATCATTGTGGAGTATTTTATTATCCACGGGGTGTACAATGTGTTTGAGATCAACCGGGTGCTGTTTGATTTTGACATGCCCCTGCTGGGGAGCGGGATCGGGGCGTGAAGGCGCGCCCCGGCTCGCCCGCCTGGGCGTCTGTCCGCCAGGGATGTCCGGACGCTCGGACGGTTTAAAATGGGCTTTCTACTCCACACACGTTTGAGTGGGGGGCTGTTGCTGTAGTAATTACTAATTCTTTTTTACGAAAGCTGCCCCGAAGGTTTCCAAAGGGCTGGAAAGCCCACCTTAACGGCGGCCGCCCGAAGGTTTCCAA
>CAMNLM010000100.1 GCA_946543085.1 uncultured Clostridia bacterium | reverse complement strand
TCCCGCGGCAGGCCGTCCGTAGGGGCCGGCGCGGCGCTCGCTCCCACCGGGAGCACGGTCCGCCCGCGTTCTGCCCGCAGAATCTCCACGGTGCTCCCGCGTTTCGGCCGGTCTTTGATCGCTGCTTCCACCTTCGCGGCGGTTTTCGTCTTTTTCAAAAGGCCTGTTCCCACTCTTTGGCGAAAACCGGGCCTGCGGGCGGCCGCCAGCGCCGCCGGACGACGGCTTCTGTCCGCGATAGGGCGTTCTATTCCCACCAAAGCCGGCGGTTTTGCCGTGATCTGGCGTTCCATTTCTACTTTCTGTCCGTTTGTCTCGCGAATCGTTCATGCGATCCCCACTTCTGTGATCCCTCTCCGGGCGATGATCCTGTGCCATGCTCTGCTCCTCTGTGGGTCGTTCGTATTATGCCAGCCGCGTGCCGACAGGAATCGGGTGGCCGCGCAGGTAATCCGCAGCCGCCATGGCCTTTCCGCCCGGGGCCTGCAGCTGGGTCACCGCCACGGCGCCCTCCCCGCAGGCGACCACCAGCCCGGTCTTGCCGCTGGCGATCACCTCGCCGGGCTGGCCCGCGCCTTCCGCCGCCGCGGCGCGGAGCAGCTTCAGCCGCCCCTCGCCCCACGGCACCGAGCAGCCCGGCCATGGATTGAGCGCCAGGATGCGGTTCGCGACCGCCTCGCCGCTCTGGGTCCAGTCGATTTCCCCCATTTCCTTTTTCAGCATGGGGTCGTAGGTCATCCGGCTCTCGTCCTGGGGCACAGGCTTCACCGTGCCGTCCTCCAGGCCGGCGAGCGTCTCCATCAGCAGGGACGCGCCAACACGGCTGAGCACCTCAGTCAGCTCGCCGCAGGTCATCGCAGGGTCGCGCGGGAGGCTCTTCTTCAGGAGCATGGCTCCCGTGTCGATCCCCTTGTCGGTCAGCATGGTCGTCACGCCGACCTCGGCGTCGCCCTGGAGAATCGCCCAGGCGATCGGCGCGCTCCCGCGGTGGCGCGGCAGCAGGGACGCGTGCACATTCACCGTGCCCAGGCGCGGAATATCCAGCACCTCCTGGGAGAGGATCTGGCCAAACGCCGCCGTGACGCAGAGATCCGGCGCGAGCCCGCGCAGATCCTCCACACCGTCCCTGCGGATGCGCTCGGGCTGAAAGACCGGGATCCCGTGCCGCACAGCGAGCTGCTTGACCGGCGAAGCCTGCACCTTGCCGCCCCGGCCCTTGGGGCGGTCGGGCTGTGTGAAGACGCCGACCACCTCATGCGGGGAATCGATCAGCGCCTGCAGCGACGGCACGGCGAAATCCGGCGTGCCCATGAATACGATCTTCACTGCGCGTCATCCTCCGGCACATGGCCTTCAATCTCTTCCTCGGTCAGCTCGCGGTCCATCCCGTCGATATACAGGATGCCGTCCAGGTGATCCAGCTCGTGGCAGATTGCGCGGGCCAGCAGGCCCTCGCCCTCCAGCTCAAACGGCCGGCCGTGGCGGTCCTGGGCGCGCACCTTCACGCGCATGGGCCGGGTCACGATGCCCTGACGGCCCGGCAGGGACAGGCAGCCCTCGCGGCCGCACTGGGTCTCCTCCGAGCGCTCGATGATTTCCGGGTTGATCAGCTCGCGCAGGCCGGCCTCGTCGCCCAGGTCGATGACCACCACGCGGCGGAGAATGCCCACCTGCGGGGCGGCCAGGCCGACACCCTCCGCCTTGTGCAGGGTGTCCGCCATGTCCTTGAGGAGGATATGCAGGCGCAGATCGAATTTTTCCTGTTTCTTGCAGACCTTGCGGAGGGAGGGATCGCCGAGTTCGAGTATCTTGCGGATTGCCATGGTTGCTTATCTCCTATCGATGGTTCTTTCGTCTATGTGCTTCACATCATGGTGGTTGGATTGTATTCAAAGTAAACTTCGGCCGGCCCGGTCTGCGCGCGGGCCATCTCGTTCAGCTTCGCGCAGAGGGCTTCGGCGCTGTCGCCGGCCCAGAGCTTCATCAGGATGTGCCAGCGGTGCCTGCCGCGCAGCAGCTTCACCGAGGGCTGGTCCATCGTCCGCAGCAGCACGCACTTGCCCAGCTCCTTCTCTTCGGCCAGCAGGGCGTCGAGGGCCTCGCTGAGCTTCTCCGCAGCGCGCTGGGCGTCGCCGGGGAGCTTAGCCTCCACCAGCAGGCGGGCCATCACGGTGAAGGGCGGGTAGAGCCCCATCCGCCGGTGAGCGATCTCCTGCGCGTAGAAGCCGCGGTAATCCTGGGCGGCGGCGGACTGGATCGTCGCGTCGTCC
This sequence comes from uncultured Clostridia bacterium, assembly GCA_946543085.1. Taxonomy (GTDB): domain Bacteria; phylum Bacillota; class Clostridia; order Christensenellales; family Aristaeellaceae; genus RUG11272. Next base: position 5,818 of record CAMNLM010000100.1, on the reverse strand, counting down.
GGCTTGTAGGTCTGGATGATGACCTGGCCCGGGGTGTCCCCGCGCCCGGCGCGCCCGGCCACCTGCGTGAGCAGCTGGAAGGTGCGCTCCCTCGCGCGGTAGTCCGGGAGGTTCAGCGACAGATCCGCCGCAATCACCCCGACGAGGGTCACCCGCGGAAAGTCCAGGCCTTTGGCGATCATCTGCGTGCCGACGAGCAGCCGCGCCCGTCCGGAGCGGAACTCGTCCAGCAGCTTCGCGTGGCCGTCCTTGCCGCCGGTGGTGTCGATGTCCATGCGGACGATGCCCGTCTCCGGGAACATCTGCCGCAGTTCCTCCTCCACCTTCTGCGTGCCCGCGCCGAAATAGCGGATGTAGCGGCTACCGCACTGGGGACAGGTCTCGGGCGGAAGGGCCGTCGCGCCGCAGTAATGGCAGTGGAGCCTGGAGTCTGTGCCGCCGACGTGGTAGGTCATGGAGACGTCGCACTGGCTGCACTTGACCACATAGCCGCAGGAGCGGCAGGAGACGAAGGAGTTGTAGCCCCTGTGGTTCATCAGCAGCATGGCCTGCCCGCCGCGCGCCATGCACTGGCGCAGGGCCTTTTGCAGGCTCTGGGAGAAGACGGAGCGGTTGCCCAGCGTCAGCTCGCGGCGCATGTCCACGATCTCGACCTCAGGCAGCGGGCGATCCATGACGCGATGGGGCATCTCCAGCAGGCGGTACTTGCCCTCGCGCGCCCGCGAGAAGGAGAGGATGCTCGGCGTCGCGCTCGCGAGCAGCAGCGTGCCGCCCTCGCGCTCGCAGCGCCACGCGGCCACATCCCGCGCGTCGTAGCGCGGATGGCGGTCGCTCTGGTAGGTCGTCTCGTGCTCCTCGTCGACGACGATGAGGCCAAGCCTTTCCACCGGCGCGAAGACAGCCGACCGCGCGCCGATGACCACGCGCGCGTCGCCGCGGCGGATGCGCCGCCATTCGTCGAAGCGCTCGCCCGCGCTCAGGCGCGAGTGCAGCACCGCGGCCACCTCTCCGAAGCGGCTGCGGAACCACCCGACCATCTGCGGCGTCAGGGCAATCTCCGGCACGAGGATCATGGTGCCCTTGCCCATCGCGAGCACATGGCGCACCAGGCGGATGAAGACCTCCGTCTTGCCCGATCCGGTCACCCCGTGCAGCAGGAAGCGGCCCCGGCCTGCCTCTGCCGCCGGAATCAGCTCTTCGAGCACCTCGCGCTGGGTGTCCATCAGCGGCGGATCCACGCTGTCCGTCTGCAGGCCGCCGCCGGGCCTGCGCAGGATTTCCCTTGTGTCCAGCTCCACCAGGCCCGCGTCGCGCAGCTGCCTGAGCGAGGGCAGCGGGTCGCGCACGAGCATCGCCAGGTCGCCCACCGGCCGCCAGCTGCCGCCCTGCAGCAGCTGTAGCAGCGTCCGCCGCTTGACGGAGCGTCCCTGGGCCGCCACGGCCTCAGGCACCTGTTCGGGCGGAATCGCGAGCCGCGCGACCGGCTGCTCCTTTACATGGACGCGGCCTCCGCGCATCTCCGCGGGGAGCATCAGCCGCAGCGTCTCCGCCAGCGGGCAGTGTGCGTCGTCCGCCATGTGCTGCGCGAGATCGATCAGCGCGGGCAGCACAGCCGGATAGGGTTCCAGCGCCTCGAGAACCGGGCGCACCTTTTCAGGCGGCAGCTCGCATGTCTCCGTCAGCGCGAGGACAATGCCCTCCAGCCGCCTCGGCCCGAACGGCACCGCGACGCGCTGGCCGGGCGTGAGCGCCAGCCCCTCCGGGACGGCATAGGTAAAGGTATGCGCAACGTTCTCGTGCACGATGTCCACAATCACCTGCGCGTACAAGCCCTCACCTCCCGGCATAGAAATCCAGTTTGTATTATACAGGTTTTTGCCTGTGTTGGCAAGGTGGTGCGCGGGCGGGAAAAACGGAATCACGGGAGAAAATCGGTTTTCCCCCGCGCAAAGCCGCCCGCCCCGGTCAATTCTCTTCTGTTTGCAAAACCCGGCAATTCCTGATATAATACGAGCCGTTGACATCGAGACGCGAAGGGAGCGGACAGACCATGGCGGAAACGGCGATGATGGAACAGCTGGCGCAGACCGGGGAGGTCGAGACCTGCGGTTTTCTGCATGTCCACGAGGACAAGGTGGCGGAAGTGCAGGCCCTCTTGCCGGATGAAGGGACGCTGCTGCGCCTCTCCGATCTCTTTAAGGTTTTCGGCGACAGCACGCGCATCCGCATCCTCTATGTGCTGTTCGAGGAGGAGGTCTGCGTGTGCGACATCGCGCAGCTGCTTGGCATGACGCAGTCCGCCGTGTCCCACCAGCTCCGCATCCTGCGGAACGCCCGCCTGATCAAGGCCCGGCGTGAGGGCAAGACTGTGTTCTATTCCCTCGCGGACGAGCACGTGAGAACCTTGCTCAGCCAGGGCATGGAGCATATCAGCGAAGATTGAGCGGGCGCATTCGCCCGTCGCAAAAGAGGAGCGCCGGTCAGGGCCGCTCCTCTTTTTCATTCTCTTTTTGCCGGACTTCTGCGCGCGCACGCGGGGCGGCGTTTTTCCTCTCCCCTGCAGGCAGGCAGAAAAGCCCCGGTCGGCGGATGGGATTTTCCTTCCGCCAATGCGTCCTTTTCACACCCATGATTCCATCATCAGCCGATAGCCGGTGAAGCCGTTCTTCTCGTAGAAGGCTTCGGCGTCGCGGTTGAACAGCCAGACGTTCAAATCCACACGGCCGAGGCCTCTGCGGGCGGTTTCCGCACGGATGAAAGCCAGCATCGCGGAGCCGATGCGCTGCCGGCGGCAGGCCTCCGCCACGCCGAATTCCTCCACGTAGCAGGCGCGCTGCGCCAGGACAGCCGGCGTCGCGGGTTTGTCGATGTAGCTGACGAGAGCATAGCCGGCGACCGTGCCGTCCTCACCGCCACGATCACGCGGGTCGGGTCGGTGGCATAGACATCCAAGAGAAAGCGCCGCATCGGTTCCGGGAAGCCCGGGCGAAATAGATCCGGCCGTCCCTCAGCGTGGCACGCAGCGACCTGTTCGCGCAGCGCGTTCACCGCGTCCAGTTCCCCGGGCTGGGCAAAGCGCACCTCAAGCGCCATGGGCTTCTCCTCCTATCTCCCTGTCACGGACAATCCGGCCGTCCGGCTGCCTGCTTCAGGTTTTCCCGGCCGAGGCGCAGCAGCCGTTCCATCACGGGCAGCGTGGTTTCCGCGTCGCCGCTGGTCTCCAGGGTGTAGCCGCCCTCTGCGCCTTCGCTGAGCAGGCCGGCGGCCTCCAGCACGTGCCGCAGCTGCCGCGCCGTTCCCTCGTTGCCGTCCACAATGGCCGTGGTCTCCGGCAGCAGACCGCGCAGGACGGGGCGCAGGAACACATAGTGCGTGCAGCCGAGCACCACCGCGTCCACAGGCGCGTCCGCGTGGCGCGCAAGCAGTTCCTTCAAATAGTTCTCGGCGGCTTGCCAGTCCTCGCGCTCCACGAGTTCCATCAGTCCGGGACAGGGGACGCGGAGCGCGCCTTCGCCATAGTGCGCCATGAGCCGTTCGAACTTCGGCAGGGCGAGCGTCACCGGCGTGGCCAGCACGAGCACCCGCCCGCCGCGGCGCAGCAGGGACGCGGGCTTCAGCGCCGGCTCCATCGCCACGATGGGAAAGCTGTAGGTATCGCGCAGGGTCTGCGCGGAAACGGCGGAGGCCGTGTTGCAGGCGATGACGAGGGCCTTGATCCCCTCGCCGATCAGATGCCGGGTGACGTCCCCCACCAGACGGTTGACCTCCCCGGTCGGCTTCGTGCCATAGGGCGCGTGCGCGGTGTCCCCATAATAAAGGAAGCGCTCCCCCGGCAGCTCGCGCAGGAGCGAAGCCAGGACGCTGATGCCGCCCACGCCGCTGTCAAATACGCCGACAGGCTGTTGATTCATACGCTTCAACCTCCGCTCCAAGCATACCACCCGCGGCGTGAAAAAGCAACCGTCTTGACAAACGCGGCGGCGCGGGCTATAGTTGCCACAGGGCAGGCTGCCCGCAAAAAAGCCAAAACATGATCAAACGCAAGGAGAGCAAAACCATGACCAAAGCGCTGATCTCCGTCACCGGTCTGGACGCCACCGGCATCATCGCCAAGGTGGCCACCAAGCTGAGCGAGATGAATATCAATATCCTGGACATCACCCAGACGATTCTGGGCGGCTATTTCACGATGATGATGGTCGTCGATCTCGACGGCGCGCACCGCAAGTTTGCGGAGATCGACAGCGAGCTGGACAGCGTCCGCGAGGAGCTGAACATGACCATCCATATGCAACGCATGGATATCTTCGATGCTATGCACCGGGTGTGAGGAGGCCGAGGCTGTGATCGAAACCGGCGAAATCATGCAAACCCTGCGGATGATCCAGGAGGAGAACTTCGACATCCGCACCATCACGCTGGGCATCAACCTGCTCGACTGCTCGGACGCCGACCCCGAGGTCTGCGCGCGCCGCGTCTATGACAAGATCTGCACCGTCGCGGCCCGGCTCGTGGAGACCGGCGAGGACATTGAGCGCGAGTTTGGGATCCCGATCGTCAACAAGCGCATCTCCGTGACGCCTGTCAGCCTGATCGCCCAGGGCGATCCGCTGCCCATCGCCCGCGCCCTGAACCGCGCGGCCCGCGAGGTGGGCGTCAACTTCCTCGGCGGCTATTCCGCCCTGATGCAGAAGGGCGCGACCCGGGCGGACGAGCGCCTGCTGGCCTCCATCCCCGAGGCGCTGGCCGAGACCGAGCTGCTCTGCTCCTCCGTCAACGTCGCCTCCACGCGCGCGGGCATCAACATGAACGCCGTGCGCGAGATGGGCGAAATCATCCTGCAGACCGCGAAGCTCACGGCGGCCCAGGACGGCCTGGGCTGCGCGAAGCTGGTCGTCTTCGCCAACGCCGTGGAGGACAATCCCTTCATGGCCGGCGCCTTCTGCGGCGTGGGCGAACCGGAGAGCGTCATCAACGTGGGCGTCTCCGGCCCCGGCGTGGTCAAGCGCGCGCTGGAGGGCGTGCGCGGCGAGCCCTTCGACGTCGTCGCCGAAACCGTGAAGCGCACCGCCTTCAAGATCACCCGCGTGGGCCAGCTGGTCGCGCGGGAGGCCTCCCAGCGGCTGGGCATTCCCTTCGGCATCGTCGACCTCTCCCTCGCGCCGACACCAGCCCGCGGCGACTCCGTGGCGCACATTCTCACCGAGATGGGCCTCGAGGCGGCCGGCGCGCCCGGCACGACCGCGGCCCTCGCCCTGCTCAACGACGCGGTGAAGAAGGGCGGCGTGATGGCTTCCAACCACGTGGGCGGTCTCTCCGGCGCCTTCATCCCCGTGAGCGAAGACATCGGCATGATCGAGGCCGCCGGCAGCGGCGCGCTGACGCTGGAAAAGCTGGAAGCCATGACCTGCGTCTGCTCGGTCGGCCTGGACATGATCGCCATCCCCGGCGACGTGAGCGCCGCGACCATCTCCGGCATCATCGCGGACGAAGCCGCCATCGGCATGGTGAACAGCAAGACCACCGCCGTGCGCGTGATTCCGGCCATCGGCAAAAAGGCCGGGGATACCGTGGAGTTTGGCGGCCTGCTCGGCCACGCGCCGGTGATGCCGGTGAATCGGTTCGACTGCGGGGCGTTTATCGCGAGGGGCGGGCGGATTCCCGCGCCGCTGCATTCGCTGAGGAACTGACGGAACGCCGCTGATCCTTTTTGAGCTGTCAGCCGCCTGCTGCTGCGGGAGGGGCTTTGCGATCGCTCCCCTGCGCCCTCTCGCGTTTTGGGAGGGTCCGCGCCTGTGGGCGCGGCAGGGGGCTTTGC
>CAMNLM010000099.1 GCA_946543085.1 uncultured Clostridia bacterium | reverse complement strand
GCTGAACATCCAGGTGGCGAGCGAAGGCTTCGTCCTCCTGAAGAACCGGGACGGCGCGCTGCCCCTCTCCGCCGGTGAGCGCAATGTGACCCCCTTCGGTATGCGCAGCGCGCATCTGCAGCTGGTGGGCGGCGGCTCCGGCGCCGGCGACGGCTTCGGCCACGAATGGACGCTCAAGGAGAGCCTGGAGGACGCCGGGTTCAACGTCAACCCCAAGACCTTCGGTTATTACGCCTCCTTCAACATGGGCGCGGCCAAGAGCGGCGCCGCCTATGAGCTGGATCCCGCTTCCTACGAGCCCTTCGTGATCGGCAGCTACCGCAGCTACGGCGATGCGGTGATCTGGGTCATCTCCCGCACCGGCGCCGAGGGTGCCGACCTGCTGACCGCCAATGTGCCCGGCCACGCGGATCCTGCCGAGCACTACCTGGAGCTGGACGACAACGAGAAGCTGACCTACGCCTACCTGAAGGAAAAACGCCAGCAGGGCGTCTTCGGAAAGCTGATCGTGATCGTCAACAGCGCCAACGCCATGGAACTGGGAGACATGCAGGATGACGACGACGTGGACGCCATCATCTGGGTCGGCCACCCCGGCAACGCGGGCATCGCGGCCCTTGGCAGGATCCTGACCGGCGAGGTCAACCCCTCCGGCCGTCTGGCGGACATCTATGCCCGCGACCTGACGAAAGACCCCACCTGGACCAACTTCGGCAGCAACGTGCACATGGGTCTGGACAACTACGTGTACTGCGACGGTGAGGACACCGGCTACCGCAGCACCGAGTACCGCGAGGGCATCTACATCGGCTACCGCTGGTATGAGACCGTGGCCGCCGACATGGGCGAGGCCGGTGAAAGCTGGTACGCCGAGAACGTGGTATATCCCTTCGGCTTCGGCCTGAGCTACACCAGCTTCGAGTGGAAGCTGGCGGACACCGCTGAGGAAGCGGCCATCACCTCCGGGAACGACGTCATCACCGTGAACGTGGAAGTGACCAACACCGGCGCCGCCGCCGGCAAGGACGTCGTGCAGGTGTACGTGGAGCAGCCCTACACTGCGGGCGGCATCGAGAAGGCCGCGAAGGTGCTGGCCGGCTACGCCAAGACGAAGCTCCTGCAGCCCGGCGAGAGCGAGATCGTGACCGTCTCCTTCAGCGCCCAGTCCATCGCCTCCTACGACTACAGCGACGCCAACGGCAACGGCTTCAAGGGCTATGAGCTGGAAGCCGGCGACTACACCATCGACGTCAGCCGCAACTCCCATGAGGCAGTCGCCTCCGTGAAGCGCACTGTGGCCGATGGCATCCTCTGCAAGACCGACGAGGTCACCGGCCGCGAGATCGGCAACGTGTTCAGCGGCGGCGAGACCGTGAACGGCAAGAACGTGGAGCGCTTCAAGACCACCAACGCCGCGCTGGAAGCCAACCAGGCGACCCGCGAGGGCGGCCTGAAGCAGCCTGCCGCCTCCACCGAGGAGGACCGCACCATCTCCGAGGAGAAGCTGGAATTCTACAACGCCGAGGAAACCTTCCGCGCCTGGCAGGACCAGGAGACCGATCCCTGGTACGTGACCAGCGTCCCCGCGACCTGGACCCAGTCCACCGTGCCCACCGAGACCATCGAGGTGACCATCGAGGGCACCCCCGTCCGGACCACCAAGATGGTGCAGCACGCCGACGGCTCCCTGAATGAGACCCTGCTGCGCGACATGTCCGGCATCGCCTATCAGGAGCCTGTGCGCCACGCCGACGGCAGCGTGACCGAGGCCGACGACGAGGGCACCCAGGCCTGGACCGCCTTCATGAACCAGCTGACCTATGAGGAAATGGCCTCCATCTGCACCCAGGGCTACTATGTGACCATCGGCCTGCCCTCCATCGCCAAGAGCGAGGGCGTGGACAGCGACGGCCCTTCCCAGGTGAAGGCCGGCTTCTACAACCGGACCACCCCCGGCGGCACCCTCTGGGCCTGCGGCGTGGTGATCGCCTCCACCTTCAACGACGACCTGGCCTATGAGATCGGCCTCATGTGCGGCAACGAAGCCCTGTTCCTGAACCTGTCCGGCTGGTATGGCCCGGGCTTGGAGATCCACCGTTCCCCCTTCGGCGGCCGCAACTTCGAGTACTATTCCGAGGACGGCGTGCTGGCCGGCCGCGTCGCTTCCAGCCTGATCCGCGGCGCCGTGGAGAAGGGCACCCATGTGTACATGAAGCACATGACCCTGAACAATCAGGAAGCCAACCGGAACACCCAGGGCGGCATCTTCATGTGGTGCAACGAGCAGGCCATCCGCGAGATCTACATCCGGCCCTATGAGTATTCCGTCAAGTACGGCCATGCCAACGGCGCTATGTCCGGCATGAACCGCGTGGGCGACTCCTGCTGCTACACCAACTTCGCCATGCTGAACGCGCTGCTCCGCGACGAGTGGGGCTTCCAGGGCGCCTATGTGACCGACACCCTGTTCAACAGCTCCTACCACACCTTCGACATGACCGTCCGCGCCGGCCAGGACATCCCCCTGGGCGTGCGTCCCGGCGGCTATGCTGAGCCCCTCTCCGGCGAATGGAACGCCGAGCAGAACACCGTGCTGATCCCCGCCGATGAGGAGAGCGAGGAGAACACTGTGCCCTCCTATACCCAGTGGTTTGCGGTCCGCATGGCGGCCCAGCACATTCTCTACACCATCGCCAACAACGGCGACATCCACAACGGCATGACCGAGGCCGCCTTCACTGACATGACCGTCACCCTGAACGAGGACGGCAGCCTGAAGACCTCCGTGGCCAACCCGGATGCCACCGCCGGCGCCTACACGGTGAAATACTACACCCGCGACGAGCTGCCCAAGGGCCTGAAGCTGGATACCGACGGCAGCTTGAGCGGCACCCCCGCCGAGGGCGAGACCTTCGAGGGCTTCAGCTTCGTGGTGCGCGTCCTGGCTGATGACTATGTGAACTTCCACTACACGGTGACCATCGCGAAGTAAGGCAGATTCTTCCCGGAGGCTCCGGCAGGACATCAACTGCCGGAGCCTCCTTCATAGAAAGGAAGCGTCAAGATCATGAACAGAATCGTGAAAAGCAGCCTGCTGTCTCTCCTGCTGGCGCTGTGCGTGCTTGCCCTGGCCGCCTGCCAGAGCGCGCCGGCGGTGACCTCCATCGAGGTGACCACCCAGCCGGCAAAAACGGAATACAGGCTCGGTGAGGAGCTCACCCTGGAGGGCGGCCAGCTGACCGTCAGCTACAGCGACAAGACCACCCAGACGGTTGCGCTCACGGATGAGGGCGTCACCGTCAGCACGCCCAATATGCAGAAGGCCGGCAGAAAGAGTCTGACCGTCAACTATGGCGGCATGCGCTGCAGGCTGTATGTGACCGTGCAGCCCATCGTGGTCTCCTTTGAGATGAACGGGGTGGGCACCGCGCCGGAGGCCCTGAGCCTGGCGGAGGCCGGCCCCATCGACGCCATGGACCTGCCCGCCGATCCTGCGGCGGAGGGCTATGCCTTCGACGGCTGGTTCACCAACGAGGCCCTTTCCGAGGCCTTCAGCAAGGAGACCGTCATCTCCGCCGACACGACCCTCTACGCGGCCTGGCACAGCCTGGAGGCAGTCTCCTGCGAGATCGTGTTCGACCAGAACTATACGGGCTCCGCCAAGGCTCAGACCCTGACGGTGGAATCCGGCAGCCCGGTGGCCGCACCGGCCGAGCCCGCCCGCACCGGCTACCGCTTCGACGGCTGGTTCAACGCCAAGGATGGCGGCGAGGCCTGGGATTTCAACGCGAAGATTGCCGGCGATATGACCCTGTTCGCCCACTGGACCCGCACCGCCGAGGGCGTGAACCAGTATCTGTTCGAGGCGGAGGACGTCAGCCTCAGCGGCAAGGCCGGCAAGGGCTACTCCGGCGAGGCGGAGGGCAAGGGCCTGGTGCAGCGCGAGGGCAAAGGCAGCACCCTGGGGGTCAGCAATGACCGCTTTGTGGGTTACACCTACGTCAACGGCTTCACCCTGGACTTCTACATTGTGTCGGACATGGCGGTCAGCGACGCCGTCATCACGGCCCGCCTCTCCGGCGAGTTCGAGGACTTCACCCTGACCCCCGACATGTTCGAGATCTCCCTGAACGGCACCCCCATCAACTACGGCAGGATTGAGATGACCGGCGTGCCCAACATGGCCGTCCGGGAATTCCAGGATTATGTGATCATCCGGGACGCAGAGCTGGCGGAGGGCGTCAACTGCATCGAGTTCCGGGTCAACAACGACGTGAACTGGATCGGCGGCGGCACGGTGGCCGCGACAGCTCCCCTGTTCGACTGCGTGAAGATCGACACCACAGCCGTGCTGTGGTGGGACGGCGGCCACAAGCTGCCCGCCAACAACTATTCGAGGAAGTGATGCGGTATGAAGAACAAGAACGGGAAACGCAAGCCCATCGGGATCATCGTCGCCGCGCTGCTGGCGGTTGTCCTGATCGTGGTCAATGTGCTGGCCTCCACCACCTTTTACAGTCTGCTGAATACGGTGATGCCGGGCGGCGGCGAGCGGGCTGTGTTCGCGGACGCCTCCGAGGCGCGGTTCGTCTCCGACTACGGCAGCAAGAAGGAAGCCCTGCAGGGTGCCAATGACCTGAACCTCCGTCTGTGCGAGGAGGGCATGGTCCTGCTCAAGAACGAGAACCGGGCCCTGCCCCTCCTGACCCCGGTCAGCAGCGGGGATGTGAAGGACAAGCCGAAGATCTCGGTGTTCGGCAAGAACAGCGTCAACCTGGCCTACGGCGGCTCCGGCTCCGGCGGCGTGGATTCCTCCGCCGCGGTGGACCTGTACACCGGCCTGGAAAGGGCGGGCTACAGCGTCAACCCGGTGCTGAAGGCTTTCTACCAGGACAACGGCAAGTCTGGCCCGGCCCGCAAGGCCAACTCCTCCGACCTGGACTCTGGCAAAAGCCTGACCATCGCCACCGGCGAGGCCCCCATGAGCCTCTATACCGACGACGTGAAGGCCAGCTGGGCGGACTACAGCGACGCGGCCGTGGTGGTGTTCACCCGGGTGGGCGGCGAGGGTTTCGACCTGCCTCGCACCATGGAGGGCGTGGAAGGCGCGGCTGACCCGGCGGACACCTATCTGGAGCTGGACCAGAACGAGCGGGATCTGCTTTCCACCGTCTGCGGAGCGGGCTTCGGGCGGGTGATCGTGCTGATCAACAGCGGCGCCGCCATGGAGCTGACCTTCCTCACCAGCACGGAGTACTTCCCCCAGGCGGACAAGATCGACGCCTGCCTGTGGATCGGCTTCCCCGGCGCGTCCGGCGCTGCCGCGGTGGGCGAGATCCTCAGCGGCCAAGTGAACCCCTCCGGCAAAACCGTGGACACCTGGGCGGCGGACCTGAAGGCCATGCCCTCCTTCCAGAACTTCGGCGACAATAATCAGAAGGACGGCGACCGCTACTTTGTGGACGGCGAGGCCCAGAGCTACTACTTCGTGAACTACGAGGAAGACATCTATGTGGGCTACCGCTACTACGAGACCCGCGGTGCAGACGAGGGCGAAGAATGGTACCGCCGGAACGTGGTCTTCCCCTTCGGCTGGGGCCTGAGCTACACGACCTTCGACTGGGAGCTGGCGGACGCCGGCGCCATCCAGGGAGCCTCGGCGGACGGGAATACAGAGTACACCGTGCAGGTCAGGGTGACCAACACAGGCACCGCGGCCGGCAAGGAAGTGGTGCAGCTCTATGCCCACGCCCCCTATACCCCCGGCGGCATCGAGAAGCCGGAGGAGGTGCTGACGGCCTTCGCCAAGACGAAGCTGCTGGCCCCCGGCGAGAGCGAGACTGTCTCCCTCACCTTCACCCCCTACCTCTTCGCCTCCTACGACGCGAAGGACGCGAACCGGGACGGCTTTGCCGGCTATGAGCTGGAAGCCGGGGACTACAGCCTGTATGTGGCGCACAATGCCCACGACAGGGCTTTCACCATCCCCTTCCATGTGGCGGAGACCATCCAGTACCGCAAGGATCCCGTGACAGGCGCCGTGGTGGCCAACCAGTACACCGGAAACCGCAATCCCCTGATGGACTCGGCTTACATGCTGGACAGCACCCTCTCCCGGAGCGCTTGGAACGATACTTTCCCCGCCGCGCCAACCGATGAGGACCGGAGCGTGACGGCCGAGCTGATCGCCGCACTGGCGGACGTGCGCCACAACAATCCCACCGACCTGGACAGCGAGGAGATGCCCTGGTTCGGGGAGCCTGTGCGCGTGAAGCTGCCCGATCTGCTGAATGGCAAGGACCCGGTCTCCTATGACGATCCCCGCTGGCAGATCCTGCTGGACGCCTGCAGGGAGGACGAGCTGATCACCATGATCAGCTACGGCGCCTTCCGCAGCGCAGCCCTGGAGAACATCGCCAAGCCTGCCACCAACGATTCCGACGGCCCCGCGGGCTTCGTGAACTTCATGGACGCCTCCACCTACTACGACAACTGTGCCTACTGCTGCGAGGTCATCGTGGCCTCTACCTGGAATGTGGAGCTGGCAGAGGAGCAGGGCATCGCGGTGGGCAACGAGGGCCTGTGGGGCGATGCCGAGGGCCGGAGCAACGGCCTGCCCTACTCCGGCTGGTATGCCCCCGGCGCGAACATCCACCGCAGCCCCTTCGGCGGACGCAACTTCGAGTACTACTCCGAGGACAGCCTGCTCACGGGCCGGATGGCCGCCGCCGTCATCCGCGGCTGCCAGAGCAAGGGCGTGTACTGCTTCATGAAGCACTTTGCCCTGAACGAGCAGGAGACCCACCGCTCCATCAACGGCGACTGCTCCTGGGCCACCGAGCAGGCCATGCGCGAAATCTACCTGCGGCCCTTTGAGATCGCGGTCAAGGAAGGCGGAACCCGCGCGGTGATGTCCTCCTTCAACCGTATCGGCACCCGCTGGGCCGGCGGCGACTGGCGCCTGCTGACGGGTATTCTCCGCAATGAGTGGGGCTTCCGAGGCATGGTGATTTGCGACTTCAACACCAGCGGCCAGTACATGAATCCGCAGCAGATGGCCTATGCCGGCGGCGACCTGAACCTCTCCGCCACGCCCACCGCCTGGTGCGACCCCTCGGACACCGCGGACGCCGTCATCCTGGCCCAGTGCGCAAAGAACATCATGTACACGGTGGTCAACTCCAACGCCATGAACCGGATTGTCGTGGGCTACAGTATGCCGCGCTGGCAGCTGGTCATGTTCATCGTGGACGGCGTGGCAGCCGCGGGCCTGATCGCCTGGCTCGTGACGGCCATTGTTCGCAGGAAGAAGCGGAAGGCCGCGTAAACCGCTCTCCCAAAGCAAAACGGAGGGGCTGTCTCAAAATGGTCTGAAAAGATCATCAGAGACAGCCCCTTTTGCCATGCGGCGGGCACAGCTCAATTCCTGCAGTGAACGCTCCGCTTCGTGGACTGACCGCCTAGTGTACCTCAAAACCGGGTTGTATCCCACCATGGGGCACCCCTCATCCATCTCCTCTACCTTCCAACAGCCCCGTCTTCCGTTTTCTTCGTCCCGCTCTCGGATACATACCAGGTCCTGCCTGTTTCAGCCAGTGATTGATACACATCGTCGTCAAGGCCATATCCGGACGTCTTGAAACAGCGAAGGGCAACGTGCCAGCCCGGCAGCGGTCATGCACAGAAACCCGGCAAGCAGGGTCAACCGATATCAATATCGTGCTGCGGCTTGTTGGGGCAGCCTCTCCCCCCCTCTGAACGCAGGATCCCCTGCGAGCCTTATTTCAATTCCCGACAATGAAAAGGGCAGCCCTAACGCACCTCAGATCATATCTGTTCATATTCAGCGCATATTCAGATCATAAAAAAGAGATATCTTTGCACAAAAGAAGCAGTTCTATTCATATTGATATGTACTTTTTATCATATGCAATCTGTGATATGGTGTATGCAGTGAGATTGGGTCATGGCCCGGCTCACGATTCTTTTCCCGGCATTAGGAAGGGCCGTCCCGTCAATTTCCAAACTGTTCCCGGATGAATGAAGGGAGGAAGATAGAGGATTTCCTTGGCATAAAGGAACGGGAGAATTACAACAAACCCAAGACCCCCAACAGTAAG
>CAMNLM010000098.1 GCA_946543085.1 uncultured Clostridia bacterium | reverse complement strand
CCCAGCCCGCGGAGGCAGCCGCGGAAGAGCCCGCCCAGCCCGATGAGGCGGAGACCTTCCCTGCCCTGATCGTCCCGGTAGAGGATGCGCCCGCGTCCGAAGAGCCCGAAGCCGCTGAACCCGCCGCGCAGGCGGAGTCCGGAAGCGAAGACGCCGCCCCGGTCGATCCTGTGGAGGAAGCCGAAGAAGCTGAAGATGCTGAGGAAGCCGGGGAAGCTTCCGCGGAGTCCGAAGACCTCAGCATCCCGCTCGGCTCTCCCAACGCGTCTGAATCAGCCGGAGAAGAGGCAGAGGATGCCGATGCTTCCGCGCCAGACGGGACGGCAGAAGCCCCTGCGGAAGACGCGCCTCCGATCCTGATCGAAGAGGAAGTCATGCTCGATGACGACTCGGAAGGTGTGTGACCAGATGAACCGTTGGGTTTCCTTTCTCTGCGCGCTGACGCTGCTCTGTTTCTCCCTGACAGGCGCTTGCGCCGCGGAGCAGACGCCGTTTCTCCCGGATGTCCTGCAGCTGGATGTCACCGCGGAAGCTGACGCGGACGCGATGGCCGCCTTTCTGACCAGCCTGCAGCGCAACGAGGACGGCGAAACCAGCGCGCTCGGTTTCCTGCGCAGCAGTTCGCAGATCACTTCCTTCGCGGAGGGCCTGTCGAAGCTCATCAGCGGCGCCAGCCTTTCCCTGCTGCTCCAGCCGGACGCGCTGCGCTTCAGGGCCACCCTCGGCGGGGAGGAAATCGCCGAATCAAAGGCCTACGCCCTGCCCGATGCGCCGGATCGCGTCTATGCGGAGTCCTCCCTGCTTCCCGGCATCGTTCTGGCCTATCCCGTCTCATCCGCCGCTGACGCTTGGCCTTCTCTCAACGCGCTCGCGGACATGGACTGGAACGACTTTGCGGACCGCACGGGCCTTCTTCTCGATAGCTGGCTGCGCGGGTCTGAATGTACGGCCGCGACAGGCAGCTTCCGCGGCGACGCCTACAGCGGCGCGGTCAGGCAGGTGCGTTATCGCTTTGACGAGCGCGACCTTCTGATCCTCATGCAGTGCTTTGCCGCCGAGTTCCCGCAGTTCCAGCTGCAGTCGTTCTTCCCGGATCAGCCGCAGAGCGGCGCTTCTCAGGCTGCGCTGCTGAACTATTACCGCTATGACCTCGCGCTCGGCTATGACAGCGCGGATCAGTTCGTCGGCGGGTCGCTGACCGTGACGGCGGACGGCGCGCAGGTGATGACGCTCTCCGTCGGCAGAATGAGCGAGAACCGGGTGCGCGTCGTGATCGGCCTCGGCCTTGACCGGGGAACCGCCTACGCGGACTGCATTCTCCGCGCGCAGAGCAAGGACATCAGCCTGGTCGGCGGAAGCGCTGCGCTGGAGATCACGGTACACGAATACGAGGATCCTTACGGCGAGGGCTTCCCCGCAGTTGCCCAGAACGCCAGCCGTTCACAGGGCACCCTCACCTGGAAGGGAAACCTGCGGCATGCTGAAAACGGCCGCTGGACCTTCACCGGTGAGACAGTGCTCAGCGCGGGGCGCCTCTCCCTGCGGCAGACGCTCGAGGGCGCGCTGACCCATGCCCCCTGGAGCTTCACCGCCGTGGAACGCTCCTTCGGTGAGGACGAGGAGACTCCCTTCCTGACTGTGAAAATGACGGCAGTGGAAGCTGAGCCCATGACCTTCCGCCCCGCGGAGGACGCCAAGTTCTATACGCTCGACAGCGGTCTCTCCGACGCCGACGCGCAGGAGCTGCAGAGCGCGCTCACCAGCGCCTCTTCCGCTCTTTATATCCGTTTGTTCCGCCTGCTCCCCGCTGAGCTGATCGTGTTCCTGATGAACCAGTAAGCGGCAGATGCAAAAAGCCAATCCCGTCTGTTTTCCGGGGATTGGCTTTTTGTATGCTGTTTATTTCGGCCGGGGATCGCGGTCACACTTCCACAATCTCGATTCCCTGCATGGCCTCCTCGATCAGGGCGTCCATGTCGAGCGGGCTCTCGCCCTCGACCGCGCGGTCGAGGCGCGGATGGGTTGCGGGATGGCGGGGCGTGAAGACCGTGCAACAGTCCTCATAGGGCAGCTCGGATGTCTCCAGCGTGCCGATGCGGCGGGCCGTCTCCATGATTTCCGCCTTGTCGAAGCCGATCACCGGGCGGAAGACGGGCATCGAGACCACGCTGTCCGTCACGCCGAGGGCTTCCATGGTCTGGCTGGCCACCTGGCCGATGCTCTCGCCGGTGATCAGGGCCTGCGCCTTCTCGAGCTTCGCGCAGCGCTCCGCGATCCGCATCATATAGCGCCGCATGATCAGCGTGCCGTAGTCGTCCGGGCACTTCGTGTGAATCTCCATCTGGATGTGCGTGAAGGGCACGATATACACCCGGATACCGCAGCAGCTCTCCGAGAGCAGGCGGGCAAGCTCTAGCACCTTCTCCTTGGCGCGGTCCGAGGTGTAGGGATAGGAGTGGAAATGAACCGCGCAGATCTTTACGCCGCGCTTCGCGATCATCCAGCCGGCGACCGGGCTGTCAATGCCGCCGGAGAGCAGCAGCGCGGCCTTGCCATTGGTACCCACAGGCATGCCGCCCACGGCCGGCACCACGCGCACATAGAGATAGCACATGTCGCGGATCTCAACGTTCAGGGCGTGATCCGGGTGGTGGATATCCACGCGGAGGTCGGGGCAGGCATCCAGAATGCGGCCGCCAAGCTCCTCGTTGATGGCCGGTGAATCCATCGGGTAGCGCTTGTCCGAGCGGCGGGCGCTCACCTTGAAGGTGCCGCGCAGGCCTGCCATCATGGACACGGCCTGCTTTGCGACGGCCTCAAAGTCCTCCTTCTCCATCTCGATGGCCGGGCACACGCTGTGCACGCCAAAGACCTTCGTCACGCGCGCCATGCAGGCTTCCAGATCCTCGAAGCCCGCGACAAAAATGCGCCCGTCGTGCAGCCAGACATCCGCGCCCATGTCCTTGACGCTCTCGCGGACATTCTTCACCAGCGCCCGCATAAAGAACGGGCGGTTCAGCCCCTTCAGGAAGATTTCACCGTAGCGAACCAATAGCAATTCCCGCATGTTTTCGTATCCTTTGCTGAGTTTCTGTTGTCACCGGCGCACATAGGCTGAGAGCAGCCCGTACTGCCGTTTGACCGTTTCCACGGTCTGGTCGATCATCTCCGGGGTGATATCCGGACAGAGGCTGAACCGCAAGGCGCAGTCCGCCCGTCTTGTGGAGCAGCCCATGGCCGTGAGCGCCGCGGAGACCTTCTGCTTATGGCTGGCGCAGGCCGAGCCCGCGCTGACATAAACGCCCTCCCCCTCGAGGGCAAAGAGCATGGTCTGGGAACGCACAGGCTGCAGGCTCACATTGAGAATATGCGGCGCGCTCTCCGGGCTGCCGGGCTCCGGACCGTTCAGCTCAGCGGATGGAATGGCTGCGCGAAGCCCGTCCCAAAGGCGCTGCTTCATCTCCGACATGCGCGCGGCGCCGTCGGCGGGGAAAGCCTCGACTGCCGCGCCGAGGGCCAGAATGCCGGGCATGTTCTCCGTACCGCTGCGCCAGCCGTCCTCCTGGCCGCCGCCGAACTGGATCGGCGAGAGGCGCACGTCCCTGCGCACAATCAGGCCGGCCACGCCCTTCAGCGCGTGGATCTTGTGGCCGCTGAAGGCATAGCTCTGAATGCCGCTGCCGTTGAAGCGAAGCGGCACGCGCAGGAAGCCCTGCACTCCGTCCACGTGGAGCGCGGCGTCCGGGCAAATCCGATCCCGGAGCGCCGCAATCTCCCGCAGCGGCATCACCGCCCCGGTCTCGTTGTTCACCTGCATCACGCAGAGCATGCGCACATTGCCGTCCATCTGCGCTTCCAGCTTCCCGAGGTCGATCACACCTCGGCTGTCCACGGCGATGCTCTCCACGCGGTGTCCCATGCGCTCGATCTCCTGAGCGCACGCCGCCACCGCCGGGTGCTCCACCTGGCTGATCAGCACGCGCCCGGGCTTCCGGATCCCCTTCAGGTGGCCCAAGATGGCGAGATTGTCCGCCTCCGTGCCGCTGCCCGTGAAGACGAGCCGGTTTCCCGTCGCCTGCACCGCCCTGAGGCAGGTCTCGCGCGCCTGGTTCAGGAGCTTTTCCGCCTCCATGGCCGGCTTATACAGCGCGGAGGGGTTGTGCCAGTGGACGCGCATCGCGTCCTCAGCGGCGACAATCGCGGCTTCACAGGGCTTAGTGGTCGCACTGTTGTCCAGATAGATTTCCATCAAGTCTTCTTCACCCTCTTCAAGCCTGCTCGACGCCGTGGGGCAGGTACAGGCGCACCAGGCGCACCAGTTCCGCAGAGGGCTCAAAGACGATCACGCGCTTGTTGCCGTCCTTCTGGAAGAAAAAGTAATACAGTTCCGCGTCGCGGTTCAGGTACCAGCGCGTCTGCTTCACGTCCTGCATCGAGATGTACCGCTGGAAGCTGGAGGACGCGACCTTGCCGAAGGCTTCCACACCCTTGACCCTCAGGCTGCCCAGACTCTTGCGCTTGCTGTTGTTGTAGACCTGCGCAAAGTCCAGCTCGCCGTTGGTGAAGGTGTACTCATACTCCGTGCGCAGGCGGTCATGGAACAGAAAGGTTGCCACAGCCGCGCCGGCCGCGATCAGTCCGATCGCCAGCGACGGCAGCAGCTCCATCATGTTCACGCCAGAAAACGCGTAATTGATCACGCCGCTGATGTTCATCATGGCGAAGATCGCGAGGATGATCATCACCGGCCAGCTGAGGATGTAGAGAATCTCCTCAGCGGTGCGCTTGTGCTTGACGACGACTTCTTCCATAAAATGATCCATGACCGTGATCCTCCCCTGTTGTTCTCCGCGTCAGATATTCAGCCAGACCAGCGCGACCAGCGCGCCGGTCAGAGCGCCAAAGAAGACTTCCATCGGCGTGTGGCCGACCAGTTCCTTCAGGACCTCGTCCGTGATCGGCGCGCCTTCCACCAGCACGTTGCTAATGATCTCGTTCAGCGCGCGTCCCTGGCGGCCGGTCTCCCGGCGTACGCCAGCCGCGTCATACATGACGACGGAGGAGAAAACAAAGCATATCGCGAAAGCCACGCTCCCGAGACCGGCTGCCGCGCCAACCATGATCGTCAGCGCGACCATACCCGCCGAATGGCTGGAGGGCATGCCGCCCGAACCGACGAGCTTATGCCAGTCCCATCTTTTCTCCACGTAGGCGTAGGTCGGAACCTTCAAAAACTGAGCGACCATCCAGGCGGACACAGCCGCCCACAGGCACCGGTTTCCCAGCAGAGCCTGCCATTGATCCATCGTCTCACCTCCGGGCAGCGCGCCCTTTTCAGTGATTCCTGCGCACAGCGTCCTCGGCGCAGCGGATGAAAAACGCGGCGTTTTCGCCCAGGATCTGAATGGCCTCGCCTGCGAGCGCGGCCTCCCGCTGTGCGTCCTCCCGCGCGCCTTCCATTCCCTTCACAGCGACCCAGGTCGCCTTGGCCTCGTCCCTGTCCTTGCCGACGCTCTTGCCGAGCTCGGCAGCCGTTCCGGTCACGTCCAGCAGATCATCCGCGATCTGGAAGGCGAGACCCAGATGCTGGCCGTAGGCGACACCGTGCGCGAGGGTTTCGTCATCCGCTCCACCGAGGATCATGCCGGCTTCCACCGCCGCGGTCAGCAGATCGGCCGTCTTGCGCAGATGCAGGGTGCGGACCGTCGCTTCGTCAGAGGCAAGCCCTTCGCTGTTCATGTCGATCACCTGACCCGCCACCATGCCCGACACGCCGCATCGCCGCGCAATCGCGTGCGCCGCGCGTGTGCCGCGGAGATCGCCCGTCCCGAGGGAAGCGCGGAGCATCAGCTCAATCGCGGCGCTGAGCAGGCCGTCGCCCGCGAGAATCGCCAAGGCTTCGCCGAAGCGCACATGGCTGGTCGGACGGCCCCGGCGCAGCACGTCGTCGTCCATCGCCGGGAGATCGTCGTGGATGAGGCTGTAGGTGTGGATCATCTCGAGCGCGCAGGCAAAGGAGAGCGCCGCCTCCGCGTCTCCCCCCACCGCTTCCATGGCCGCGAGGAGCAGCACCGGGCGCAGGCGCTTGCCGCCCGAGAGCAGCGAATACTCCATGGCCTCCCGCAGCTGCGGCGGTATGGGTTCCAGCGCGTCCAGGGCATGAGGCAGCGCGTCCTCCACGAGCCGCAGATAGGCTTCATAGGATCTCACAGCTTTTCCTCCCCGACAATGCCGTCCAGCGTCAGCGGTTCCTCGGTCTCCGTGCCGTCCGCCGCCTGGCGCAGAACGGTCAGGCGCTGGGTCGCGGATGTGAGTTCCTTCTCCATGGCGTTCAGCATCTCCATGCCCTGCTCGTAGGCCTTGATCGTCTCCTCGAGCGGCAGGCTGCCCTGCTCCATGCGGCCGATCATGCTCTCGACCTGGGCCAGCTGTTCCTCAAAACTCAGTTTCTTCTTGCCCGGCATCAGGTTTCATCCTTTCCCGGAGTTTTTTCGCGCAGACCTTTCGCGTCGGATTGCGCCCTTTGCATTTTCTGTACGTCGATGCTGCCGTCGCTGAAGCGCAGACGCATCGTGTCCGGCGCGTCCGCCGCACGGGTCACCACGCGATTCCCATCTGTCACAAGCGCATAGCCGCGCTCCAGCACGGCCAGGGGATTCAGCGCCTGCAGGCGGGCCCTGT
The DNA here is from genome assembly GCA_946543085.1 of uncultured Clostridia bacterium. Classification (GTDB taxonomy): domain Bacteria; phylum Bacillota; class Clostridia; order Christensenellales; family Aristaeellaceae; genus RUG11272. The sequence goes on along the minus strand of CAMNLM010000098.1, from coordinate 2,193 downwards.
CCCCCGCGACGCGCTGCTGCTCATGGCGGAGCCGCTGATCGATCGCCGCGTCCATTCGCACGCGCAGCAGCGCCGTTTGCGGCTGCCGCTGGCCGATTGCGCGCTCCGCAGCGCCGTCCATCCTTGCGCGAAGGCGGCGCATGTTTTCCTCCAGCACCCGCAGTCTGTGCACGGGGCTTTGCGCTTCCATCCTCGCGCGGCATCCGGCGAGGGCATATTTCGCCTCCTGGATGCTGCCGAGCGCCGCGCGGGTCATGCGCTGCCGGATCATCCGCAGCCCCTCTAGGGCGTCGGAGCGATCCGGCACAGCCAGCTCCGCCGCGTTGGACGGCGTGGAGGCCCGGACGTCGGCGACCATATCCGCTATCGTGAAATCCGTCTCATGGCCTACAGCCGAGACGACCGGCACCGGGCTTTCCGCGATCGCGCGGGCGACGCACTCCTCGTTGAAGCACCACAGATCCTCCATGGAGCCGCCGCCCCGGCCGGTGATGATGACATCCACGCCGGGTATTCTCCCCGCCCTGCAGATGCCCTCTGCGATGACGGGCGCGGCGGCTGCTCCCTGAACCGGGACGCTCACGAGCACCAGCGGCACGCCGGGATCGCGGGCGCGGCTGACCTTCACGATGTCGCGCAGGACCGCGCCGGCCTCAGAGGTTACAACGGCGATCTTCTGCGGCCGCCAGGGGAGCTGCTGCTTTTGCGAGCTCTCGAAGAGTCCCTCCGCCTGCAGCTTGGCCTTCAACGCCTCGAAGCGCTGATAGAGTGTGCCGACGCCATCTGGGCGGATGCTGTCCGCAACAAACTGATAGCGGCCGGAGGCCAGATACAGGTCGACACGCCCGTGCAGGCGGACCTGGTCGCCGTTGCGCGGCATGAAGGACGCGCTGCGCACGCCCTCTCCGAACATCACGCAATTGATGACGCTGGTCTCGTCCTTGAGGTCGAAATACCACTGGCCGCCGCGGTAGGGCTTGAAGCCGCTCACCTCGCCCGTGAGGATCACGGAGCGCAGCATGCTGTCGCCGCGCAGGCTCTCCCTCACGTACTGGTTAAGGCGCGTCACAGTGGCCGTCCAGACCTTCTCCTCACGAAAGGGCATGTTCGGCGGCCTCCACGGTGTTCTGCAGCAGCATGGCGATGGTCATCGGGCCAACGCCGCCGGGCACAGGCGAAAGCCAGCCCGCTACCGGTTCGACGCTCGCGGCGTCCACGTCGCCCACCACATGACCGTCCACGCGGTGAATGCCAACGTCCACGACGGCAGCGCCGGGCTTGACCATGTCTCCGGTGATCAGCTGCGGCTGGCCGCAGGCGACCACCAGGATATCCGCGCGCTTTGTGTGGAAAGCGAGGTCCGCCGTGCGGCTGTGGCACACGGTCACCGTGCAGTCCTCCCGCAGCAGGAGCGCCGCCATCGGACGGCCCACAATCGCGCTGCGTCCGACGACGACGGCTTCCTTGCCGCGCAGCGGGATGCCCGCCGTCTTCAGCATCATCAGGATGCCGCGCGGCGTGCAGGGCACCACCGTCTCCTCGCCCACCATCAGCTTGCCCGCGTGATAGGGATGAAAGCCGTCCGCATCCTTTTCGGGACGGATGGCGGCCAGCACGGCGCGCTCGTCCAGGCCTTTCGGCAGGGGCAGCTGCACAAGGATCCCGTGCACGCGCTCGTCCCGGTTCAGGTTCTCGACCGCCGCGAGCACTTCTTCCTGCGTGGCCGTCGCGGGCAGCAGCACCGGGAAGGACTGGATGCCTGCCTCGGCGCACGCCTTTTCCTTGTTGCGCACGTAAATCTGGCTGGCAGGGTTGTCCCCGACAAGCACCACGGCAAGGCCCGGGGTGACGCCCTTTGCCTTCAGAGACGCCACGCGCTCGGCAATCTCCGCGCGGCACTGCGCCGCCAAAGCTTTTCCGTCCAGTCGTATGGCCATCTTCCTCTCTCCTTCATCAAGTCAGTCGCCGGACGCTTCCGCCCTGCGCAGCTTCTCCGCGCCGATCAGGGCGACGCCGACCGCGTTGTCCCCGCTGTATTCAGGCTTTCCAAAGCACACCCGCAGTTCCCGGTCGCGCTTTCCAACGCGCGAAAGAATCATCTCCCGCATCAGCGCGCTGGACGCAACGCCGCCCGCGATCAGCACCTGGCGGATTCCCGTCCGCTCGGACGCGGCGCAGACCATCCGCGCGACG